>NZ_JAPKIB010000022.1:0-53702 GCF_036759925.1 Kluyvera sp. CHPC 1.2972 | reverse complement strand
CTCTTTAAGCCATCTTAAATGACTCTGAGGTGTCTGTTAAACCCGTGGCGATTCACAAATAACGTTAACACAGGTGCGATAGAGTCATTCACCTATGCTCAACTAAAAGCAATGGACATGGGGTCCTATGTATCCTCCGCCTGGGCAAATGAGAGGATAATGAATTATGACGAATGGTTGCGCGAGTGCAAACGGTGCGCAGTAACCCCATTAGCGGAATGGTCTGCTCCGATGACTTCTGACCAGGCGGATAGCTTCCTGGCTCTCGTCACAAAATATTATGGCCCACGCCCGACGGATGTTTGCGTCCAGTCCACATACCCACAAACCCTAGAATTGCTGCGTTCTAAAAATGCGTATATCGGGCTATGCGTCATGGGCGGCTACGGCGCTGCATTGGACGAAGACCGACTTAACCTGGCTTATAAACTGGGTAACTGCGCGGCAATGCTAAGTGGCCCCATTATCACAGATGCATCAGCGGTATCAAGTATAAAAGACCGTGGTTTACTGCTTGTATATGCTATTGCTAATACACCAACTCGTTTTGATAATGCAGTCAGTGCTGGTACCGATATCATTATTACTGACTTTTACCGGGGGTAATATGCAAGTTCAAACTTATAAAACATTACCAAAAGGTATGCAGTCATTCTCATCCTATTCAGATATACCTATTGGTTCAAATACGTTCAACAAAAACGACATAACAAAATCGGTTCTGATAAAGTCGTCAACAGCCTCCGCTGCATTGCAGTTAATGGATTTAGGTAAACAGGCACACGGAACAACATTGAGTTTCTCAGTAGACGTTCGATGCGCCTCGCTTACAGTAGGTTCCGCTTCTATTGAGATGGACTCACGATCCGGTAATGGAATTTCAGCTGGTAGAAAAATTGTGGGTGTTGCGACTACGTCGTCACTAGAATGGGTAACCCTACGTATTGACTGGATTGTGGCTGACGGTGGGAACTGGATATCTTTGGCCTACGGAGCCAGTACAACATCGCAGGGCACTTTTGAGTTTAGAAACCCTCGATTAGCAATCAGCGGTGAGCGCCGCAATAAAGCGATTGCGTTCAATTTACTACGTAGTGGTGGCGTGTGGACTATTGATGCAGCGAATTTCTTTACGGGTGGGGCGTTTCTAATATCGGCATCAGGGGATCAAATCGCTGTTGGTTGGCCCGGGGTCGATGAATCCCTAGCTCCTGCTGTCAGTATCACCATCGACACAGGATTTAGCCTTGCGTCAGCAGGGTTTGTTAGCGCAGGTCCGAATACAGTAACAAATACTGGATGCAATATTAAATTGATTCAGTCTGATGGGGCGTTCAAATCTGATGTGCTGGCCGGAGGTACTGCTCGGCTTCATGTTGTTGTTACTTGCTGATTTCAGACACACTTTCGCGGATGGCGTGTTATATGAGGAACTGCTATTTGTAAGCTATGGCGAATGCATCTGCATGCAACGCCGCAGCTTTGTCAGTCAATAATGACTGAGATGTGATGGCAAAAAATTAGCGCAAAACAACTCGAAACCGGTGAGGGTAGTGATTCGTCTTGCGCTAATGCTCTTGAAAACCACTAACTTAAACTCGAATCTGGGGGGGCATATGGGGGGCAGAATGCTTTCAGGGGGCAGGTTTGGGGGCATCAAAAAGGCCGTATATGTCCCTATATGTCCATACAGCACTTTCCCTAACCCACTGATTATCCTCTAAGTGCCTGATTTGCAGAACCTCTCAAAACCGATTAAATAAATAGGCATTGGCTATACATCTTTAGCACATCTCGCTAATCCAGCTATCACCATCAACAAACCCATTATTTTTCAAAGCATTGTAAAAATTAATCTATCTCATTCGCCGCTTGTCGCAGGGTCTATGCTTATAAAAAGACATCAATAAAGGGAAAACGGGGAATACCCCCACGTGGCGCGGGTTGAAGTGATAATCATTATCACTAACATAGCGTTATCCCTTTGTGGCTCCACTGATGAGGTAGACCTATGGATTTGCATTCTGGAACTTTCGATCCCAGCGATGTCACCTGGCGTGGCGTGACGCTTACCCCGCCTGCGGCGGCGCATATTCGGGAGCTGGTTAAACAACAGCCCGGTATTCAGGGCGTGCGGCTTGGGGTGAAACAGACCGGCTGCGCGGGCTTTGGCTATGTGCTGGACGCGGTGAGTGAACCGAATAAAGACGATCTGCTGTTCGAGGCCGACGGCGCGAAGCTGTGGGTGCCTTTAAGCGCGATGCCGTTTATTGACGGCACGGAAGTGGATTACGTGCGGGAAGGCTTGAACCAGCTGTTTAAATATCATAACCCGAAGGCGCAGAACGAATGTGGCTGCGGCGAAAGCTTCGGGGTATAGGCGGTACATAATGACGCGCAATACTGATGCAAGTGACGATGTCCAGACCTGGGCCGGCGGCCCGCTGAACTATAAAGAAGGGTTTTTTACCCAACTACAGACCGACGAACTGGCGAAAGGGATCAATGAAGAGGTGGTGCGGGCGATTTCAGCCCGACGCAATGAACCCGAGTGGATGCTGGAATTTCGCCTGAAGGCTTATCACGCCTGGACCCAGATGGAAGAGCCACACTGGCTAAAAGCCCATTACACCTCGCTGAACTATCAGGACTACAGCTATTACTCCGCGCCATCGTGCGGTAACTGTGATGATACCTGCGCTTCCGAACCAGGTGCGCAGCAGCAAACCGGGGCCAGCAGCTTTTTGACCGATGAAGTAGAGGCTACCTTCAACCAGCTCGGTGTTCCGGTGCGCGAAGGTAAAGAAGTGGCGGTGGATGCTATTTTTGACTCCGTCTCGGTTGCCACTACCTATCGGGAAAAGCTGGGCGAGCAAGGGATCATTTTCTGCTCCTTTGGCGAGGCTATCCACGATCACCCTGAACTGGTCCAGCGCTACCTGGGCACTGTCGTGCCCGAAAATGACAATTTCTTTGCCGCGTTGAATGCGGCGGTGGCCTCGGACGGTACCTTTATCTACATCCCGAAAGGGGTGCGCTGCCCGATGGAACTCTCGACCTATTTTCGTATTAACGCCGAGAAAACCGGCCAGTTTGAACGCACCATCCTGATTGCCGATGAAGGCAGCTACGTGAGCTATATCGAAGGCTGTTCCGCCCCGGTGCGCGACAGTTATCAGCTACACGCGGCGGTGGTGGAGGTGATCATCCATAAAGACGCGGAAGTGAAATACTCTACCGTGCAAAACTGGTTCCCCGGCGACAACAACAGCGGCGGGATCCTCAACTTCGTCACCAAGCGTGCGCTGTGCGAAGGGGAAAACAGCAAGATGTCCTGGACGCAGTCAGAAACCGGTTCGGCGATCACCTGGAAATACCCGAGCTGCATCCTACGCGGGGATAACTCGGTTGGTGAGTTCTTCTCGGTGGCGCTGACCAGTGGCCATCAGCAGGCTGACACCGGCACTAAGATGATCCACATCGGTAAAAACACCCGTTCGACCATTATCTCGAAGGGGATCTCTGCCGGGCATAGTCAGAACAGCTATCGCGGGCTGGTGAAAATCATGCCGACGGCGACCAATGCGCGTAACTACACTCAGTGCGACTCGATGCTGATTGGCCCCGACTGCGGGGCGCATACCTTTCCGTACGTTGAATGCCGCAATAACAGCGCACAGCTGGAGCATGAAGCCACCACCTCACGCATCGGTGAAGATCAGCTGTTCTACTGCCTGCAGCGCGGCATCAGCGAAGATGATGCTATCTCGATGATCGTGAACGGCTTTTGTAAGGATGTTTTCTCGGAGCTGCCGCTGGAGTTCGCCGTGGAAGCGCAAAAACTGCTGGCTATCAGCCTCGAACACAGCGTCGGTTAAGGATTAAGGGAAACGGTATGTTGAATATCAACGAATTAGAAGTCTCGGTTGACGATAAAGCGATCCTGCGCGGCGTTAACCTGAACGTGCGCCCAGGCGAGGTGCACGCCATTATGGGGCCGAATGGCTCAGGGAAAAGTACGCTCTCCGCGACGCTGGCGGGCCGTGAAGATTACACCGTTACCGGTGGTTCGGTAACGTTTAAGGGCAGCGATCTGCTGGCGCTGTCGCCGGAAGAGCGGGCCGGAGAGGGCATCTTTATGGCCTTCCAGTATCCGGTCGAGATCCCAGGGGTCAGCAACCAGTTCTTCCTGCAAACCGCGCTGAACTCGGTGCGCGCGCATCGCGGGCAGGAACCGCTGGATCGTTTTGACTTTCAGGATCTGATGGAAGAGAAAATCGATCTGCTGAAGATGCCCGCGGATCTCCTGACCCGTTCGGTCAACGTCGGTTTCTCCGGCGGCGAGAAGAAGCGCAACGATATTCTACAGATGGCGGTGCTGGAACCGGAGCTTTGCATTCTCGATGAAACGGACTCCGGGCTGGATATCGATGCCCTCAAAATCGTCGCCGACGGCGTGAACTCGCTGCGCGACGGTAAGCGGGCGTTTATCATCGTCACCCACTACCAGCGCATTCTGGATTACATCAAGCCGGACGTGGTGCACGTGCTCTACCAAGGGCGCATTGTGAAATCCGGCGACTTCCGTCTGGTGAAACAACTGGAGGAGCAGGGCTATGGCTGGCTTAGCGAACAACAGTAGCGCGCTGCAGCAGTGGCATGCGCTGTTCCAGTCGCGGGGCGGCAACGTGTCGCCTCAGGCGCAGCAGCACCTCCAGCAGGTACAAAAGCTGGGTCTGCCAACACGCAAAGATGAAGACTGGAAGTACACCTCGCTGGATAAACTGCTCGCCAGCACTTTCGTTGCTCCGGCACTGCCAGCGCTGACCGTCGCAGAGCGCGATGCGCACGCGGTGGCGCTGGATGCCTACCGGCTGGTGTTTGTTGATGGGCAGTTCGATGCCCGACTGAGCGACGATTTATCGGCGAGCGGGTTTGAGGTGATGGTCGATAACCAACGTCAGTCGCTGCCGGATGCCGTGCACGGTGAAGTCTTCCTCCATCTGACCGAAGGGCTGGCAACCAGCGTGACCCATATTGCGGTGGCGCGTCATCAGCATCCAGCAAAACCGCTGCTGTTGCTGCACATTACCCGCGGCCTTGATTCTGATGAGATGAACACTGCGCACTATCGCCACCATCTCCGCCTGGCGGAAGGGGCGCAGGCGACGGTGATTGAACAGTACGTTAGCCTGAATGCGGCGCGCCATTTTACCGGTGCGAGGTTGACCGCAGAGGTGGCGGACAACGCGCAACTTCAGCATCTTAAGCTGAACTGTGAAAATGCCCTGAGCTACCACTTCGCCCACAACGATCTGCGATTAGGACGCGATGCCTCGGCCTTCAGCCACAGTTTCCTGCTGGGCGCGGCGGTCACCCGTCACCACACCAGCACACAGCTGAATGGCGAGAACAGCACTCTACGGGTCAACAGCTTGTCGATGCCGGTGGGCAACGAAGTGTGCGATACACGTACCTGGCTTGAACATAATCAGGGTTACTGCAACAGCCGCCAGCTCCATAAAACCATCGTGAACGATAAGGGGCGGGCGGTGTTTAACGGCGTGATTACCGTGGCACCGCATGCAATTAAAACCGACGGGCAGATGACCAACAACAATCTGCTGCTTGGACGGCTGGCGGAAGTGGATACCAAGCCGCAGTTGGAAATCTATGCTGATGATGTCAAGTGCAGCCACGGTGCCACCGTGGGTCGTATCGACGATGAGCAGCTCTTTTACTTACGCTCACGCGGGATAGCGCAGGAGGAGGCGAAGAAAATCATCCTCTATGCGTTTGCCGCGGGGCTGACCGATGCCATTGCCCTTGAAGCGCTCAAGCAGCACGTGCTAGCGCGCATTGGGCTGCGTCTGGCAGGAGGTAAACAATGACTTTTTCCGTACAACAGGTTCGCGGTGATTTTCCGGTGCTGGCGCGTGAGGTTCACGGCCAGCCGCTGGTGTATCTCGACTCGGCCGCCAGCGCGCAAAAACCGGAACAGGTAATCAACGCCGAAGCGACCTTTTATCGTCACGGCTATGCCGCCGTACACCGTGGGATCCACACGCTAAGCGCCGAAGCGACGCAACGTATGGAAGATGTGCGCCAGAAAGTGGCGCACTTCCTCCATGCCGCCAGTGCCGAAGAGATTGTCTTTGTCCGCGGCACCACCGAGGCGATTAACCTGGTGGCGAATAGCTGGGGAAACAGCAACGTCAAGGCCGGTGACAATATCGTGATCACCGCCATGGAGCATCACGCCAATATCGTGCCCTGGCAGATGCTCTGCGCGCGCAGCGGGGCGGAGCTGCGGGTTATCCCACTCACGCCTGACGGTACCCTGCAACTCGATGCCGTAGAGGCGTTGTTTGACGAACGTACCCGGCTGCTGGCGGTAACCCAGGTCTCTAACGTACTGGGCACGGAGAACCCGCTGCCGGCGCTGATCGCTCTGGCCCATCGCCACGGCGCGAAGGTGCTGGTAGACGGCGCGCAGGCGGTGATGCACCTGCCGGTTGATGTACAGACGCTGGACTGCGATTTCTATGCCTTCTCCGGTCACAAGCTCTATGGACCCACCGGGATCGGTGCGCTGTACGTCAAAGCGGAGATCCTGCAGGAGATGCCACCGTGGGAAGGGGGCGGCTCAATGATTGCCACCGTCAGCCTGACCGAAGGCACCACCTGGACCAAAGCGCCGTGGCGTTTTGAAGCGGGTACGCCTAATACCGGCGGCATTATTGGCCTCGGTGCGGCACTCGACTACGTGAATGCATTGGGCCTGACGGCGATCGACGAATACGAGCAGACCCTGATGCGCTACGCGTTGGATGCGCTGGCCACCGTGCCTGATTTGCACCTTTACGGCCCCGCCGAGCGCCGTGGGGTGATTGCCTTTAATCTCGGCAAGCATCACGCCTATGACGTGGGCAGTTTTCTCGATAACTACGGCATCGCCGTACGTACCGGCCACCACTGCGCCATGCCGCTAATGGCATTTTACCAGGTTCCCGCTATGTGCCGGGCCTCGCTGGCGATGTACAACACCGTTGAAGAGGTCGACAGACTGGTGGCAGGGTTACAGCGCATCAGGCGCTTATTGGGTTAACAGGGAGCAACGATGGCGGCTTTACCGGATAAAGACAAACTGTTGCGCAACTTCACGCGCTGCGCCAACTGGGAAGAAAAGTACCTCTATATCATCGAACTGGGGCAGCGCCTGACACCGTTAAGCACCGAGCTACACAGCCCTGAACACCTTATTCAGGGCTGCCAGAGCCAGGTGTGGATAGTGATGGGGCGCGATGAACAGGGTCGGATAACCCTGCAGGGCGATAGCGATGCAGCTATTGTTAAAGGCTTGATTGCCGTGGTGTTTATCCTCTACGATGGCATGACCGCCGCCGACGTTCAGGCTTTCGATGTTCGCCCCTGGTTTGAACAGCTGGCGCTGGCGCAGCATCTGACACCGTCGCGCTCCCAGGGGCTGGAGGCGATGATTCGGGCAATTCGTACGCAAGCAGCAAGTTTTAGCTAATATCAAATAGACAGCTTTCATTCTGTTACGAAAGGCGGGCTTAAGCCCGCCACGCTGGTGGTTCAGCTTTCTGGCACGTTGTCAGTGAATATGAATAAGGAATCCAGATATGAAGCGCGCGTCCCTCTTAACACTCAGCATTTTAGGAGCCCTCAGCGCTATTTCCAGCGCCTGGGCCGTTGACTACCCATTACCCCCTGCCAACAGTCGTTTAATCGGCCAGAATCAAACCTACACCGTTCAGGACGGTGACAAGAACCTACAGGCTATTGCCCGACGCTTTGATACGGCGGCGATGCTGATCCTCGAAGCCAACAATACCATCGCGCCCGTGCCAAGACCCGGTACCGTGGTGACTATCCCGTCACAGATGCTATTGCCGGATGTGCCGCGTGAAGGGATTGTGGTGAACCTGGCTGAACTTCGCCTCTACTACTTCCCGCCGGGAGAACAGCAGGTGCAGGTCTATCCTATTGGCATCGGTCTGCAAGGGCTGGAAACGCCGGAAATGACGACACGCGTGGGGCAGAAGATCCCCAACCCGACCTGGACGCCAACAGCGGGCATTCGCGCGCGTTCCCTGGAGCGTGGCGTCACGTTGCCCGCGGTGGTGCCTGCGGGTCCAGGTAATCCGCTGGGGCTCTTTGCGCTGCGTCTGGCGTACGGTAACGGCGAATATCTCATTCACGGCACTAACGCCCCGGACAGCGTCGGTCTGCGCGTCAGCTCGGGTTGTATTCGCATGAATGCGCCAGATATCAAAGCGCTGTTTGCTCAGGTACGCAGTGGAACGCCGGTCAGGGTGATCAACGAACCGGTGAAGTACGCCGTTGAGCCGGATGGCTCTCGCTATCTGGAAGTGCATCGCCCGCTGTCGCAGAACGAAGCACAGGACACGCAAACCATGAAGATGACGTTATCCCCTGGCTTTAAGCAGTTCGTCCAGCAGGCGAGCGTGAGCGAAGACCAGGTGAAAAAAACGCTGTCGCGTCGTGCCGGTTATCCGGTGATTATCTCCACGGGGAAAGGAACGGCTTCTGCGGCTGAACCAGTGCTGTCGGTACAGAACAGTGCGCGGGGAGAAGCGGTGGGGGCAGAAACGTCATCCGGAAAGGTGACGCAGTAGAGCCGGCAAATCGCAGGCAAAAAAAATGGCGCACAATGTGCGCCATTTTTATTACCAGAACTCTTACTTACGGTAAGAGTGAGCCTGGTTGTCCAGACGCTGGTTAGCACGAGCTGCGTCGTCTTTAGCAGCCTGAACGTCGGAACGCATTGCGTTCACGTCGTTGCTCAGCTGGTCAACTTTAGCGTTCAGAGTCTGAACGTCAGAAGACAGCTGATCGATTTTAGCATTGCTGGAGCAACCTGCCAGCAGAGTAGAACCCAGGATTACCGCGCCCAGTACCAGTTTAGTACGATTCATTATAAATACCCTCTAGATTGAGTTAATCTCCATGTAGCGTTACAAGTATTACACAAACTTTTTTATATTGAGAATATTTTTTTATGCCTTTTCCCTTATTTTTGATCGTTCGCTCAAAGAACCATCGACTTTGGGATTTTATGGCGAAAAAGTGTGTGAAAACAGAGGACTTCCATCGGATTCATCTTAGATAATCTGAGTTTAAATAGTGACAGCCTATTTGATTTTTTATTGAGCTCAGTTATCTGACTGTATAAAAAAAGCGCCCAGAGGGCGCTTTTTTAAGCAAACTATAATAAGTATGTGGATTATTACAGTACGTGCACGGATGCCGTGTTGGTGGTTCCGCTTGGAACCAGCGCGCCAGAAACCATGACAACAACGTCACCTTTCTGAGCCAGACCGCTTTCCAGAGCGACTTCTTTACCCATACGGTAGAAATCATCGGTAGAGCTGATCTCTTTGACTACCTGAGCGATAACGCCTTTGCTCAGCACCAGCTGACGAGCAGTGGTTTCATTGGTAGTCAGCGCCAGAATGGTGGCATCCGGGAAGTATTTACGGATAGCACGTGCAGATTTACCGCCCTGGGTAGCAACCACGATCAGCGGCGCGTCCAGTTTTTCAGCAGTTTCAACGGCGCCACGGCATACGGCTTCAGTGATGCGCAGTTTGCGGCTGTCGTTGTTGAAGTCCAGACGGCTGGTCATCACGCGGTCAGTACGTTCGCAGATGGTCGCCATGATGGTTACCGCTTCCAGCGGGTACTTACCTTTAGCGGATTCGCCGGACAGCATGACTGCATCGGTACCGTCGAGGATGGCGTTGGCGACGTCGCCTGCTTCAGCGCGGGTAGGACGTGGGTTTTTGATCATGGAATCCAGCATCTGGGTCGCAGTGATTACGACTTTACGTGCACGGATACATTTTTCGATGATCATCTTCTGCGCGAAGATAACTTCTTCAACAGGGATCTCAACGCCCATATCGCCACGAGCAACCATGATGCCGTCAGATGCTTCGAGGATTTCGTCGAAGTTGTTCAGGCCTTCCTGGTTTTCGATTTTGGAGATGATCTGGATGTTTTCGCCGCCGTGCGCCTTCAGGTGCTCACGGATTTCAACAACGTCAGAACGTTTACGGATAAAAGACGCCGCAACGAAGTCAACGCCTTGCTCGCAACCAAAGATCAGATCCTGTTTGTCTTTCTCAGCCAGTGCTGGCAGAGCGATAGAAACTCCAGGCAGGTTAACGCCTTTGTTTTCGCCCAGGTCACCGTTGTTCAGCACTTTACAGATAACCTTGTTACCTTCGATAGCGGTCACTTCCATACCGATCAGACCATCGTCTACCAGTACGGTGTTGCCCACGGTCAGGTCAGTGGTGAAGCCTTCGTAGGTCACAGCAACGATTTCGCTGTTACCCACAACGGATTTGTCGGTGGTGAAAGTGAAGGTCTGACCCGCTTTCAGGGAAACGTCGTTACCGCCTTCCAGCTTGATGGTACGGATTTCTGGGCCTTTGGTATCCAGCAGGATAGCTGCTTTCTTACCGGTTTTGCTCAGCACGTTGCGCAGGTTTTTGATGCGCTGACCGTGTTCAGCATAGTCGCCGTGGGAGAAGTTCAGACGCATGACGTTCATGCCAGCGTCAAGCATTTTGCCTAACATCTCTTCGGATTCAGTTTTCGGCCCGATGGTACAAACAATTTTGGTCTTTTTCATGACAGTCTTAGTCTTTAAGTTGAGATTGAGAAGGATTGGGATTTTGAATTCTCGCTCCATGCGCGCACAGCCATGGAGTCAAACCGGTATTACGAAAGTTGCTATGCCACGCCATAAGGATAGGTGACATAAAAAAAGCGTGCAGAGGAAAGTGTGCTAGAGGTTCAGCATAGTTAAATAGGCGATGTTTTAATCGTTTATTAATGCAGTCCAATGAGCTGAAACCATTCAAGAAAGAAACGCCGCAGATTATACGATGTTATGTTGTAAAAAGAAAATAAAAACACCGTTTCAAAATTAAAAGACGCTAATTAACAAAACAAAAACGTATTACTTCTAAAAATGTAACAGCGAAGATGCGCAACAAATCGATGAAAGCTGCGCGGTGGTCGTTGCTGATTTGCTTTATCCACTAATAGAATCAATAATAATTTGATTATTAATGGAAATTAGCGAGCGTAAACGATGGGAAATCAGGCGAAAGACGACGTTTTATACCAGGAAATGTGCCGCGTGGTGGGCAAGGTAGTGCTGGAAATGCGCGATTTAGGGCAGGAGCCAAAGCATATTGTGATTGCAGGCGTGGTGCGTACGGCGTTGGCTAATAACAAAATTCAGCGCTCCGAGCTGACGCGCGAAGCGATGCAAAAGGTGGTGACTGCGCTTTCAGGGCAGTGATAACACCTTGAAATAAATAATGATCAGGCGATAACGAAACGCAGAATAGCTTTGACGGCCAGTTCGCTGTGATGGGAAATCAGCGCGTCATCATCGATGTCTGGAAGCGGACCGTCCAGATAAAGGCTGTTAAAGCTATAAAAGTTGGAAACCTGATAAAAGCTGAAGCTGCTGATCAGGCGGTGCACGTCGCGGGCTTCAAGCGCAGGCTGAAAAATGCCTTGCGCCTGCCCGCGATGAAGAATGTGTTCCAGCAGCGAAAGGGCGCTTTTATTGAGTCGTTTCAGGTCGCCCGACGCCAACAGCCATTTCCCACGCTGCATGTTCTCCATACAGATAATACGCATAAAGTCCGCATGTTCGGCGTGATAACGCACGCTCCACTTCACCAGTTGCACCAACGCTTCTACCGGCGGCTGATTCTCCAGACCGAGCTGCTGCTCCGTTTCACGGATCCGCGAATAAACATACTGAAGAACCGACTGGTACAGCTGCTCTTTCGTTTTGAAGTAGTAAACCACCATACGTTTGGTGGTCTGCGCTTCCCCGGCAATCTGTTCCATTCTGGCTCCCGCCAGCCCATGTTCGGCAAACACGGCAATGGCCGCGTTGAAAATACGGTTCTTAAGCGACTGGGCTTCGTCTTGAGCGATGGCGGACATAACAACTCCTGTTAACTTTTCCAAGGGAACAAAAAATACACACAATGATCACAATTTAGCAACCAAATATGGCGCTAACGAACCAAATGATTCATATTCATCCCACCGTTACTGCATGAACCTGGTGAAACTATGTTGCGTTCTATTGCCACCGTGTCTATTTCTGGAACCCTGCCTGAAAAGCTGAGCGCAATTGCAGCAGCAGGCTATCAGGGCGTTGAGATCTTCGAAAATGATTTGCTCTATTATACCGGCACGCCAGCAGATGTCCGTAGCATGGCCGACGATCTGGGGCTAAAAATCACCTTATTTCAGCCATTTCGCGATTTTGAAGGCGGCACCCGCGCGCAGTTTGCCGCCAACCTTGAGCGGGCGAAGCGTAAATTTGCGCTGATGCACGAACTGGGCTGCGACACGCTATTACTTTGCAGTAACGTTCAGGCAGATTGTTCTGCCGATATTGACCTCCAGATTGCCGATCTCCGCGCGCTGGCGACGCTCGCCGAGCAGGAAAATATCCGCATTGGCTATGAAGCGTTAGCCTGGGGAACGCACGTCAACCGTTGGTACCAGGCGTGGGAAAGAGTGAAGGCAGTAGATAGCCCGGCGCTGGGTATTGTGCTCGACAGCTTCCACATTCTGTCGCTCGGTGACGATCTCAGCCGCCTGCACGAAGTCCCGGTCGATAAAATTACCTTCCTGCAACTGGCCGATGCGCCGTTGATGAAAATGGACGTACTCGAATGGAGTCGTCATTTCCGCTGTTTCCCTGGTCAGGGTGAACTGCCGCTGGTGGAGTTTACGCGGGAACTCACGCGTGTAGGCTATCGCGGCCCGTGGTCGCTGGAGATTTTTAACGACGGTTTCCGCGCCTCACCGAACGGCGCCACGGCCAAAGATGGCTATCGCTCACTGCTGTGGCTGGAAGAGCAGACGCGCCACGCGTTGGATCACACCGACGCCTGTCTGTTCCAGACCGCGAATTTACCCACTTACCAGGGCACCGAGTTTATTGAATTTGCCGCCAGCCCTGCAGAGGCCAAAAAGCTGAGTGCCATGCTCAGTGGGATGGGGTTTACGCTGGCTGGTACCCACCGTTCAAAGCAGGTAGCGCTCTGGAGCAACGGCGGTGCGCGGGTGATTATTAACTATCAGCCGCACAGCTGGGCCGATCACTTTTACCAGCGTCACGGTGTATCGCTGTGCGCAATGGCGCTGCGGGTTAGCGCAAGCGCGCCGATTGTGGCGCGGGCAAAAGCCTATGGCTACGCCACCTGGCAGGGTGAGGTGGGGCCGAATGAGAGTGCGATCCCAGCGGTTTGCGCACCCGACGGCAGCCTCATCTATCTGGTGGAGGGCAATCAGGATATCTATAGCCAGGATTTCAACCTCACCGCGACGGCAAACGGCGGGGCGCTGCTGGGCATTGATCATCTGGCACTAGGGATGGAGGCCGACAGCCGTGATAACTGGGTGATGTTCTGTCGTGCCGTACTCGGCTTTACGCTTGAACATGAACAGACGATGCCCGACCCGTACGGCCTGGTGCGCAGCCTGGCGGTACAAAGCCCGCAGGGCAACATTCGGCTGGCGCTGAATATTTCACAAAGCCGTGCCACGCAGATTGCGCGTTCCGTTGCCTGTTATCAGGGGGCTGGGCTCCAGCATGCGGCGTTTGCCTGCCAGGATCTGCTGGGATTACTGGATAAGCAGCCGCTGGCGGACTCGCTCTCCTTACCGGTACCGGCAAACTACTATGACGATTTGCTGGCGCGTTTTGGTGGCCCGGAGCAGGTTGCTCTTATGCAGCGTCAGCAAATACTTTATGACCGTGATGTCGCTGGTGGTGAGTTCTTGCACCGTTACACCTGGCCCTTCAGCGAAGGACGCTTCTTCTTTGAATTAACCGAAAGACGCAACGGATACACGCAGTATGGTGCGGTGAATGCCGCCGTTCGACTCTCGGCTATGCAGTACCGTTAGCGCGCTGGAATGAACCACCCGGTACGCTAACTTCACAGGACAGACCATAACAATAAACACGCATCTGCACTCGACAACGACAGGTAACTACTATGAATTCACTCGGCCATAATCGCGTGGCTACCGCTGAGGCGGTTAACGCGGTCCCCCGTACCCGGCGGCGCATCGGTATTTTGGCGCTGCTGGCCGTCGGGACAATGATTAACTATCTCGACCGTACCGTGCTCGGCATTGCCGCACCGCAGCTCACCCAGGAACTGGGTATCGGCGCGGCGGTGATGGGGATTGTCTTCTCCGCCTTCGCCTGGACCTATGCGCTGGCGCAGATCCCCGGCGGTATGTTCCTTGACCGCTTTGGCAACAAAGTGACCTACTTTCTGGCGCTGGGATTCTGGTCGCTGTTCACGCTGTTCCACGGGTTTGCCGTGGGGCTGAAATCGTTGCTGCTGTGCCGTTTTGGCCTCGGCATCAGCGAAGCGCCGTGCTTCCCGGTGAACAGCCGGGTGGTTAGTGCCTGGTTTCCTCAGCACGAGCGAGCCAAAGCAACGGCGGTTTACACCGTCGGGGAATATCTGGGCTTAGCCTGCTTCGCGCCGCTGCTGTTCTGGATTATGGACGGTTTCGGTTGGCGCACGCTGTTTATCACCGTCGGTGTGGTGGGTATTCTGTTCGCGCTGGTCTGGTGGCGCCATTACCGTGAACCGCATGAAGATGTGCGTCTGAGCGAGCAGGAACGCGACTACATCAGCGCAGGCGGCGGTATGACGACCGGGGCCGAGCAGCGCAAAGCCTTTAGCTGGCCGTTGGTGCGCCAGTTGTTGCGCAAACGCCAGATTGTCGGTGCCAGTATCGGTCAGTTTGCGGGTAACACCGTGCTGGTCTTTTTCCTCACCTGGTTCCCAACCTACCTGGCGACCGAACGCCATATGCCGTGGATAAAAGTCGGCTTCTTCGCCATTATGCCGTTCCTGGCAGCAGCGGGCGGCGTGATGTTCGGCGGCTGGGTATCGGATAAATTGCTGAAAGCGACCGGTAGCGCCAACCTGGGGCGTAAGCTGCCGATTATCGCCGGGCTGCTGATGGCGAGTTGTATTATCAGCGCCAACTGGCTCACCAGCGATACAGCGGTCATTATGGTGATGTCCTTCGCCTTCTTTGGTCAGGGAATGGTCGGCCTTGGCTGGACCTTAATTTCCGATATGGCGCCAAAAGGCCTGGGTGGCTTGACCGGCGGGCTGTTCAACTTCTGCGCCAACCTGGCGGGGATCCTCACACCTCTGGTGATTGGCTTTATCGTTGCCGCGTTCGGTAACTTCTTCTATGCACTGTTCTATATCGGCGGTGCGGCGCTGCTCGGCGTGGTGGCCTATCTGTTTATCCTCGGCGATGTGAAGCGCATTGAGCTGGATCTGCCGGAGCAGGAGGGCACTCATGCAAATTAGTGGGCATACGCGGTTAATTGCTCATTTGGGGTACCCGACCGAAAGTTTCAAAGCACCGATGATCTACAACCCCTGGTTTGAAAACCAGGGGGTTGATGTCAAAGTGGTACCGATGGGCGTGAAGCCGGAAGATTATACGGCGCTGATTCCGTCAATCTTCACTCTGACCAATATTGCCGGCGCGTTGGTGACTATGCCGCATAAAGTCGCCACCTGTGAACTGGTGACCCGGATGAGCCCAACCGCGCAAATTGCCGGGGCGTGTAATGCGATTCGCCGGGAGGCAGATGGCACGCTCACCGGCGATATGTTTGACGGCGATGGTTTTGTCCGCGGGATACAGCGCAAAGGTTTTCGCACTATTGGTGCGCGCGCGCTGGTTACCGGCTGCGGCGGCGTGGGGTCGGCGATTGCCGCCTCGCTTGCTGCCGCAGGCGTCAGCGCGTTAACGCTGTTTGACGCTCGTGAAAGCACGGCGAATGCGCTTGCGGCGCGGTTGCAGGCGCACTATCCGCAGCTGCGGTTAACTGTGATGTCTTGCGACCCGGCGGGGCACGACCTGGTGGTGAACGCGACGCCGCTCGGTATGTCGCCCGGCGACCCACTGCCGGTCGAGATGTCGCGGGTGGCTCCTGACACGTTTATCGGTGAAGTGGTGATGAAGCAGGAGTACACGCCATTTTTACAAGCCGCGCTGGAACGCGGTTGCCCGGTGCAGCGCGGTACTGACATGCTGTTTGAGATGATCCCGGCCTATCTGGATTTCTTCCATTTACCGGTTGCAACCCCGGAACAGCTGCAGGCGCTGGCGGACATTCGTTACTAAAGCGCTGGTCAGCGGCGTAATAGCCTGGGTAACATAACGCTTATGTCCAGGCTTTTGCGTACCTACTATGAACTCCACACTCACTCTGCTGGCGGCGGGCAGCCTCCGCCACGCTTTTATTCCGCTTCAGTCTCTTTTTACCGCTAAAACCGGAATACCCGTTGAACTTGTCTTCGGGCCCGCCGGGCTGCTGCGTGAGCGCATCGAGGGCGGCGCGCCGTGTTCGCTTTTCGCTTCTGCTAACCGACTGCACCCGCAAACGCTCTGCAATAGCGGTCGGGCGCACGGCCTGCAGCTATTTGCGCGCAATACGCTGATTCTGACGGTCAGGAATACCCCGCAAACGGTGGATAAAAGCTGGTTCGAACTGTTGAGCGACCCGTCGCTGCGTCTCGGGACGTCAACGCCGCTTTGCGATCCCTCGGGGGATTACACCTGGCAGCTGTTTGCACAGCTTGAAGCGGGCTTTCCTGGGCTCGGCGAATCGCTTAAACGGCGGGCAATGCCGCTAGTCGGTGGGCGCGAGTCACTGACGGTTCCCGCGGGTGAAATGGCGAGCAGTTGGCTGATTCGAGAAGGGGTAGCCGATCTGTTTATCGGCTACGCGCACTACGCAACGGCGCTGCAAGGCGAGCAGGATGTGCGCAGCGTGGTTATCCCGACGGAGTGGAATATTCGCTGCGATTACTATATGGCCATGCTGGACGATAGCGCCGCTGCGCAGCAGTTCTACCGGTTTATCCTCGCGGACGAAGGGCAGCGCTGCCTGCGCGATGCGGGCTTTATGTTGGCTAGCGACGCAGAGTAAACAGCGGCGTGACCACGGCGGCAGGATAATCCTCAAGCTGTAGCTTGCGGACTTTGACGCCGTACGCCTGCTGCAGGTTCTGTTCCTGCACAACCTCGTCTGTAGGCCCCGCCAGCCAATGACGGTTAGGCAACAGCAGCAGCGTATGGCTGGCGACCTGCAGCGCGTGCGTGGGGTCGTGGGTGGTGAACATCACCGTACGCGACTGCGCGTGGGCCAGATCGCTAATCAGCTGTAGCACCGTTTGTTGATTTCCCAAATCGAGCGCCGAGCAGGGTTCATCCAACAGAATGTTCTGGCTGGCGCTGACTAGCGCACGAGCAATCATCACCAATTGCTGTTGGCCGCCAGACAGGTTGCTGAACAGCGCATCGGCAAGCGTGGTGATATTTAGCAGCGCCAGCGCGGCCATCACCTGTTGTTCATCCTCTTCCTGTGGCTGCGAGAAGAGGGCGATGTGCCGCGCGCGTCCCATCAACACCACTTCCCGTACTCGCCAGGCAAAGGCCGGACGGAACGACTGCGGCACAATGCCTACGCCGCCGGTCACCGTAATATCACCCGCAATGGTTGGCAGCACGCCGGTGATGGTGTCTAGCAGAGTGCTTTTTCCGCGTCCGTTTGCGCCGAGAATGGCCCAGACTTCACCCGGTTGACAGTGCAGGCTGAGCGGCGCAAACAGCGGCGTTTTATGGCCATACTCAAGCCGGGAAAGGGAAAGCGTTGGGGTCATTTGAGCATTCCTTTTCGGCTTGCGCGTACCAGCATAACGGTGAAGAGTGGGGCGCCCACCAGCGCGGTGATGATCCCAATCGGGATTTCGGCGGCGGTCAGCGTACGGGCGAGGTCATCTACCAGAATCATAAAGCTTGCCCCCATCCAGAAAGCGCAGGGCAGCAGGCGGCGATGATCGGCGCCGGAGAGCATCCGCGCCAGATGCGGGATCACCAGCCCCACCCAGGCGATGCTGCCGCTGACCGCCACCTGTGCCGCCACCAGCAGCGCGCAGCACAGCAGCACACCCCGGCGTAGCGCAGTGACGCGCACGCCAAGGGCACGGGCATCTTTATCATCCAGCGACAGTAAATTGATACGCCAGCGCAGTTTGTAGAGCACCAGCGCCGCCACGGCGACGGGGATCGACAGCAGCAGCACTTTAGTCCAGTTGGCGGTGGCAAAACTGCCCAGCAGCCAGAACACAATATTAGGCAGCACCTCTTCGGTATCGGCCATGTACTGCATCAGGCTCACCAGCGCGGCAAAGAAACCGCTGAGAATAATCCCGGCGAGAATCAGCACCAGCGTGCTCTCTCTTCCCTGAAGCGCGGCCAGTAGATAGACCAGCGTCAACGCCAGTAGGCCGAAGAAGAAGGTAGAGCCCATCATCATTGGCATGCTGAAGCCCAGCAGAATCGCCAGCGTGCCGCCGAAGGCGGAACCGGAGGTCACGCCGATAATATGCGGGTCGACCAGCGGGTTCTGGAACACCCCCTGTAATGTTGCGCCACATAACCCCAGCGCACCGCCAGCCAGCAGAGCCATCAGAATGCGAGGAAGACGTACGGACCAGACAATCTGGTGGGCAATATCGGCATTGCTGTGCGGATGCATAAGCTGGTTCAGCACATCACCAATTGACAGACCATACTGCCCAAAACAAAGTGAGACCACGGCAACCACCAAGGTGAGCAACATTAGCCCACCCTGTACCGTTTTCGGATGACTACTGATGTGCATTAGCCTGCCAGTCGGTGCGGTAGAAACGATGGTAGTAATCCTGCGCCTGTGCATCGACATCGACGTTCTTATAGCGTTCCGGATAAAGCTTTTTCGCCATCCACAGCTCGCCAATCGCCAGCGCTTCAGGCATTGGGTAGCCCCACGCTTTGGCATATTCCGGCATTAACCAGACGCGATGGTTTTTGACTGCATCAATGCCTTGCCACTGCGGATCGGCAGTGATTTGTTTCACCACTTCAGGGTAACGATCCTGGACGAAAATCACCTGCGGGTTCCACTGCAATACCTGCTCAAGCGAAACCTGACGCGCGCCTTTGACCGTTGCTGCCGCCACGTTCATCGCGCCTGCATGTTGCATCATCAGGCCGGTGTATTTACCGGAGCCGTAGGTGTTCAGGTCCGGGTTTGCCATATAGACGCGCACTTTCTCTGCCTGCGGGATATTGGCGACCGGGGCGTTGAATTTCGCGCGCGCGTTGAAGGTGTAGTCGATAAGCTGGTTGGCTTCCGCTTTGCGGTTGACCACTTCACCAATCAGGCGAATACCCTGTTTGAGCCCTTCGTTGTAGGCGTGCTCTTCGTCCGCCATCGTTGGGTTCATCTTGTTCTTCTCACCAGCAGCATCTTCGCGCAGAGAAATGGCCACAACCGGGATACCCGCGTTAGTGATCTGCTGAATCATCGCTTCTGGCGCGTAGTTGGCGATAAATACCACCTGCGGATGCAGCGCCAGCAGGCTTTCGATATTGACCTGCGTCAGGTCGCCGGGCATGGGTAATTTCTCAATGCCGGGCATAAAGCGCGCAAATTCAGGACCGAGCTGCTTTTTCCAGCTGCTCAGGACGCCGACGATATCGTCAGAGGCGTTGAGCTGGACTAACAGGTTTAGCGTCTGGTGCTGGAGAACCACCACGCGGTTAACGGTATCGGGAAGGGTCACCTGACGACCAAGCTGATCGGTAACGGTGCGATCGGCCAGCGCAGGCGTGGCGGCCACCAGGCTAGCGCATGCCAGCGTCAGGCCAAGGAGTAAACGTTGTAATCTCGACATGGGTCACTCAGTAAGGAGGGGAAATAAACGATGTGTATTTGATTATATAACGTAGGGAAATGCAAACCATCCGAGAATATTACCCCTAAATATCTGCGGCCAATGATCCGCATAACAAATCCTTAACGAAAAAGGCCACCAGGTTTTACCCCAGTGACCCGGTTCGGGCGCATGCCGTCATTGCGACGAGACATCACGCTCCTGTCAGGTTAGATGTTGAAGAAGTGACAAACCAGCGTGACCACGATAGGCCCAATCACTGATGTCACAACCGCAATCACTAACGCTTCCCTGAACGTCATATAACCGCCTGTGTTGCAATGGCAACCGTACGCGGCTATCCTTGAGCTGCTTAGGATCAAGTATAGCCCTCGTTACGTTGCCAGGTTTTACCAAACAACGTGCGGGGGTTTTCTCTTTCCAGCAACAGGTGCCGCCGGGGATGAAGCCCCCGCAACATTGCGCCTCCCCCGAATGCTCGGGATTGCAGAGATCCTATAGCAGGCGTTCAAGCGCTAGCAATCAAAATGGCTGTGTTTTTATCCAGCTATCCGCTTTTCAGAATTTAGCCCGATCAAAACGAAAAAGGCCGCAGGGTTGCCTCCGCGGCCTGGTTCGGGCGCATGCCGTCATTGCGATGAGGCATCACGCTCCTGTCAGGTTAGAGGTTGAAGAAGTGACAAATCAGCGTGACCACGATAGGCCCAATCACTGATGTCACAACCGCAATCACTAACGCTTCCCTGAACGTCATATAACCGCCTGTGTTGCAATGGCAACCGTACGCGGCTATCCTTGAGTCGTTGAGGTTCAAGAATGGCCCTCGTTACGTTGCCAGGTTATACCAAACAACGTGCGGGGGTTTTCTCTTTCCAGCAACAGGTGCCGCCGGGGATGAAGTCCCCGCAACATTGCGCCTCCCCCGAATGCTCGGGATGGCTGAGATCCTATAGCAGGCACTTAGGCGCTAGCAATCAAAATGGCTGTATTTTTATCCAGTTATTCGTTTTTCAGAATTTAGCCCGTTCAAGGCGGGATATCCCCGTAATCATTGGTCATAAATCCTCCATTCTTCATCCTTTCTTTTCTGCTTAACTGTAGATTCCGTATTTACTGAGTCGCACTTATGCATCGTCGCCATTTTTTGTTGGGTGTTACCGCTACGCTATTTTCAGCCCGATACGGTTTTCCATCGGCTTTTTCTGCGTTATGGCAGCAACAGACGATACCGCTCTGGCCCGCTACGCCGCCCGGTGGTGGCGGGCCAATGGGGCCGATGCGGATAAGCCAAAAAGGGGCGCAAAACCAGATAGTCACACCATCGCTCACGGTGCTGAGGCCGAGCGTACCTAACGGACACGGCGTATTGATTGCCGCCGGAGGAGGCTATCAGCGAATTGAGATGGCGATGGAAGGCTGGCCTGCGGCCCTCTGGCTGGTTGCCCGAGGCTATACCGCGTACCTGTTGAGCTATCGGCTGCCGGGAGAAGGCTGGAACGATGGCAATCTGGTGGCGCTGCAGGACGCACAGCGGGCGCTGCGGATGGTGGCGCAACGGGAAAAGCAGGTGAACGCGCTAGGTTTTTCCGCCGGAGGGCATCTGCTGGGGATGGCCGCGACACGGCCGGATTATCATAGCTACCCGGCGCAGGATGCGCTGGATGAACGGCCAGCGAGCATGAGCCGTGCAGCGTTGATTTACCCTATTATTACGCTTGAGAAACCCTATACCCATACCGCAACGCATAAGATACTGGTGGGAAAATCGGCGACAGAAAGCGAAGAGGCCGCGTGGTCGGTGCAACAATACGTTACGCCGCGCACGCCGCCGATGTTTCTGGTACAGGCTGAGGACGATCCGGTGTCCGATCCGCATAACACGCTTATTATGCAGGCCACCTGTCTGCGCGAGCAGGTGCCGGTAACAATGTACCGTTACCCGACCGGCGGGCATGGCTTCGCGTTAGGCAGGCCAGGGACGAAAACCGTCGAATGGCCTGCCCATTACGAAAAATGGTTGCAGGAGTAAGGTTTACTCGATGGGCGTAAGATAGTCCAGACGCAGCGGCTCGGCTAACAGGCTGTCCATCTGGCCGATAAAGGTCTGAAAATGAGGCAGGGCCACGTGGGTATCCAGTGCGGCCTGGTCAGCCCAGGACTCGCGGACATAAAAGGTGTCCGGTTCATCGCGCAGTTGAAACAGCGCATAGTCGTGGTTTCCCTGCTCCTGACGTGTCGGGGCCAGCAGCGCTTTCAATGCCTCGCTTAGGGCCTCACGTTTTCCCACTTTCGCCTTCAGTACCGCAATAATTGAAATCATTTTAAAATCCCTCCAGCACAATTTTACCCACCGCCCGGCCGGTTTCGAGCTGGGTATGCGCTTTGCGCAGGTTTTCCGCGGTGATGGCACCGTAATGTTCGCCAAGCGTCGTGGTGATGACTTTCTGATCGATAAGTGTGGCGACCTCGGTCAGCAACTGATGCTGCGCAATGATGTCCTGGGTCTCAAACATGGAGCGGGTAAACATAAACTCCCAGTGCAGCGAGATGCTTTTCAGCTTTAATGGGCGCGCATCGAGGCTCTCAGGATCGTCAATTAACGCCAGTTTCCCCTGCGGCGCCAGGGCAGCAATCAGCTCAAGGTAGTGCTCGTCGGTATTGTTAAGGCTGGCCACATGCGTTACGGCTGGAATACCTATGCGGGCCAGTTCCTGAGTCAGCGGCTGGCGGTGGTCGATCACGTGATGCGCACCGGCGTTACGCACCCACTGCTGGCTTTCCGGGCGGGAAGCGGTGCCGATCACGGTCATTCTGGTGAGCTTGCTTGCCAGTTGCGTCAGGATGGAACCTACGCCGCCCGCCGCACCGACGATAAGCAGGGTATCGCCTTTGTTACCCCCGCGGGTAACGCCAAGGCGATCAAACAGCAACTCCCAGGCGGTAATCGCCGTTAACGGCAGCGCCGCGGCAGAGGCGTTATCCAGCGTGCGCGGTTTCAATGCCACAATACGTTCATCGACCAATTGGAATTCGCTGTTGCTGCCCGGGCGTCCCAGGGCACCGGCATACCAGACTTCATCGCCAGGGGCGAAGAGTGTCACCTGCGGGCCCACGGCTTTGACGACGCCTACGCCATCCCAGCCCAGCACGCGCGGCGTGTCGCTGCTGAATCCGGCGCGAACCTTGGTGTCCACCGGGTTCACGGAGATGGCTTTCACTTCGACCAGCAGATCGTGGCCCGTCGCCTCAGGAATCGGCAGTTCAATCTCGCTGAGAAAAGGAATGTTGCTGCCTTCGCTGGCAGCGCGGGTAATGGCGAATGCTTTCATGGTCTCTCCGGGTATCAATGGGAATAACCGAATAGTAGAAGCATGCGGTAATGGGAAAAATAGTGCGCTGGCGATAAGTGTTATTCGCAAATCGTGAAAATCCCAGGAATACATGCCCGCCAGCGAAAAATTACGCAGGTATGGTCACTTTTTTGTGTTTATGGCATGAAAAGCACAGTGGTAACGTAAAAACCGTTCCTATACTGACGGTCACATTCATCATGATGATACAGGCAGGACGTTATGACCCGTTACACTACGTTTTCCCTTGGTTCTCAGTTTGTTAATCGACTTGGCTATGGCGCCATGCAGCTTGCAGGTCCTGGGGTATTTGGTCCGCCGAAAGACAGACATGCCGCGATTTCAGTACTGCGCGAAGCGTTGGCGCTTGGCGTAAATCATATCGATACCAGCGACTTCTACGGCCCGCACGTGACCAATCAAATTATCCGTGAAGCGCTGCATCCTTATGTCGATGATCTGGTGATTGTGACGAAAATTGGCGCGCGTCGTGATGACCAGGGCGCCTGGCTGCCAGCATTTTCCGCCGAGGAGTTAAAGCAGGCGGTGCATGACAATCTGCGCAACCTCGGCCTCGATGTGCTGGATGTGGTCAATATGCGCGTGATGATCGGCGACGGTCATGCGCCGCGCGAAGGATCTATCGAGGCCAGCGTCAGCGTGCTGGCGGAACTGCAGCAGCAGGGGCTTATCAAGCATATCGGGGTGAGTAACGTGACGCCGACGCAGGTGGCGGAAGCGCGCAAACTCGTTAATATCGTCTGCGTGCAGAACGAGTACAACATTGCGCATCGCCGCGATGATGAACTGATCGATACGCTGGCGCGTGATGGTATTGCCTTCGTGCCGTATTTCCCGCTGGGCGGATTCTCGCCGCTGCAATCTTCCGCCCTGAACGAGGTCGCGAGCTCGCTAAATGCAACCCCGATGCAGGTGGCGTTGGCCTGGCTGCTGCATCGTTCGCCAAATATTCTGCTGATCCCGGGCACGTCATCGGTGACGCATCTGCAGGAAAACATGGCGGCGGGTCAGTTGACCTTACCAGAAGACGCGCTGGTGACGCTCGACGGCATCGCGGCTCGCGCATAACGGGAGGTTTGATGACAGGCAAATACTCTGCCCAATGTCACTGCGGCGCGGTGGCTTTCACCGTAGCGCTGAGTGATGGCCTGAACACGGCTCGCCGCTGCAACTGCTCTTACTGCCGGATGCGCGGTGCAGTTGCGGTTTCCGCGCCATTGTCCGGCATCGAAATTCTGCGCGGGCAGGATAAATTGACGGAGTACCGCTTTAATACCGGCGAGGCCGTCCATTTTTTCTGTTCGGTGTGCGGGATTTACACCTTCCATCAGCGGCGCTCGAACCCCCAGCAATATGGGATTAACGTCGCTTGTCTTGAGGGCGTGTCACCGTTTGATTTTGCCTGTGTGGAAGTGCATGACGGTGTTCACCATCCAAAAGATGGCGGCGGTGGTATCGCGGGATATTTGCGCTTCGACAAAAAGTAGCCCGGACGAGGCGGCACGCCGACTCCGGGGCTCGGAGCCGGTCCCGGCGGCGCTTTGCTTGGCCGGGCTACAAAAAATAAAACCCTGCTAGTGAGCAGGGTTTTTGTATTGCTGAGGGCGATTATGCTACCAGGCTGTCGATCGCGGCTTTTGCATCAGAGGTCGCTTTGGTTGCCACTTCTGGGCCGTAAGCGATACCTTCTGCGAAGACCACGTTCACGTCGGTGATCCCGATGAAGCCCAGGAACACGTTCAGGTATGGGGTGATCAGGTCAGTTGGGCTATCTTTATGGATGCCGCCACGGCTGCTCAGTACGATAGCACGTTTACCGGTAACCAGACCTTCTGGACCTTTCTCGGTGTAACGGAAGGTGACGCCAGCACGGGCAATCAGGTCGAAGTAGTTTTTCAGCTGCGTAGGGATGTTGAAGTTATACATCGGCGCGGCGATAACAATCACGTCGTGAGCCTGCAGTTCAGCAATCAGTTCGTCAGAGAGCTTCAGCGCTTCCTGCTGACGTGGGGTCAGTGGGGAGTCGCTTGGGCGCAGCGCGCCGACCAGTTCGCCATCCAGCACCGGAATTGGATTGGCAGCCAGGTCACGGACGGTGATTTCGTCAGCGGAGTGCTTTTCGCGCCACTGTTCAACAAAATAGTCGGACAGCTGACCTGATTGAGAGTAGCCTGCCAGGATGCTGGATTTCAGAACTAATACTTTGCTCATAGGTAATTCCTTATATTTGATTGACGGGCGATGCCCTGTTGCTTGATGTCACTTTATTCACAATCCTGCCACAGAGATAGCGCAATATATCGAAGTCTATGTTCAGTTTTTTTGAACAAGGCTCGAAATGCACAAGTGTGGTATGCTATGACGATTCTTTATGAGAGCTTTTCCCGGCAGTGCGCTGCCCAATAAGACTATGACAGAACAACAAAAAATCACCTTTGCGATGCTCAGCCAGCGCCTTGATGCGCTGACGCTGCGGGATAAACAGCGCTTTGCCCGCCGACTCCACGGAGTTAAGAAGGTTAAAAATCCTGAAGCACAACAGGCCATTTACCAGGAGATGGCGCAGGAAATTGAACAGGCTGCCGGTAAGGTTGTGCTACGTGAAGCGGCGCGTCCGGTGATTGAGTACCCGGAAAACCTGCCGGTTAGCCAGAAGAAACAAGACATTCTCAACGCCGTGCGCGACCACCAGGTGGTGATTGTTGCCGGGGAGACCGGCTCGGGTAAAACTACCCAGTTGCCGAAAATTTGTATGGAACTGGGGCGCGGGATCAAGGGGCTGATTGGCCATACCCAGCCGCGTCGTCTGGCGGCGCGCACCGTCGCCAACCGTATTGCCGAAGAGTTGAAAACCGAGCCGGGCGGTTGCATTGGCTACAAGGTTCGCTTTAGCGATCACGTCAGCGATAACACCATGGTCAAGCTGATGACCGACGGTATTCTGCTGGCCGAAATCCAGCAGGACCGCCTGCTGATGCAGTACGACACCATCATCATCGATGAAGCGCACGAACGCAGCCTGAACATCGACTTCCTCCTCGGTTACCTGAAAGAGTTACTGCCACGGCGTCCCGACCTCAAGGTGATCATCACCTCGGCGACCATCGACCCGGAACGCTTCTCGCGTCACTTTAATAACGCGCCGATTATCGAAGTCTCCGGTCGCACCTATCCGGTAGACGTTCGCTATCGTCCGATAGTCGAAGACGCGGACGACACCGAGCGCGACCAGCTACAGGCGATTTTCGACGCCGTCGATGAACTGGGGCAGGAAGGGCCGGGTGATATCTTAATCTTTATGAGCGGCGAGCGAGAAATTCGCGATACTGCCGATGCGCTGAGCAAACGCGACCTGCGCCATACCGAGATCCTGCCGCTCTACGCCCGCTTATCAAACAGCGAACAGAACCGCGTCTTCCAGTCGCACAGCGGCCGCCGCATCGTGCTGGCCACCAACGTGGCGGAAACCTCGCTGACGGTGCCGGGCATCAAGTATGTGATTGACCCCGGTACGGCGCGAATCAGCCGCTATAGTTATCGCACCAAAGTGCAGCGTCTGCCGATCGAACCGGTTTCTCAGGCCTCCGCAAACCAGCGTAAAGGCCGCTGCGGCCGTGTGTCGGAAGGTATCTGTATCCGCCTGTATTCGGAAGACGATTTCCTGTCACGCCCGGAGTTTACCGACCCGGAAATTCTGCGTACCAACCTGGCGTCCGTTATTCTGCAGATGACCGCGCTGGGGCTTGGCGATATCGCCGCGTTCCCGTTCGTGGAAGCGCCGGATAAACGCAACATTCAGGACGGTGTACGCCTGCTCGAAGAACTTGGCGCCATCACCACGGATGAACAGGCCACTGCCTACAAGCTGACGCCGCAGGGCCGTCAGCTCAGCCAATTGCCGGTTGACCCGCGACTGGCGCGTATGGTGCTGGAAGCGCAGAAGCACGGCTGCGTGCGCGAAGCGATGATCATCACCTCGGCGCTCTCTATTCAGGACCCGCGCGAACGTCCAATGGACAAACAGCAGGCGTCCGATGAAAAACATCGTCGTTTCCACGACAAAGAGTCAGATTTCATGGCCTTTGTGAACCTGTGGAACTACCTCGGCGAGCAGCAAAAAGCGCTGTCGTCGAACCAGTTCCGCCGCCAGTGTAAGCTCGATTTCCTCAACTACCTGCGCGTGCGCGAGTGGCAGGACATCTACACCCAGCTGCGTCAGGTGGTGAAAGAGCTCGGCATTCCGGTCAACAGTGAACCGGCAGAGTACCGTGAGATTCATATTTCGCTGCTGACCGGTCTGCTGTCGCACATTGGTATGAAAGATACCGATAAGCAGGAGTTTACCGGCGCGCGTAACGCGCGTTTCTCCATCTTCCCAGGTTCTGGCTTATTCAAAAAGCCGCCGAAATGGACGATGGTCGCTGAACTGGTGGAAACCAGCCGCCTGTGGGGGCGTATTGCCGCGCGCATCGACCCGGAATGGGTGGAGCCGGTGGCGCAGCATCTGATCAAACGTTCTTACAGTGAACCGCACTGGGAACGGGCGCAGGGCGCGGTGATGGCGACCGAAAAAGTGACCGTCTACGGCCTACCGATTGTGGCGGCGCGTAAGGTTAACTACAGCCAGATTGACCCGGCGCTGTGCCGTGAGCTGTTTATCCGCCACGCGCTGGTGGAGGGCGACTGGCAGACTCGTCACGCCTTCTTCCGCGACAACCTGAAGCTGCGTGCTGAAATTGAAGAGCTGGAAAACAAATCGCGTCGCCGCGACATCCTGGTGGATGACGAGACGATGTTTGAGTTCTATGACCAGCGTATCAGCCACGAGGTGATCTCCGCGCGCCACTTTGATAAGTGGTGGAAGCAAGCCAGCCGTGAAACCCCGGATCTGCTCAACTTCGAAAAGAGTATGCTGATCAAAGAAGGGGCGGAGCAGGTCAGCAAGCTGGACTACCCGAACTTCTGGCATCAGGGCAACCTGAAGCTGCGTCTGACCTATCAGTTTGAGCCGGGGACTGACGCCGACGGGGTGACGGTGCATATTCCGCTGCCGCTGTTAAACCAGGTTGAAGAGGCCGGGTTTGAGTGGCAGATCCCGGGGCTGCGCCGTGAGCTGATTATCGCGCTGATTAAATCGCTGCCGAAGCCGGTACGTCGTAACTTTGTGCCTGCGCCGAACTACGCTGAGGCCTTCTTAGGCCGTGTGACGCCACTGGAACTGCCGCTGCTGGATTCGCTAGAGCGCGAACTACGCCGGATGACCGGCGTGACCGTCGACCGCGAAGCCTGGCAGTGGGATCAGGTGCCCGATCACCTGAAAATCAGCTTCCGCGTGGTGGACGATAAAAACAAGAAGCTGCAGGAAGGGCGTTCGTTGCAGGCGCTGAAAGATATGCTGAAGGGCAAAGTGCAGGAGACGCTGTCGTCGGTCGCCGACGACGGTATCGAGCAAAATGGCCTACATATCTGGAGCTTTGGTGACCTGCCGGACCGTTACGAACAGAAACGCGGCAACTATAAGGTCAAAGCCTGGCCGGCGCTGGTGGATGAACGTGACAGCGTAGCCATCAAGCTGTTTGATAACCAACTGGAACAGCAGCAGGCGATGTGGCGCGGCTTGCGTCGTTTGCTGTTGCTGAACATCCCGTCGCCGATCAAGTATCTGCACGAAAAGCTGCCGAACAAAGCGAAGCTCGGGCTTTACTTTAACCCGTACGGCAAGGTGCTGGACTTGATTGATGACTGCATCTCCTGCGGCGTGGACAAGCTGATTGACGAAGCGGGTGGGCCGGTGTGGAGCGAAGCGGGCTTTGCCGCGCTGCACGAAAAGGTACGTGCCGAGCTTAATGAGACGGTGGTCGAGATTGCCAAACAGGTTGAGCAAATCCTCACCGCGGTGTTCAACGTCAATAAGCGATTGAAAGGACGCGTGGACATGAGCATGGCGCTGGGGCTGTCGGATATTAAGGCGCAGATGAACGGCCTGGTCTACCGCGGCTTCGTCACCGGCAACGGCTTCCGTCGTCTGGGCGATACGCTGCGCTATCTGCAGGCGATTGAAAAACGTCTGGAGAAGATGGCCGTCGACCCACACCGCGACCGCGCGCAGATGCTGAAAGTGGAAAGCGTTCAGCAGGCGTGGCAGCAATGGCTGAATAAGCTGCCGCCGTCGCGTCGTGAAGATGATGATGTGAAGGAAATTCGCTGGATGATTGAAGAGCTGCGCGTCAGCTTCTTCGCTCAGCAGTTGGGGACACCGTATCCGATCTCGGATAAACGTATCCTGCAAGCGATGGAACAGATCGTCGCCTGATCCCGGCGGCGCAGCGCCTCGCCGGGCTCCAACAATGATGTAGCCCGGGCGAGGCGTACGCCGACCCCGGGACGTCACCGCGGTCTACGCGTTCACCCACGCCAGCGTAAACCCATCCCACCCCTTAATCCCGACCGTTTGCAGCGCCGTGACCGTCAGGCGCGGATCGTTATGCATCATCTCAATAAACCGACGCACGCCGAGCACGCGGTCGTCGGTACTATTGGGGTTGGTCACCTCACCGTCGCGCACCACGTTATCGCCGATGATGAGCGTTCCCGGACGAGAATATTTCAGCGCCCATTGCAGGTAGTAAGGGTTATTCGGTTTATCGGCATCAATAAAAATAACGTCAAATGGCGCGGCATCCGCAAGCGTCGCCAGAGAATCCAGCGCCGGGCCTTCGCGCAGCGTCACCACGCTATCAAGCCCGGCGAGCGCGATATTCTCTCGCGCCACACGGGCGTGCAGCGGATCGGCTTCGAGGGTAATTAACCGTCCGTTCGGCGGCAGTTCGCGTGCCATCCAGATGGTGCTGTACGCGCCTAACGTACCTATCTCCAGAATGGATTTCGCCCCCACCATACGGATAAACAGCGCCAGCAGTTGCCCCTGATTAGCGGCCACGTCGTGCGCGGGGAGACCGGCACGATGGTTGTTTTCGAGCACCTGAGACAGCACGGCATCGCCGGGAATCAGGTTCTCTATCAAATAATTATCAACGTCCGACCACTGTTTTTGCATTGTGACACCCCTTGGGATTTGTCAGCCTGACAGCGAAGACCAGCCGCCTCCTAGCGACCGGTAAAGATCGATTTGCGCCAGCAGCAGGTTGTTTTTCACCTGTACTACGCTGATTTGCGTTGAGAATAGGGTACGCTGCGCATCCAGCACATCAAGATAAGAAGAGTAACCGTTGTTGTAGCGATTCTGCGCCAGCCGCAGGGTCTCCTGCGCCACGTCTTCCTGGCCCTGCAGTTCAGCCAGTTGCTCGCCGTAGCGGGTGATGGCATCGAGGCTATCATTGACCTCTTTAAACGCGCTGCGCACCGTTTTTTCATAGCTGTACAGCGCCTGATTGCGCTGGGCCATCGACACGTCGACCTGCGCATTCAGCGCCTGACGGTTGAGCAACGGCGCAAGAATACTGCCGCCAATGCTCCAGAGGCGCAGCGGGTTATCGAGCAGGTCCGGCAGCGTGCGGTCCTGGAAGCTGCCGGTTGCCGTCAGGTTAATCGATGGCAGAAGTTTGGCCTGCGATGATGCCAGGGTCGCATCGGCGGCGATCAGCTGGCGCTGGGCCTGAGCGATGTCGGGGCGGCGGTTGAGCAGCGTAGAGGGAAGCTGCGACGGCAGCGAAAGCGGGGTGAGTGTATCAAACGCGTTGCGTTTCACTTCGCCGGGGTTATTGCCGAGCAGCACGCTGAGGGCGTTTTCCTGCTGGGCGATTTGATGGCGCAGCAGCGGTACCTGGGCTCGCGTGGAACGCAGCGCTGAATCCGCCTGCATCAGTTCGAGGCGAGAAGTATAGCCGGTTTCATACTGGCGCTTTGCCAGCTTATACGCCTCTTCCCTCGACTTCAGCGTTTGTTCCGTGACCTGTAGCTGCTCGTCGAGCGACAGCAGGGTGATATAGCTGACGGAAACCGAGGTCGTGACCGTTAAATCTGCGGCAGCGGCGGCGGCTTTTTGCGCCTCCAGCGTTGCCTCAGCGGCATCGGACGCGCTGCGATTCGCCCCCCAGAGATCTACATCATAACTGGCGGTCAGGCCGCCTTTATAGATCGTACTGTGAATCGGTAAACCCGTGGCGGCAGACTGCGCTCGGGCGCGGGTGCCGGTCAGCCCGGCGTCCAGCGTGGGGAACAGGCTGCTGTCGGTGGCATAGGCACGCGCCTGATATTCATTCACCCGTTCGCGGGCGATCAGTACATCGCTGTTATAGCGCAGCGCCTGATCAACGTACTGATTGAGCGCGCTGTCGTGAAAATTGCGCCACCATACTCCCTCGACCGGGCTAGCAGGGCCAATATCGGCGCGCCAGGCGGCAGGAATAGCCAGCGTAGGTTCGGCTCGCTGCACGTCGGCAGACTGACAGCCGACCAACGCGAGAGCCAGCGCCAGGGCGACGGGGCGGATCATGGTTTCGTCTCCGCGCGGGTATCGATGGTGACCTGTACCGACATTCCCGGGCGCAGACGCTGCAGGTTTTTCTGTCCTTCATCCACCGCAATACGCACCGGAATTCGCTGGGCGATTTTGACAAAGTTACCGGTGGCGTTATCCGGCGAAATCGCGCTGAACTCCACGCCGGTGGCCGGTGAAATGCTCTGCACGATACCGCTGAATTTCTCGCTGTTGAGCGCATCGACGGTAAAGGTTGCTGGCTGACCGATACGCACGGTTGCAAGCTGAGTCTCTTTCAGATTGGCGATAACCCAATGCTGCGGCGGCACCAGCGGCGTTAAGTGCGTTCCGGCGGTGACGTACGCGCCAAGCCGCACGGCGATTTGCCCAAGCTGGCCGTCGGTGGGGGCGATAATGCGCGTGTTTTGTAGGTCAATCTCCGCCAGCTCCAGCGAGGCTTTGGCGTTGGCTACGTCGGCTTCCAGCGCGTCACGGTTGACGATGGTGGTCTGCAGATCCTGTTTTGACATCTCCAGCGTGGCCTTCGCTTGCTCGATATCCGCCGTGCCCTGAGCGGCGCTGGCGCGGGCGGAGTCACGCTCACGAATTGACAGCGAGCCGTCCGCCGTCAGGTCCTGCACGCGTTTTAAATCCGCCTGCGATTTCAGATTCTGCGCGCGGGCGTTTTGCAGCACCGCCTCATTGCGGACAATCACCGCCTCGGCGCTTTTGCGCTGCTGGAGGTTATTGCGCAGCGCTGCTTCCTTCATTGCCAGCTGCGCCTGTGCCTGGTGCACGCGCTGCTTATAGATACGGTCATCAATCTGGAACAGCACCTGGCCTTTTTTGACCTGGTTAAAGTCCTGCACGTTTACCCCGGTAACGTAGCCGTTGACCTGCGGGCTGATAAAGGTGGTCTGGCCACGCACATAAGCGTTATCGGTGAACTGAATGTGACGGGTAAACGGCGGTAGTTGCCAGGCGTACAGAATCACCAGTACGCCGACGAGGCCGATGGCCGCGGCGGTAAAAATGGATACCACGCGGATATTGTTTCGGGTATTGGCCTGTTGTTGGGCCGCATCCTGCTGACTCATAACGACTCCAGATCTCTCTTGTTGTTATTTGCTGCCCGTCGCCCGTTTCAGCGCGATATGGGCGGTAATACGCAGTCTTAGTAATCGCCAGAACACCCACAGCAGCGTGGCGGCGGAAATGGCCGCGGTCAGCAGGTAAGTGTCATTGTAGGCGAGAATATTGGCCTCCAGCGTGGAGAGGTTTTGCAGCACGGTACTGGCCTGAACGTTCAATAGTGCGCTATCACTAAGCTGGCTCTGATACTGCTGGGCGTATAGCTGTAAGCGCTCGTTAATCAGCGGATTGAGGGTGGTTATCTGGTCGGCAAGCTGACTGGAGTGGAACTTCTCACGCCAGGTCTGGAAGGTGCCGAGGATCGCGGAGCCGAGCAGGCCGCCAATGTTCTGGCTCATGCCAAACAGCACCGAAAAGCTCACCAGATTGCGCTGATCGGCAATCACTCCGCCGATACCAGCGAGCATGGCAGGCGCGAGGAAGAAGGCGCTACCAAAGCCGAGCAGGAACTGGCTGAACATCAGCTGGTCCGGGCGCGTCAGGCTGGTGGACTGGCTGTCCAGCAACGAGGCTATCATGATAAGCGTTAACGCCGTGGCGGTCGGCCAGTAGAGGCGTCGCGGGTTTAGCGTCAGGCAACTGGCGATAATCCCGCAGGTAATACCGGCAAAAATGGACCAGGCCAGCATTGTCATCTGCTCGTTTTGCAGCCCCACATACTGAAGCCAGCCGATCACGCCGGTGTTCTGCTCCGCCAGCACGATGCGGATGAGCACCATAATCAGCCCCAGACGCAAAATACTGCCGCTGGAGAGCCAACGGGTATTGAGCAGTGGGTTGGTGCGGTTATGTTCAAAGATGATGGCAGATACAATCAGCACCACCGCCGCTGCCAGCGACCAGCCAATCCACGGCGCTTCAAACCACCAGTCAAGACGGCCCAGCGATAGCACGGCGCAAATCAGCGCCATGCCGGGAGCCAGTAAAATAAAGGTGATGAAATCTTTCTTCTCAAACACCTTTTTGCGATCGCTCGGCGGCAGCTTGAGGGCGATAACGCAGGCCAGCGATACCAGCGCTAGCCCCAGTTCGAAGAAATAAAGCCCGCGCCATTCATCGATTTGCAGCAATTCAGTGGAGAACAGGCGAGCGATGGGGATCGCCAGCGACGACCCGGTTATCCCAATGGTCAACGCTTTCAGTCGGTGTTTTGCTGGCCAGGCCTGCACTTGATAATAGATCCCGAGCGAACTCAGGGCCGCCGCGACCATGCCGTGGGCGGCGCGCACCATCAGCGCGGAACTGAGGTCGTTGACGAACAGGTGAAAGAAGGTGACCAGCACGTAGAGCACCAGAAAACCTTCGGTAAACGCCCGCAGGCCAAACTGCTGGCGGAATTTCACCAGCAGCAGGTTAATTGAGACGTTGGTCATCACGTATACGGCAGGCAGCCAGGCAATCTCCGTCGACCAGGCGGCAAACGAACCCTGTAGGTTTTGTAGATTGGCGGTGACCACTGCATTGCCCAGCGCCCCAGTCAGGCATACCAGCAGGCCGACGATCCCGTAGGCGACACGCTTTGGCGCACTGTGAATAGGCGTTGATGGTGAGCCGAGGATCGCCGGTTTTTCGTGTGGTGCCCAGTCGTGCGGGGCATAGGGGTCACGACGCGGTGGCGCCATTATTTCTTCTCCACTTCGCGCAGCAGTCGGGTCAGTACGTTGCGGGTTATCTCTTGTTCTTCCGGGGTGATGACCGTCAGAATTTCTTCACGCAGTTCATCCGCCACGGCTTTCACCTGATGATAAAGCTCAAGACCTTTTGGCGTCGCGACCAGCAGTCGCTTACGTTTATCGCGCTCGGTAAGCACCCGCTCGACCAGCCCAGCGTCCACCAGACGGTTAATCAGCGGCACCACGGTGGCGCTTTCTACCCCTAGCTCTTGCGCCAGTTCGCTCTGCGACAGCGGATGCTCATTGCGCGCAATGCTGGCCACGGCAACCCATGAGGCCTGGCTCATGCCGAGATCTTTCAGCCGGCGATCAACCGCCAGCCGCCAGTGATGGGCGGTGAGATAGAGGAGGTGAGAAAAATTAAGCTGACGGTTATCCATTGGCGATGTATTCATGATCATTAGAGCTCTAATGATTTTACGTTCGCCGAAAACCATAATTCAAGTGAATGTGAAAAATAAATGTTATCGGAAGGTGACTATCTGTTTGCTATGCGAATGCTTCTGTAGCCCGGCGAAGCGCCGCCGGAAAATACCCGGAGTCGGCGTTAACACGCCTCGTCCGGGCTACGGGTTAAATCTGACTGGTCTGCGCGTTCACTGAAGCCGCATGATTTTTACGACGACTGGCAAAGAAAATCGCCGTCAGAGAAATCGCTACCGTGACCGCCAGATACCAGGCCACGGGAACCCAATCGCCGTTGTATTTTGCCAGCAGACCGGTCGCAATCAGCGGTGCGGTACCGCCTGCCAGCGCGGCGCCAATCTGATAGCCGAGAGTGATGCCGGTATAGCGAACGTTGGCGCTAAAGATTTCCGAGCACAGCGTCCCGAGCACGGCGGTAATCGGTGACCATAAAATCCCGAAGGTGATAACGGTAGCGAGGGTGATCCCCCAGGTGGTGCCGGTGTTGAGCAGCAGGAACCATGGCACGATGAACAGACCCAGCAGCACCACGCTAATCGCGTACATCCGCTGGCGACCAATCTTATCTGAGAGCAGGCCCATTAACGGGATCATCACCGTGGAGACCAGCGCACCGAGCGTTACGGCTTCCAGAACCTGCGATTTCTGATAGGTCAGGGTGGTGGTGGCGTAGCTCACGACGAAGGTGGAGAAGATATAGAACGGTGCGGTTTCCACCACCTTCAGGCCAGCCGCGATAATCACTTCGCGCCAATGATTTGTCAGCGTTTCGCGCAGTGGCGCTTTAGCCACTTTACCGGCGTCTTTCACCTTCTTGAATTCCGGCGTTTCGTCGATATCTTTACGGATCCACAGGCCAACCAGCACCAGTGCTGCGCTCATCAAGAACGGAATGCGCCAGCCCCAGGAGAGGAACTGTTCTTCGCTGAACAGGGTCATCAGCGAGACGATAAAGGTCGCCATCAGCATCCCAATCGTCACGCCCGCCTGCGGAATACTGCCGAAGAAGCCTTTACGCTTTTCTGGCGCGTATTCATAGGCCAGCAGCAGCGCGCCACCCCATTCACCACCAATACCAATCCCCTGAATAATACGCATCAGAATGAGTAAAATCGGTGCCCAGATGCCAATCATATCGTAGGTTGGCAGCAGGCCAATCATCACGGTTGCACTCCCCATCAGCGACAGGGTTAACACCAGCGTCTTTTTACGACCGATACGGTCGCCAATGTGGGCAAAAATCACCCCACCAATGGGGCGAATAAAGAAGGTGAGCGAGAAAGAAAGATAGGAGAGGATCAGGCCGATGACTGGGTCAACCATCGGGAAAAAGATCTTATTGAACACCAGTGCGGCTGCTGTTCCGTATAAAAAATAGTCAAACCATTCAATGGAACTGCCGGTCAGGCTAGCAATCAGGACCCTCTTATTCTTTTTCAGGATCGTGGTGCTACTTTCTTGTATTGTCATGAAGAATAACTCCCGCCACATTGGGTTAAAATCAGGTGTCACCTTTTTGGGGTGAATGGTGCAACCTGGATTGTGAAAAAGGTTGTGTGTTTGTTAAGCAACTTAGATATGAGCGTTATTTTTGGCAAGCGTGTTGTTGAAATTTGCGAGCAAAAATGAGAACCATTTCTGTTCATTTTGACTTTTGTTTTGTCAATTTGTGGATTTAAACCCTGAAAAGTATCTTTTAAATAGCGTTTTATTCAGGTGCAACCATATTGTTTTTAGACGTTTCTGGTTATTTCAGGATTGTTACAAAATGGTAGAGATGAAGGGAGTAGAGCAGGCGATGAACGTGTCAAATTTACCGCAGGAAACGCTGAATGCCGCCAATGTGCTGGGGCGTTGGCTGGCGCAAAATGATTTTGCCGCACCTCCACTGGCTTCACAAACGCAGTGGGTGGTGATGGCGGGGAATGCCGTGATGCCAACCATTGAGGCGGCCTGTCACTTGGTGAGCGAACACGGCGGTTCGCTATTGATAAGCGGCGGCATTGGTCATTCGACGAACTTTCTCTATGAGGCCATTGCCCAGCACCCGCGCTATCAAAGCATTAGCTGCGATGGCGAAGCCGAGGCGACGCTGCTGGCGGAAATAGCCCACCGTTTCTGGCAGATCCCACTGGAGCGCATTGTGGTGGAAGACCAGTCAACGAACTGTGGTGAGAACGCCGGGTTTACCCGCCGGGTGATGGAAGAGAGAGGAATTCGTCCAGAGACTGTGACGGTGGTGCAAGATCCCGCCATGCAGCGCCGCACGATGGCGACCTTCACCCGCGCCTGGCAGGGTGTGGATGACGCCCCGCGCTGGCTCAGCTATCCGGGCTATGTGCCGGAACTGCTCAATACGCCGGAAGGTGTCAGCTACCGCCAGCCTGCGGTTGGGCTGTGGCCGGTGGCCCGCTATCTGTCGCTGCTGCTCGGTGAAGTGCCTCGTCTGCGTGACGATGCCCAGGGTTACGGGCCGCGCGGGAAAGACTTTATTGCTCACGTCGATATCCCCGCTGAAGTCGAAGCCGCCTGGCAGCACCTTTCAGCCGATCCGCAGCTTCAGCAGATGTTAGCCAACCGAACTATGGTTTGACGTTAATCCGGCCGCCGTCCCGGCCGGGCTAGCGGAAACTCCACTGCACGCTGACCACAAATATCGACGGCAGAATGATGCCGCTTTCAATACCGAAGTAGTCGGTAAAGTTGTACTGCAGCCCGTGGTAAATATAGGGCGAGAAGCCCACGCCGGTGATTTTTTTCGCCGTATGGTAGGTGCCGGAGTCGCCGCAGTGGCTGAAGGCATCAAAAAAGAACTCGCCCGTATAGGCGTACACGCCTTTAAAGGTCCAGCCTTTCGTTTGGCCGCTGCCCTGCAGCCAGTCGCGGCGCACGCCCAGCGACAAGCAGCGGTCAGCAAAGCTGTTCTTCATTGTGCCGACCAGCAGACTGTATTTTGAATCTTCGGAGAACTTACGTTCGATGGAGAAAAAGTCGTTATTGAATTTTTCGTTATATTGACCGTGGTTGCCGCTCATATGGTAGACAAAGGAGCCGGTATTGACGGAGTAGAGATTTATCTCATCTGCAAAGCTGGAGGCGGCCGGCAGCAGTGCCGACGCAAATGCCAGCACGCTGGGTATTTTACGCATTTTAAAACTCAGTAAAGCTAAAAAGAAAAAACATTGCGCTACATGATAGGTCTTTCGCGATAAACCTCGGCTAAACCAGCGCCGCATCCCGTGGGAAATTAGCGCGCTATCTTTTCGCGCGGCTTCACAGAAACGGACATAATCGGTTGGAAAAGTTGCCAGAGTGTATATGTATTTAACAATATTTTTACTTGTTAACGACCTAACACAGACAGGAGCAGCTCATGACGTCACCCGTACAACATCCGATGTATATCGATGGTCAGTTCGTCAGTTGGCAGGGCGATAGCTGGATTGATGTGATTAACCCGGCAACCGAAGTGTGCCTTTCCCGTATTCCTGATGGTGATGCCGAACATGCGAAGCGAGCAATTGACGCCGCCGAGCGTGCGCAGCCAGCGTGGGAAGCGCTGCCAGCGATTGAACGTGCCGGATGGCTGCGCAAAATTGCCGCAGGCATTCGCGAGCGTGCAGCGGAAATTAGCCAGATGATTGTTGCCGAAGGCGGCAAAATTCAACAGCTGGCAGAGGTTGAAGTGGGCTTCACCGCTGACTATATCGAGTACATGGCCGAGTGGGCGCGTCGTTACGAAGGGGAGATCCTGCAAAGCGATCGCCCCGGTGAAAATATCTTTGTCTTTAAACGTGCGCTGGGGGTGACCACCGGTATTCTGCCGTGGAACTTCCCCTTCTTCCTGATTGCCCGCAAGATGGCGCCAGCCTTGATTACCGGTAATACCATCGTTATCAAACCAAGCGAATTCACACCGAATAACGCCATCGCCTTTGCTGAAATTGTCCATAAAATTGGCCTGCCGAAAGGCGTTTTCAACCTGGTGCTGGGGCGCGGTGAAACCGTGGGCCAGGAGCTGGCGGGTAACCCGAAGGTGGCGATGGTCAGCATGACCGGCAGCGTGGCTGCGGGTGAGAAAATCATGGCGGCGGCGGCAAAAAATATCACCAAAGTGGGACTTGAACTGGGCGGTAAAGCTCCGGCGATTGTGCTGGATGATGCCGATCTTGAGCTGGCGGTGAAAGCGATTGTTGATTCGCGCGTGATTAACACCGGGCAGGTGTGTAACTGCGCCGAGCGTGTCTATGTGCAGAAAGGGATTTACGATAGCTTCGTCAATAAACTGGGTGAAGCGATGAAGGCCGTGGCCTTTGGCGACCCGGCAAAACGCAACGATATTGCGATGGGGCCGTTGATCAACGCCGCTGCGCTGGAGCGTGTAGAGCAGAAGGTGGCGAAAGCCGTTGCCCAGGGCGCGAAGGTGGTGCTGGGAGGCAAAGCGGTAGAAGGCGCTGGTTATTTCTACCCGCCAACGCTGTTGCTGGACGTGCGCCAGGAGATGAGCATCATGCACGAAGAAACCTTCGGCCCGGTGCTGCCGGTAGTGATGTTCGATACGCTGGATGAGGCGCTGAAGATGGCGAACGACAGCGACTACGGGCTGACCTCATCGGTCTACACCCGCGACCTCAACCAGGCGATGAAAGCCGTACGCGGCCTCAAGTTTGGTGAAACCTATATCAACCGTGAGAACTTTGAAGCGATGCAGGGTTTCCACGCGGGCTGGCGTAAGTCTGGTATCGGCGGAGCGGACGGTAAGCATGGGCTGAACGAATACCTGCAAACGCAGATGGTCTATTTGCAAACGCAGGGTTAAGTGCTATTCCCGGCGTTGCTTGGCCGGCTACGTTTCGAATGTAGCCCGGCCAAGCAACGCGACGCCGGGAACTCACCGCGCTAAACCTTCGTCGCAATCCAGTTCATCATCAACCGTGGCCACACCGCGACCGGCACCCCCTCGGCATCGCGAATACCAAACCCGTGCCGCCCCTGTTCAAACAGATGCATCTCTACCGGCACCTGCTGCGCGTGCAGCGCATTAAACAGCGCCAGGCTGTTTTCCACCTTCACCGCCGGATCGTCGACCGCATGCAGCAAAAAGGTCGGCGGCACCTGACGATCGACGCGTTTTTCCAGCGAGTAATGCGCACGCTGCGCCGGGTCTGGCGTATCGCCAATCAATGCGCGGCGCGAGCCGGGGTGGCCGAACCCCTCGTCCATGCTGATAACGGGGTAGACCAGCGCCATAAAATCAGGGCGTGCAGAAAACTCATCAATCTCGTCCAGCGGCGGATAGGCCTTCTCCAGATAACGCGTTCCCAGGCTTGCCGCCACGTGCCCGCCAGAGGAGAAACCGAGAACGCCGATTTTGTCAGGCGAAATCTGCCAGCGCGCGGCCTGGCTACGGAGGGTTCGCATGGCGCGCTGAACGTCCGCCAGCGGGGCATTGGCACCTTCCTGGTGGCCGTCTCCCGGCATGCGATAGGTCATCACAAATAGCGTATAACCCTGAGAGGTAAAGTCGGGGGCGAGCGCCGTGCCTTCTTTATCCAGCACCACGCGTTGATAAGAGCCACCCGGCGTCACCAGAATCCCCACGCCGTTGGGATTTTCGGGCTGAAACACCGTTATCTGCGGTGCACGAACGCCGGTGACCGCGCGATCCCACGCGCTGCTGCCGGTGTGGTCGCTTTCTAACGTGGGCGTTACGGTACTGGCGCTGGCACCGGGCGCATCGCCGCCGGGCCAGAGGGTGAAAGTGGTGGACGTGCGGGCTGCCTGGGCCATCCGTGTTAGTAATAGATCCTTGGGCGTTGCGTTCATGGCATCCTCAATCGGTTTGATGTCGCGCGGATTATCTCTCCACGCGGGCTATTTTTGCCTCGTGTTCCAGTAGCCAGGCCTTGCGGGCGATACCGCCGCCGTAGCCGGTCATGCTGCCGTCTTTGCCAATCACCCGATGGCAGGGAATGACGATAGCAATACGATTTGCGCCGTTGGCCGCCGCGACGGCACGGGCGGCGGTCGGTTTGTTGAGCGTTTCGGCCAGCGCTTGATAGTGGGTGGTTTCACCGCAGGGGAGCAAACACAATGCCTGCCAGACGCGGCGTTGAAAGTCGCTGCCGGGAGTATCCAGCGCCAGGGTAAATCGCTGGCGCTGTCCGGAAAAATACTCGCTAATCTCTTTTTCAGCCTGCCGGGTATGAGCATTTTGCCCGGCGATAATGCGGGCACTTAGCAGGCGCTGGATGTCGCTGAATTCGGTCTCCAGCATGCGGCGGTCGACAAACTCGAGCAGGCACACTCCACGTTCGCTGGCGCAGACGAACATTGGCCCAATCGGCGTGGTAAAGCGGTGAATCAACAGCGACTGCTGGACCGTTGCCGGAGAGTGACCGGTAAGCTTTTTATAGGTATAGCCGAAGCCGCTGAGCGACTCGTAGCCGCTATCAAAAGCCACGTCCGTGGCGCTGCGCCCGCTTTTCAACTCCTGCAGGGCAACGTTAACCCGCTGCATCCGCTGGAACGCCTGAAAGGTGATGCCGTGATGGTGTAAAAACCAGCGTCGAACGCGCTCCGGACTAATATGGTTTTCACGAAGCTGGGTATCGCTGATGCGCGCTTTCGGCGTTTGCCGCACCAGAGCCAGCGCCTGCTCGATAAAATCCGGCGCGCTGCAGGCGTTTTCGGTAGGGCGGCATACCTTGCAGGGGCGAAAGCCTGCGTCCAACGCCGACTTGAAATCACGGTAAAACTCCACGTTTTCCCGCTTTGGTTTTCGCGCCCGGCACACTGAAATACAGAACACCCCGGTGGTTTTTACCCCGACGTAGAAAACGCCGGTATACTCCGACGCCCGCGCCAGCAGCGCCTGGTACCAGGTGTCGCACTGGGCACTATCGGTGACTTTCATCGTCGAAGACTCCTGCAAAGGACGGCTGATGGCGAAGGGTTAACAGTAGATCGTTTAGCCGGGTTTGTATTGCACTATGTACCGCATTACCCATTGAAATGCGACGTACCCCAAGTTCTGCCAGCGTGGCGAAATCGGCCAGGTCGGGAACCGCCATTACGTTCAGCGGTAGGATGGTTTGCTGGACCAGAGTGGCAATATCCTGCGAACGGTGGACGCACGGCACAAACAGCCCATCGGCACCGTTTGCCGCATAGCGAGCGTTTCGTGACAGTGTCACTTGCAATGCATCAGGTTCACCGAGCAGAAAGGCATCGGTACGCACGTTTAAAAAGAGCGGGCAATCACTGGCATCGAGCGCTTTGCGTATATCTCGCAGTTGATGAGCGAAACAGTCAGCATCTATCAGGCGTCGTACACCGTCGTGAACCCGGCTGTCTTCCAGATTCACGCCTACCACGCCAAGTGCCGCGAGCTGTTGCAAATTGTCCACAATACCGTCGACAGTCTCGGCATAACCGGCTTCCATATCCACGCTGAGTGGTAATGACGAACAGGCGCGAATACGGCTGACCAGATAGTGTAGTTCGGCAAAAGGAAGACCTTCGCCGTCGGCGTAGCCCAACATGGCCGCGATGGCGGCGCTGGACGTTCCCATCGCCTGATACCCAGCGTTCTCGGCTGCCAGCGCGCTAGCGACATCCCACACGTTGGCGATAAGCAGAGGCTGAGGTTGATGGTGTAATTGGTTGAAGTTCATAGGGTTCTCCGGTTGTGTGTGCAAACGGAGTGTGCCGCAACGGGCAGAATGCCAGCAACCGAAAATCGGACGACCATTTTTGACGAGGAAGACGGCGGGGGCATGATGCCGCCCGCCGGAGACGTTACATTTTGGCGAACTTTTCCAGCACGCGAATCAGCTGGGTCACAAAGCCATATTCGTTATCGTACCAGGAGACGGTTTTAACCAATTGCAGGCCGCCCGCTTCGGTCACTTCGGTTTGGGTGGCATCGAAAACGGAGCCGAAATGGGTGCCGATGATATCGGAAGAGACAATCTCCTCTTCGGTATAGCCAAAAGATTCATTGTTGTGCGCCGCGTTCTTCATCACCTGGTTGACCTCCTCGGCAGTCACTTTCTTACCCAGGATGGAGACCAGCTCGGTAACCGAGCCGGTTTTGGTCGGCACGCGCTGGGCATGGCCCTTCAGCTTACCGCTCAGCGCCGGGATCACCAGACCAATGGCCTTAGCGGCCCCGGTGGTATGTGGAATGATGTTCTCTGCCGCTGCACGTGAGGCGCGCAAATCCTTACCGCGCGGGCCGTCAACCAGCGATTGGGTGCCGGTGTAGGCGTGAATGGTGGTCATGGTACCGACTTCAATGCCAAACGCGTCGTGAAGGGCTTTGGCCATTGGCGCCAGGCAGTTGGTGGTGCACGAGGCGACGGAGATAATCTTATCGCTGGCGTTCAGCGTATCGTCGTTGACGTTAAAGACGAGGGTTTTCATGTCGCCCGCTGGGGCGGAGACCAGCACTTTTTTCGCCCCGGCATCAATGTGCGCCTGCGATTTTTCCGTCGAGGTGTAGAAGCCGGTGCATTCGACAATCAGTTCAGCGCCCTGGGCGGTCCAGGGAATGTTTTGCGCCTCTTTTTCGGCGTAAACGGTGATGGTTTTACCATTCACAATCAGCGCATTATCGTTGTAATCCACGCTCCACGGGAACGGACCATAGTTGGAGTCATGCTTTAACAGATAAGCCAGAACTTTGGGGGAGGTGAGATCGTTAATCGCGACCACTTCATGACTGCTGGATACTTCCAGTAAACGGCGCAGAACCAGACGACCGATGCGCCCAAACCCGTTAATGCCAATTTTACTCATGGTGCTCTCCTGTCAGTGATGGGATGTCAGCCCAATACGCGTACGTCAGATCGATTCAATAAATAAGTGTGGTTTATGTATTTCACCTGTCCAGGCTTAGTTCAGCGCGCCGGGAAGGGCAACGCTGTCGCGAAAATTTAATTTGTATCGATTTGAAAAAGTTAATGAAATTTTAATGAATCGCGGCTATTTTGCTTTTTTATGTTACTTCTCAGAGTATTTTGGCGATGAACGATAAATATTCCCGCTTACAAATTGCCATCCATTGGCTGGTCTTTCTGCTGGTGGTGGTGGCCTATGCGGCGATGGAGTTACGCGGATTTTTCCCCCGCAGCGACCGTCCGGTTATTAACATGATCCACGTCTCCTGCGGGATTAGCGTACTGGTGCTGATGGTGGCGCGTCTGCTGATTCGCCTGAAGCGCCCGGCGCCGCCGATCGTGCCGAAGCCAAAACCGATGATGACCGGCATGGCGCATCTGGGGCACCTGGCTATCTACCTGCTGTTTATCGCGCTGCCGCTGATTGGTCTTATCATGATGTATAACCGTGGTAACCCGTGGCTGGCGTTTGGTATCACTATGCCGCATGCGGCAGAGGGGAATTTTGACCTCGTCGATACGCTTAAACACTATCATGTGTTCCTCGCCAACCTCGGCTACTGGCTGATTGGCCTGCATGCGCTTGCCGCGCTGGCGCACCACTATATCTGGAAGGACAATACGCTGCTGCGCATGATGCCGCGCAAGCGTTAACGCGCTTTCAACTCCCTGGGCTCTGCGCTACCATAAGTCTTATGTCTGACGTATGAGTGGAGAGAACAGGGTGTTCGCAGATTTTGGTGTACTTAATTACTGGACCTATTTGCTCGGGGCCATCTTTATTATTCTGGTGCCGGGGCCGAATACCTTCTTCGTGCTAAAGACCGGTGTATCGCACGGTATCCGCAAAGGCTATATGGCGGCGCTCGCGGTGTTTATTGGCGACGCCGTTCTGATGTCTCTCTCGTTTGCGGGCGTCGCCACGCTGATTAAAACCACGCCGGTGCTGTTTAATATTGTGCGTTACCTGGGGGCCATTTATCTGCTCTATCTTGGCGGCAAGATGCTCTACAGTACGCTGAAACGTAAAAATGCCGAACACGATGAAGCGGCGGAACCGGGCCACGCTATCTTCAAACGTGCGTTAACGCTGAGCCTCACCAATCCGAAAGCGATCCTGTTCTACGTGTCGTTCTTCGTGCAGTTTATTGACGTTCACGCGACAACCCCGGGCCTGGCGTTCTTTATCCTCGCGGTGACGCTGGAGCTGGTGAGCTTTACCTACCTGAGCTTCCTGATTGTCTCCGGCTCGCTGGTGACGCGCTATGTGAAAACGCGTAAAAAACTGGCGAAAATCGGTAACAGCCTGATTGATTTGGTATTTGTCGGCTTTGCCGCGCGTCTGGCAACGCTCCAGTCCTGATAACTTTCCTGGCCCGATAACCCTTATCGGGCCAGTCTGTTTTTTCCTTTTCACATCACGATAACGGCGCAGGCCGGCCATCACATCCCCGTAATAAACGTCTAAACTTAGAGCTCTGGAAGCGTAATCCCGCGCCGCTTGCGATATGCTCTTTCGCGAATTTGAAAAAAATAAAACATTTATTTTACATCAACACAATGAGATTGATAGTATACCCCCCTATACTATCGGAGGAGCTATGCCGCATTCACTCGAAGACAAAAAACGGGCATTAAGCCGAGTGCGCCGTATTAAAGGGCAGGTTGAAGCGCTGGAACGCGCGCTGGAATCGGGTGACTCGTGCCTGACCATCCTGCAGCAGATTGCCTCGATTCGTGGGGCCTCTAACGGCCTGATGGGCGAGATGGTTGAAATGCACCTTAAAGATGAACTGGTCAGCGGTGAAACCACGCCGGATCAGCGGGCGCTGCGCATGGCTGAGGTCGGTCACCTGCTTCGGTCCTATTTAAAATAATCCCCATAATGGAAAAGAGAGTTATGAAATCACGTGCTGCAGTTGCGTTTGGCCCAGGTCAGCCGCTGAAGATTGTGGAAATTGACGTTGCGCCGCCGAAGAAGGGCGAAGTGCTGGTCAAAATCACCCATACCGGCGTTTGCCATACCGATGCATTCACGCTGTCAGGGGATGACCCTGAAGGCGTGTTCCCGGCGGTGCTTGGTCATGAAGGCGGCGGCGTGGTCGTTGAAGTGGGTGAAGGGGTAACCAGCCTCAAGCCGGGTGACCATGTTATTCCACTGTATACCGCAGAATGCGGCGAGTGTAAGTTCTGTAAATCGGGCAAAACCAACCTGTGCCAGGCGGTACGCGCCACTCAGGGTAAAGGGCTAATGCCGGATGGCACCACTCGTTTCTCCTACAACGGCGAACCGATTTATCACTATATGGGTACCAGCACCTTCAGCGAGTACACCGTCTGTGCGGAGATCTCACTGGCGAAGGTGAACCCGCAGGCACCGCTGGATAAAGTCTGCCTGCTGGGCTGCGGCGTGACCACCGGTATCGGCGCGGTACACAACACGGCGAAAGTGAAAGAGGGCGATACCGTGGCGGTGTTTGGCCTCGGCGGTATTGGTCTGGCGGTGATTCAGGGCGCGGTACAGGCGAAAGCCGGGCGCATTCTGGCCGTGGACATGAACCCAGAAAAATTCACCCTGGCGCGTGAAATGGGCGCAACCGACTTTATCAACCCGAAAGACTACGATAAGCCGATTCAGGACGTGATCGTTGAACTGACCGACGGCGGCGTGGACTTCAGCTTCGAATGTATTGGCAACGTCAACGTGATGCGTTCGGCGCTGGAATGCTGCCATAAAGGCTGGGGTGAAAGCATTATCATCGGCGTGGCCGGTGCGGGTCAGGAGATCAAAACCCGTCCGTTCCAGCTGGTGACCGGTCGCGTATGGCGCGGTTCGGCATTCGGCGGCGTGAAAGGCCGTACCCAGCTGCCGGGCATGGTGGAAGAGGCGATGGCGGGCAAAATTCAGCTCGACCCGTTTATTACCCACCGTCTGCCGTTAGACCAGATCAACGAAGCGTTTGATCTGATGCACGAAGGGAAATCTATCCGTACCGTCATTCATTTCGGCGATAAATAATCCTCCCCCTAACCAGCGGGATTGCCCCGCTGGTTCTCCGAAGTGTGACCCGCCTTCCGTTTTGCACCATTGCTGATAACAAATCAGTGCTAATGGCCGATGACTCTATTACTTACCTCAAGTACAAGAGAGTCACTCATGGAAAAAAAATCCGCGCAGCCGCGTCGCGCACAAAAGGTCGGCTTCTTACATCATATTCGTCTGGTGCCGTTTTTCGGCTCGGTGCTGGGCGGTATCCTGGTGCTGTTCGCGCTGAGTTCAGGGCTGGCAGGCTATTTTATGTGGAAGGCCGATAACGACCAGCGCGACGTCACTCAGGAGCTGCAGGTGCGCGTGGGGCTTTCCGACAGCGCTAACTATCTGCGCGAAGCCCGTATCATGATGATTCATGCGGGTGCGGACAGCCGTATTGCTGAAATGGAGAGCATGAAGAAAAACCTGGCGGCGGCAGAAGACAGAATCAAACGCTCTCAGGATGGATTTAAGCTCTACGTCAACCGCAGCGTGAAAACACAGGCGGACGAAGCACTGGATGCCGAAATGAATCAGCGCTACAGCGCCTATTTAGAAGGGATGGCGCCGATGCTGAAATACGCCAAAAACGGCATGTTTGAAGCCATCATCAACTATGAAAGCGAGCAGGCGCGGGCGTTCGACGACGCGTACAACGATGTGCGCAATAAGGTCATTACTATTCGTACCGCTCGTGCCAACCAGCTTGCCGAGCTGGCCCACGACCGTACTCGCCTGGGCGTGATATTTATGATCGGCGCGTTTGTGCTGGCGGTGCTGATGACCATCGTCACCTTTACCACCCTGCGTAATGTGGTGATCCTGCCGCTGCAGCGCGCGGGCGTGCGCATTGCGCAGATTGCCAATGGTGACCTGACGATGCCGGATGAACCGGTAGGGCGCAGCGAGATTGGTCAGCTCAACGGCCATCTGCAAAAAATGCAGCACTCATTGGTGCAGACCGTGGGCAGCGTGCGTCAAGGGGCGGAAGAAATTTATCGCGGTACCAGCGAAATCTCCGCTGGCAACACCGACCTCTCTTCTCGTACCGAGCAACAGGCGGCGGCGATTGAACAGACGGCGGCCAGCATGGAGCAGTTAGCCGCAACGGTGAAACAGAATGCCGAGAACGCCCATCATGCCAGCAAACTGGCGGAGGACGCGTCGGGCAAAGCAACGCGCGGTGGTCAACTGGTCTCCGGCGTGGTGTCGACGATGGGCAGCATTTCGACCAGCTCGAAGAAAATTTCTGAGATAACCTCGGTCATCAACAGCATTGCTTTCCAGACCAACATTCTGGCGCTGAACGCGGCGGTGGAAGCGGCGCGTGCGGGTGAGCAGGGGCGCGGATTTGCGGTGGTAGCGAGTGAAGTGCGCACGCTGGCAAGCCGCAGCGCCCAGGCGGCAAAAGAGATTGAGGGGCTGATCAGTGAATCGGTGACGTTGATTGAACGCGGCTCAGGCGAAGTGGTACGTGCGGGAACCACGATGACCGATATTGTGGATGCGGTAAAACGCGTGACCGATATCATGCTGGAGATTGCGGCTGCATCGGACGAGCAAAATCGCGGTATTCAGCAGGTAAGTCAGGCGGTCACCGAGATGGATAACGTGACTCAGCAAAACGCCTCTCTGGTGGAGGAAGCCTCTGCGGCAGCGGCTTCACTGGAAGAACAGGCGGCGCGTTTAACCGAAGCGGTAGGTACCTTCCGCTTACAGTCCAGTGAACGCGTTGAAACGGTGAACACGGTGGCAAAAGCCACGTTTAACCCCGCACGCCCGGCGGTAGCGACCGCAGGTGCGGATAACTGGGAAACGTTTTAAGCAGGAGCCATCCAGCCTGCAAATAAAAAAGCCTCGTCACCGTAAAGGTGGCGAGGCATCGGTTTCCGTCACCGAATATGTGACGGAAATTCGGCTTAATGACTGTCCGGCAACGCGTAAGCAATAATGTAGTCACCGCGATCCGGCGACTGGCGTGCGCCACCCGCGTTAATCACGATGTACTGCTTGCCGGTCTTCGGCGACACGTAAGTCATCGGGCCCGACTGGCTGCCTACCGGCAGACGGTCTTTCCAGATCTCTTTCCCGGTTGCGGTATCAAACGCGCGCAGATAGAAATCCTGAGTACCGGCGAAGAACAGCAGGCCAGACTGCGTCGAGAGTGACGCGCCAAGCGTTGGCATACCGATAGGAATTGGCATATGCATGCGGATCCCCAGCGGCCCGGTATCTTCTACCGTACCAACCGGTACCTGCCAGACGATTTTCCCTGACTTCAGATCCACCGCAGACATGGTGCCGAACGGCGGTTTCTGGCACGGAATGCCCAGCGGTGACAGGAAACGCTCGCGCATGGCGCCGTACGGTGTACCGTCCATCGGTACAATCCCCATCTCAATACCGCTCGCATTTTTCGCCACATTGGCGCGTGGCACCATATAGTTTGCCAGACCCAGACGCATATCGTTGACGAACATCAGGCTGTTGTTCGGGTCAACCGACACGCTGCCCCAGTTCATCCCACCCAGCGAGCCAGGATACTGCAGGGAACGGTCTTCCCCTGGTGGGGTGAAGATACCCTGATGACGCATCTCTTTAAACTGGATGCGGCATAGCAGCAGGTCAACCGGCGTAGCACCCCACATATCGGACTCTTTCAGCGTTTCGTTGCCGATCATCGGCATGCCAACGGAGAAAGGCTGAGTCGGCGAGTAGCGTTCGCCGGGTACGTTGCCTGCCGGAACCGGACGTTCTTCGACTTTGGCTACCGGCTCACCGGTTTCACGATTGAGCATAAAGATCATGCCCTGCTTGCTGGTCTGGACCAGCACCGGCGTGGTGCCGCCTTTACCATCTGGCAGGTCGTATAACAGCGGCTGCGATGGCAGATCAAAGTCCCACAGGTCGTGGTGGGTGGTCTGATAGTGCCAGCGCACTTTACCGGTGGTGGCATCTACCGCCACGATAGAAGAGCTGTACTTATCGTCGAGTGCGGTACGTTCACCGGCCCAGAAGTCAGGCGTGGCGTTACCGGTCGGCAGGTAGACCAGGTTCAGCTTCGCGTCGTAAGACATCGCGGACCAGACGTTCGGCGTGCCGCGGGTATAGGTCATCCCTTCTGGCGGCAGGCCGGTAAGGTTAGGGTTACCGGGATCCCATGCCCAGGCGAGTTTACCGCTATGCACATCGTAAGCGCGTACCACGCCCGGCGGTTCGCCGGTGGAGAAGTTATCGGCCACGCGGCCACCCACGATCACCACATTACCCGCCACTAATGGCGTAGAAGTCTGCTGATAGTAGCCCGGTTTGATATCCCCCATCCCGATGCTCAGGTCAACTACGCCGTGGTCGCCAAAGTCGTCACACACTTTACCGTTATCGGCATTGATAGCGATAAGACGTGCGTCGGTGGTTGGCAGGAACAGACGACGAGGACAAGCGGCAGGTTGAGTTGCTGGTGCCTGCGCGTTAACGGACGAGTGGTCTTCAAAGTACCCCAGACCACGGCAGCGCTGCCAGTTAGGCGCGGTGGCTTTTGAGTCGTAGCGCCATTTCTCTTTGCCCGAGTCAACGTCCAGCGCCAGTACTTTGCTGTACGGCGTGCAGACAAACAGGGTGTCACCGACCTGCAGCGGGGTGTTCTGATCTTCTGCACCTGAACCGTTGCTTTGCGGGATATCGCCGGTATGGGCTACCCATGCCACCTGAAGCTTATCGATGTTCTGCTTATTGATCTGGTCTAACGCGGCAAAACGGTCGCCGTGGGTGGTGTTGCCCCAATGCTCCCAGTTTTTCTGCTCATCGCCGGGCGCTACCGGTTTAACCGGCACCGCTTCGGTGGCTGAAACCAGCGTTTGTGGCTTGAACATACCGCCCATGCTGACCAACAGCACAACGGCAATCACGGCGGCGAGGCCAAAGGCAGGACCTTTTTTCGCGGGCTGAACGCGCGACATAAATGGCCACACCAGCGCACAGAGAAATGCCAGTACGCCAAAGGTAAACAGGCGCGAGAAAAGCGGCCAGAAATCCCAGCCTGCGTCGCTGATTGACCAGACGACAGCCACGATAAACGCCAGCGCGTACAGCACGATCCCACCACGACGCTGACGGGCAATCAGAATGGCGCTCACCACCATCACCAGTCCCATCAGGGCAAAGAACCAGGAACCGCCGACGCTGGCGAGCTTCACCCCCAGCGCCCCGATAGCCAGGCCGACGATCAACATCAGCGCGATAAGAAGCCACTGCAGGACTCGTGGGAATCCTCGTGGCACGTTGCCAGTTGCCATACCTTTCTCCTTAAAACAGCAAATGTAGGCACGATTGAACCAGATGGTGCGCTGGATTCGTGCTTTTGTTTTGAATGAAGCATAAGTCAGTTTCTAAGTGACGCATTTAGTTCAGTAATGAAATCATTAATGAACCATTTGGTTAAATTATGGATATGATAGATCTGTTAAATTGCATTGCGCAATTGTTAAAAAATAATATCGCATTAATTGACTGTTTAACGGTGGTACAGGGGAGAGGTCAGGAGGAAGGCGTTGGTCGCTGGGTAGGGCTTAAAAACGGAGCGTTTAATCAGATGGTGAGGCGTGAAATTTAATCTTTGTCCTTGGTACGTTTAGATCTGCGATTTATGTGCAACTTTTTGCCTATATGCTGGTCTCTATGGAAAGTAACATAATATCATTATAAATATTCACGGAATTGATTATATGTTTTTTGGAAATAGATTTTGCAAATGGATGTGTAAAACAATTTACCGCTTGTCACATACCTCGGAATACAAACACAACAAAAATTTGTGGCCGTTCTTTAAAGTGTGTCGAACGGCATCTGGTAGTATAGATACTATTTTTTACAAAAAATACAGAGTTGATAACGTTTCAAATATTGAAAATAGTAAGAAAGAGCGCCCACTCATCATTATGGCTACAGGGCCGTCGGTTGGCTGCATTGATCAGCGCTTTTTTGACGATAGATTTGATTATATCGGTGTCAATGGGGCCATCGCGATGACATCGATTCCTTATTCCTGGTACGCAATTATCGATAGAGATTTTGTTATTCAACGATCTGATTTTGTTAGAGATATAGTCTCTCGTGACGGGCTGGTGTTGTTTTGTACCTGTGCTACGCTGGAAAGCATTTTATCGGTGGTTGCAAAAAGTGATATTCGCTGTAAATTCCATATTTTTGAAAGTGCAGTTGGCTTGAAGATATATAAATTTTTGCAGGCAACCGTAGCTTTTAAACCTGATGATGAACGCTTTCATTGGCATAATGGCATTGGCTTTTCCGATGATATCCATCAGGCCCTGTTTGATTACGGTACGGTAGCATATACGGCGCTGCAGATTGGGTGTGCGTTGGGCTATAAAAAATCTATATTGCAGGCCTGGATATGAACAATTTTCATGCGCCTCGCTTCTATGAAACGGAACATAACAAATTAGGCACCAGGCTGGACAAAGATTTCGACGGTATTATTCAGTCATTTATAGCGGCGCGCGTATATTGTGATGAGCATAATATTAAAGTCATCAATTTATCGCCTGACAGTGCCGTAGACGCTTTTCCTAAAATGCGCTGGGATCGCGTAACACAGGCGGTTGAAGCGTAATACCTCCGTGGCGTCACCCACGGAAGCGAGAGGCTATGAAGGCATTGATTTACGCACCGCACTGAGCAGCGTCTGTGCACCGGCTGAAAGCGGGGTATCCACCCGCGTGAGAATACCAATCGGCTCTCCCTGGCCCTGCGTCGCGATTGGCAGGGCGGTAAGGACACCGCGACGCAAATCGTCTTTCACCGCGCCGGAAGGAACAAACCAGATATAGTTGTAATCGACGGTGAGCTGGCGCGATAGCGAGGCGGAGAGCGTTTCAATACAACCCGCAGGCATTTTGCAGCCCTGACTTTGCAGTAAGGTTTCCGCGTTCTGGCGCGGAACGGTGCCTTTTGGTGACACCACCACTGGCCACTCCAGTACGCGGCTCAGGGTAATGTTTTCGTGTAGTAGTGGGTGATCGGGACGTACCACCAGCTTCAATGACTCCAGGAACAGCAGCTCATAGTTCAGCCCGGTCATCAGTTCCGGGTCAGACATGCGGCCAATTCCCAGATCGATATCCCCGGATTTCAGGGCGGCCAGCAGCATAGTGTTATTCATGGTGGCGACCTGGAGCGTTACGTCTTTTTGCTGCTGGTGGAACTGACCTATTACGGCAGGCAATACACCCAGAGCGGCAGTCGGCAGGGCACCGATGCGCACCACATCATTGTTAACACCTTCTTTACGTGTTAACGCCTGACCGGCGGTATTTAGCGCATCAAGCACCTTCACCGCATGGGTTAAAAACTGTTCACCAACGAGGGTCAACTGTGCGCCCAAACGACCACGTTCAAAGAGTCGAGTACCGGTAAGCTGTTCGAGTTCATTGAGCGTCTTGGAGAGCGCTGGTTGGCTTAAATTAAGGGTTTCAGCCGCACGCCCTAAAGTTCCCTGTTGGGCGACGGCTACGAATGTGTGCAGATGGCGCAGACGAATGCGCTGACTAAAGAGAGCATTTTTTTCCATAAGCGATATTAAAAACAGAGCGGTACGAGTGACAAGTGATGTTGTTTAAATTTGATAACTTACTAGCAAATTATTATTAACATTTGTGCGGTTTAACAGACAAGCGGTTTGTTGGATTTGTCGATATTCCCGGCGTCGCGTTGCTCGGTCGGGCTACTTTGCGATAGGTAGCCCGGCCGAGCGAAGGTACAAACCGGAAACATAGGTAACACTTTAGACCGGATACATGGGTAACAGTTA
>NZ_JAPKIB010000021.1:0-57498 GCF_036759925.1 Kluyvera sp. CHPC 1.2972 | reverse complement strand
CTTTAAGCCATCTTAAATGACTCTGAGGTGTCTGTTAAACCCGTGGCGATTCAGTAAAAATCACATATTCACCCATCCTGTTCTACTGCCTATCGCCCACGCGCATAACAAAAGTGTCGCTCAGGTTGTACTTCGCTGGTTAATTCAGCGCGGAATCGTGGTCATACCTAAGTCAGTAAAGCCCGAGCGTATGAGTGAAAACTTCGATGTTTTCAATTTTTCTTTGAGTGATGAAGAAATGCGTTCAATTCAGTCTCTCGACACGGGAAAAACACTCTTTGCTGAGCATACCGACCCTGAACGTATCAGAACCGTGGCAACCCGAAAATTCAATACCTGACGCCAGGCAGACTTGCATCAACATTAAACCGACAATATTAAGCATCTTTCGAGCGCGGGGCATATGGACAACAGAGGCAAAGAATTTTTTACCATCGACAGAGATGATGTTGTGTTTATTTTTGTCGACCTTCAGGAAGGTCTGATACAAAAGAGTAAAACAATGGAGCCTGACGCACTGTCCTCAAACGCAGCAGGTTTGGCTCAGGTCGCCCATGCAATCAGTGCCCCTGCTCTTTTTTTTACCGTTCCTCAGGAGGCTAAAGAAGGTGAGCCACTGCCAACACTCCAGGGATATGCCAATGACAGTAATACTTTTTATCGAGTCATCGCCGATCCGTTTCTGGTCAATGCAATCACCAGTGCACTGGATAATTTAACCCGTAGCACGTTGTTCGTATGCGGGTATACCGCAGAGGTTGGTGTATTACTGACAGCACTTGGTGGCCTTCGCCAGGGGTATAACGTATTTATTCCTGTTGATTGTGTTGGTAGCCGGTCACTGAGAACTGAAATGGCGGCACTTAGACAGGCTGAAAAGGCTGGTGCAGTAATAACATCCCTTGCAACACTGGCGGCGCAACTGGCTCCTGACTTTTCCAAAGAGCCGGGTAGGACAATGTTGTCTGTCATCTCAAATATCAAATGCTGACAGGATAATGGCATGGGGACAACCTGAGCATGTGGGGCGTTTTCACTACACAATAAAAATGTGTGCTTCCCGCTCACAGCAGACCTGGCCAGGGGTGGGTCCCCCCTTCTCCATTCATAACCCTCTCGCCCCATTTCCATAAAAAACAACGCATTAAAGATTTCAACGTTGTGCCATTTTATTTACAATTGTAATGATAACCATTCTCATATTAATATAGCCGTGTGATAATTAACTTTTGATGCACTCCGTATGTCTGACCGCGCCACCACCACTGCTTCCTTAACGCTCGAGTCGCTTTACGGCGCACATCACGGCTGGCTGAAAAGCTGGCTGACGCGCAAACTCCAGTCTGCCTTTGATGCCGATGATATTGCCCAGGACACTTTTCTTCGGATAATGGGCAGCGATACGCTCTCGACAATCCGCGATCCTCGCTCCTTCCTATGCACTATCGCCAAGCGCGTGATGGTCGATCTGTTTCGCCGACATGCGCTGGAAAAAGCGTATCTGGAGATGCTGGCGCTGATGCCGGAAAATCTCGCGCCTTCGCCCGAAGAACGGGAAAGCCAGCTCGAATCCCTACAACTCATTGACAGCATGCTTGACGGGCTGAACGGAAAAACACGCGAAGCCTTTCTGCTTTCACAACTGGACGGTCTGACATACAGCGAGATTGCGCTGAAGCTCGGGATCTCCGTTAGTTCGGTGAAAAAGTACATGGCAAAGGCTACCGAACATTGTCTGCTGTTTCGTCTGGAGCACGGTCTGTGAACGCGTCTATCACCGATTCTCGCCGCCAGGCCTTGCGCTCGGCATCACACTGGTATGCCGTGTTGAGCGGTGAGCGCGTCAGCCCGCAGCAGGAAGCGCGCTGGCAACAATGGTACGAAGAGGACAAGGATCATCAGTGGGCCTGGCAACAGGTTGAAAACCTGCGCAGCCAGATCAGCCGCGTACCGGGTGATGTCGCCAGTCGGGCGTTGCACGATACGCGCCTCACCCGTCGTTACGTCATGAAAGGGCTGCTGTTGCTGCTCGGCGTGGGCGGCGGCTGGCAGCTCTGGCAATCTGAAACCGGTGAAGGTCTGCGTGCGGACTACCGCACCGCCAAGGGCGCGGTCAGTCACCAGCGGCTGGACGATGGCTCGCTGCTGACGCTCAACACGCAAAGCGCCGCGGACGTTCGTTTTGATGCGCATCAGCGCGCTATCCACCTCTGGTACGGCGAAATTGCTATCACCACCGCGAAAGACGCGCAGCTGCGGCCTTTCCGCGTAGTGACCCGCCAGGGCCAGCTCACCGCGTTAGGGACAGAATTTACCGTCTACCAGCAGGACAACATCACGCAGGTTGCCGTTCAACAACACGCTGTCGAAGTCATACTGGCAAACCGTCCACAGGAAAAACGTATCGTCAACGCTGGCGAGAGCCTGCGGTTTAGCGCGTCTGAATTTGGGGCAATAGCCTCAGAGGATGATGAAAGCGCCGCCTGGACACAGGGCGTTCTGAGCTTCAGCGATAAACCGTTGGGTGAGGTGATTGCCACGCTGAGCCGTTATCGCAACGGTGTGCTGCGCTGCGATCCGGCAGTGGCCGATCTGCGCCTGAGTGGGACGTTCCCGCTGAAAAATACGGATGCCATCCTGGACGTTATCGCCCGAACCCTTCCAGTTAAAATTCAGTCAGTTACGCGATACTGGGTCAATATCACACCGTTGTAAGAAAAATAATTCTCATTTCGATTGTCCTTTTTCCCCTTCTCATTCGACTCATAGCTGAACACAACAAAAATGATGATGGAGAAGGTATGACCCCTTTACGCGTTTTTAGCAAAACAACACCTCTGGTTAACGCCATTCGCCTGAGCCTGCTGCCGCTGGCCGGGCTGTCGTTATCCGCCTTCGCCGCGCAGGTTGATATCGCGCCGGGATCGCTCGACAAGGTCCTTAACCAGTATGCCGCACGCAGCGGAATTACCCTGTCGGTTGACGCCAGCCTGACGCGCGGCAAACAGAGTGACGGTCTTCACGGTGACTATGACGTTGAAACCGGTCTGCAACGCCTGCTGAACGGCAGCGGTCTGCAGGTGAAACCGCTGGGCAATAACAGCTGGACGCTGGAGCTTGCACCCACACCGCAAGAAGATGCTCTGACCGTGGTGGGCGACTGGCTCGGGGATGCGCGCGAAAACGACGTCTTCGAACATGCTGGCGCGCGTGACGTCATCCGCCGTGATGATTTCGCCAAAACCGGCGCGACAACCATGCGCGATGTGCTGAACCGCATCCCTGGCGTCACCGCCCCGGAAAACAACGGCACCGGCAGCCACGATCTGGCGATGAACTTTGGTATTCGCGGCCTGAATCCGCGCCTCGCCAGCCGCTCAACCGTATTGATGGACGGTATTCCGGTGCCGTTTGCCCCTTACGGCCAGCCGCAGCTTTCACTCGCGCCCGTTTCGCTCGGGAATATGGACGCCATCGACGTGGTGCGCGGCGGCGGTGCGGTGCGTTACGGGCCGCAGAGCGTGGGTGGTGTGGTGAACTTTGTCACCCGCGCTATTCCGCAAGACTTTGGTATTGAAGCCGGCATGGAAGGGCAACTCAGCCCCACGTCCTCACAAAATAATCCCAAAGAGACGCACAACCTGATGGTGGGCGGCACGGCGGATAACGGTTTTGGTACCGCCCTGCTTTACTCCGGCACGCGCGGCAGCGACTGGCGTGAGCATAGCGCGACGCGCATCGACGACCTGATGCTGAAAAGCAAATATGCGCCAAACGAGGTGCATACCTTCAACAGCCTGCTGCAATACTACGACGGGGAAGCTGACATGCCCGGCGGCCTGTCGCGCGCGGATTACAACGCCGACCGCTGGCAATCCACGCGCCCTAACGATCGTTTCTGGGGGCGCCGCAAGCTGGCAAGCCTCGGCTATCAGTTCCAACCGGATAGCCAGCATAAATTCAATATTCAGGGCTTCTACACCGAAACCCTGCGCAGCGGCTACCTGGAACAAGGCAAACGAACCACCCTTTCCCCGCGTAACTATTGGGTACGCGGCATTGAACCACGCTACAGCCAGAGCTTTATGATGGGCCCTTCCGCGCACGAAGTGGGCGTAGGATACCGTTATGTGAGCGAATCGACGCATGAAATGCGTTACTACACCGCCACCAGCAGCGGACAACTGCCGTCGAGCGCCAGCCCTTACGACCGCGACACCCGTTCCGGCACCGAAGCGCACGCCTGGTATCTGGACGACAAAATCGACATTGGCAACTGGACTATCACACCGGGTATGCGCTTTGAACATATCGAGTCGTACCAGGATAACGCCATCAAACGTACGCATGAGAACGTGAGCTATAACGCCCCACTTCCGGCGCTAAACGTGCTCTATCACCTCACTGACAGCTGGAATCTTTATGCAAACACCGAAGGCTCGTTCGGCACCGTACAGTACAGCCAAATTGGCAAGGCTGTGCAAAGCGGCAATGTGGAACCGGAAAAAGCGCGAACCTGGGAGCTCGGAACCCGATACGACGATGGCGCGCTGACGGCGGAAATGGGGCTGTTCCTGATTAACTTTAATAATCAGTATGATTCCAACCAGACCAACGATACCGTTACCGCACGCGGCAAAACGCGTCATAGCGGGCTGGAAACCCAGGCCCGCTACGATCTCGGCACGCTGATGCCAACGCTCGACAACGTTTCAGTCTACGCAAGCTATGCCTATGTCGACGCTGAAATTCGCGAGAAAGGCGACACCTACGGCAACCAGGTACCGTTCTCCCCGAAACACAAAGGCACGTTGGGCGTGGACTATAAGCCGGGCAATTGGACTTTCAACCTGAACAGCGATTTCCAGTCCAGCCAGTTTGCGGATAACGCCAACACCGTGAAAGAGAGCGCCGACGGCAGCACTGGTCGCATCCCTGGCTTCATGCTCTGGGGCGCACGTGTAGCCTATGACTTTGGTCCACAGATGGCAGACCTGAACCTGGCGTTCGGCGTGAAAAATATCTTCGACCAGGCGTATTTCACCCGCTCTTACGACGACAACAACAAAGGCATCTACGCAGGCCAGCCGCGCACGCTGTATATGCAGGGGTCGTTGAAGTTCTAAATCCCGGTTGCCCGGCCTGCATGCGGTTTTGTCGGTCGGGTAAGCGAAGCGCCACTCAACACAGGCAACTCACATGTTTACTCCATTACGCACGCTATTCGCCGCTCTGCTGCTGCTCAGCGGCCACCTCTTTGCCGCCACGGTTCATGACGAACATGGCACCTTTACCCTTGATAAAACGCCACAGCGGATAGTGGTGCTGGAACTGTCGTTCGCGGACGCGCTGGCTGCCGTCGATGTCAGTCCAGTTGGCATTGCCGACGATAACGACGCCACCCGCATTCTTCCGGAGGTTCGCGCCCATCTTAACCCCTGGCAGTCTGTTGGCACGCGTGCGCAGCCGAGTTTAGAAGCCATCAGCGCGCTGAAACCGGATCTGATCATTGCCGACAGCAGCCGCCATTCGGGTATTTACGGCGCTTTACAGCAGATCGCACCGGTGCTGCTGCTTAAGTCTCGCAATGAAACCTACGCCGAAAATCTACAGTCTGCGGCAATCATCGGCGAAGTCGTGGGCAAACAGGCGCAGATGCAGTCGCGTCTGGCGCAACACAAAAAGCAGATGTCAACGTGGGCCAGCCAGTTGCCAAAAGGCACGCTGGTGTTATTTGGTACATCTCGGGAGCAGCAGTTTAACTTTCACACCCAGGAGAGCTATACCGGGAGCGTTATGACCGCGCTGGGGCTGAAAGTGCCTGCCGCGGTGGCGGGTGCCGCTATGCCATCCATCGGCCTGGAGCAGTTGCTGGCGCTCAATCCGGCATGGTTGCTGGTTGCGCACTATCGTGAAGAGAGCATCGTGAAACGCTGGCAGCAAGACCCGCTGTGGCAGATGTTAACCGCGGTGCAAAAACAACAGACGGCATCGGTCGACAGTAACGCCTGGGCACGAATGCGCGGCATTTTCGCGGCCGAGCGTATTGCCAGCGACACGGCAAAAATCTTTCATCACCAGCCTTTATCCGATGTGAAATGACGGTTCTCAGACACCCGGCGCTGCAGTGGGGGCTTCCCCTTGCTGCGCTTATCGCCATATTCTGGCTGAGTCTGTTTTGCTACTCGGCCCTTCCTGTTTCTGGCGTTGACGCCATTCGCGCTCTGCTGCCCGGACATACACCGACGCTTCCACAAGCGCTGGTGCAAAACCTTCGTCTGCCGCGCAGCCTGGTCGCCATTCTGATTGGCGCAAGTCTGGCGCTGGCGGGAACGTTGCTGCAAACCCTGACGCATAATGCCATGGCCTCCCCTTCGCTGCTCGGCATTAACAGCGGCGCGGCGCTGGCGATGGCGCTCACCAGTGCCATCAGTCCGGTGTCGGTTACGGGTTACTCCATCGCCTTTATCGCCGCCTGCGGCGGTGGCATAAGCTGGCTGCTGGTAATGACCGCAGGCGGTGGATTTCGCCACACCCAGGACAGAAACAAACTGATCCTCGCGGGTATCGCGTTCTCGGCGTTTTGCATGGCCCTGACCCGCATCACCCTGCTGCTCACGGAAGATCACGCCTACGGCATTTTATACTGGCTCGCGGGGGGCGTATCCCACGCCCGCTGGCAGGAGTTCTGGCAGCTTTTCCCGCTTGTGGCGGTTGCTGTACCGGTGGTGTTGCTGCTGGCTAATCAACTGAACCTGCTTAACGTCAGCGACAGCACTGCCCGCACGCTGGGGGTGAATCTGACGAGGCTACGTTTAGTCATCAATATTCTGGTGCTGCTGCTGGTCGGTGCCTGCGTCAGCGTGGCGGGCCCGGTGGCGTTTATCGGCCTACTGATGCCGCATCTGGCTCGCTTCTGGGTGGGATTCGATCAGCGCAAAGTCCTGCCGATGAGCATGCTGATGGGCGCCACGCTGCTGCTATTAGCAGATGTTCTGGCCCGTGCGCTGGCCTTCCCTGGCGAATTGCCCGCCGGGGCCGTGTTGGCGCTGATTGGTGCGCCTTGCTTTGTCTGGCTGGTCAGGAGGCGCGGATGAAAATGGCGATAGTAATTTTCATCGCCCTCGCGCTAGTAGGATTTTCGGCGCTGTCGCTGCAAATGGGGGTAATTGCCGTTCCCTGGCGCGCCCTGCTGACCGACTGGCACACCGGGCGCGAGTATCATTACGTATTAACCGCCTACCGTCTGCCGCGACTGCTGCTGGCGCTGTTTGTCGGTGCCGCTCTCGCGGTGGCCGGCGTTCTGGTGCAGGGGATCGTACGCAATCCTCTGGCATCGCCGGATATCCTCGGCGTAAACCATGCCGCCAGCCTGGCCTCTGTAGGCGCACTGCTTCTTTTACCGTCACTACCGGTGATTGCACTGCCGCTGCTGGCCTTTGCCGGAGGCATGGCGGGCCTGATCCTGCTGAGAATGCTGGCGAACACCAGCCAGCCGATGAAGCTGGCGCTCACGGGTATCGCGCTTTCTGCCTGCTGGGCCAGCCTGACGGATTACCTGATGCTCTCGCGCCCGCAGGATGTCAACAGCGCCCTGCTCTGGCTGACCGGCAGCTTATGGGGCCGTGACTGGAGCTTTGTGACGATTGCCGTCCCGCTGCTGATGTTGTTTCTGCCGCTAAGTCTGGTTTTTTGCCGCGATCTCGACCTTCTGGCACTCGGCGATGCGCGCGCCACCACGCTCGGCGTGTCGGTGCCGCGTACCCGGTTCCGGGTTTTGCTGCTGGCGGTCGCCATGACATCAACCGGCGTAGCCGTCTGCGGCCCGATTAGCTTTATTGGTCTTGTGGTGCCGCATATGGTGCGCAGCATCATCGGTGGACGCCACCGCTGGCTGCTGCCCGTTTCGGCCCTGACCGGTAGCGCGCTGCTGGTCATTGCCGATCTGCTGGCGCGAATTATTCATCCCCCGCTGGAACTGCCCGCGGGCGTGCTGACCGCTATTATCGGCGCGCCGTGGTTTGTCTGGCTGCTTGTGAGAATGCGATAAATGACATTACGAACTGAAAATCTGACGGTCAGTTACGGTACCAATAAGGTGCTTGATGGCGTTTCACTCACTTTGCCAGCGGGAAAGACCACCGCCCTGCTCGGCCCTAACGGTTGCGGGAAATCGACGCTGTTAAACTGTTTTTCGCGGCTATTAATGCCGCAGTCCGGCGACATATTTCTCGACGATAATCCCATCAACGCGCTCTCATCGCGCCAGCTGGCCCGCAGGCTGGCGCTGCTGCCGCAGCACCATTTAACGCCAGAGGGAATTACCGTCCAGGAGCTGGTGTCGTACGGTCGTAACCCGTGGTTGTCACTCTGGGGGCGTCTTTCCGTTGAAGATAACGCGCGAGTCAATGCTGCCATGAACCAGACCCGGATCGACCATCTTGCCGATCGACGGTTAACCGATCTTTCCGGCGGTCAGCGTCAGCGCGCCTTTCTGGCAATGGTTCTGGCGCAGAATACGCCCGTTGTTCTCCTCGATGAGCCAACCACCTATCTCGATATCAATCACCAGGTAGAACTGATGCGGTTGATGGGCGAACTTCAGGCTCAGGGGAAAACGGTGGTCGCCGTACTGCACGACCTCAATCAGGCCAGCCGGTACTGCGATCATCTGGTGGTCATGGCGAACGGACATGTTATGGCGCAGGGCTCACCAGAAGAGGTGATGAACCCTGAATTGCTGAGAACCGTATTCAGCGTGGAAACGGAGATACACCCCGAGCCGGTATCCGGCAAGCCGATGTGTGTCGTGAGGTAGATGGCGTAACGCGGGTCATTAAGAAAGCACGCGTTATCAGTCTTTCTGTATTATCAACCGCGAATAGACGGTGGATTTACTTGGATCTGACGACGATAACGAGGCCATCTGATCGCTCACTTGCACAACTTTCCAACCCTGTTTTGCCAGTTCAGGCAGTGTACCCTTGATTCCCCCTCCACAAGTGAAAACGGTACTGTCAGTAATATCCTGACGCCCACTTGCCACCGCGCCAACTTCCGGGGAACCACAAAAGTGCGCTTCCCCGGCCACTGCCGATGCACTTAAGCCAAGCAGAACCATTATCAGCAACGATTTTTTCATCAGTTCCTCCTATTTATGATGTTATATGTCACCGCAGGTAAGGCCGAAACAGCTACATTTTTACATCGTTCCAGGTGAAGTATTTTGGTTCCGCGAAACGATTATTTGTGCTGCCTGATCTTATTGTCATGGGTTCAGCGCTGGTTACGGGGTATTTGAAGTCGACTCTGACAAAGCTGTGCTCGTTACATTTATATATAATATATTCACTCCAGACTTTTTCATCGCCCTCTCTGTCAGATTTGTAGGTGTCTACATCGCAGGTATCACTTTCATTCCCTATTTTTGCGAAAAGTTTACTAGCCGATAACTCTACCTTAGCGCCTTCAATAGTCAGTGTACGTGATTTAAAATCGTTGTCGTTACAACCCGCAAGAAGCAGAGTCAGTATCCCAGCATTGAGTAAGGTCGTTGTTTTCATAAACATTCCGCCAATGGATAAAAAAATAAAAATATTACAGTGCTCTGCTTTCAGCAAGCCAGCGTTAAATGCTTCGCAGGAAAGCACTAATAATAATGAGGTGTAAGAAGCATCAATCTATAAATTTGAATAAAGTCAAGTAAAGCGGCTAGGGAGAGAAATTAGAAAGGCGATAAGGCGTTAGAGAACGCAGAATCGATTGAAGCTTAAGATTGTCCGTGTCGATTCAGCCTGAAATCAGAAAACAATGCCGCGTAAGCGGCATTTTTCATTCCAATGATGCTCTTGAAAGCTATCGCCAACTTACTCTCCTCGCTCAAAACTGCCTGTCCGTTAACTGTCTTAGCTGGAGTGAGTCTGAAGCTCGATAGTTATCGCACAATAAACCTGCTTTTTTTGGCAGGCTTGACGGTCTCCTAAGGCACAAATATAGTCATTACTGTCCAGATTCATTGAAGCTTTAATTTCACTTAAAGTCTCCGAGGTTCAATATGACCATCCCCTTCATCCCTATATTAATAGGTAGCATCATTTACGCCATTCCGGTATTAGCGTTGTATTTTTCCGTGGGTAAGAGTATTAAACGACTGGCTCCATTAGTTCTCTTTTCAATCATATACACTGTTGGGAATTCCATATACTGGACTTATCGACAGATTGACGTGACGCTGATTATCACGTCTACCGTCATAGGATTTGCAGGTTTGATTTGCCTTGGGTTCATACACGTAAGCGCAAAAGGAAGACTGAAGTCATGGCTTCTTGCAAGTAGCGCCCTTATTCTATGTTCGATTATTCCAGTTGTACGGCTGCTAGTCTTTATCGGGCAAGTCTCGCCTACGTTTTTTTATCCGTTGATAACAGTGTTACTAGCGGTGGGAGTTTTTTCTTTGGCTTTCAACCGCGGTCTTGGTGCGCCATCGACTAACGGGAATGCATATCCAAACGGAACGACTTATAAGCCTTATTCTACCCAGACAGAGTTAGAAACGGATTTAGCCATCCATGGCAGATCTGTTTTGTCAGATACAACGCGAAGCGAAGCCGAACGAGAAAGACTTCGTCAAATTCTTAACGATAAGTACGACGATTAACTCGAGTCCTTCAATCGCCACGTTGTTAACGTGGCGCTTTAAAATCACCTGATCTGCCATCCGTTTTTCGTACGCCATATTTTTTATAATGTCCGCAGTTCACTCACGGCGAGCCTTTAGTTCAGTCACATCGTCCGCTTAGTGCCAGGATTGGGCTTTATCTCTCCGGTTCCACCCGAACATCCATCAGGATGTACTGCGCCGCTTTACGCGCATATTGATCAATCAAAGGAACCAGTCGAGTGAAATGTTCGCTGGCACAGTGTGCCTCTAGTGCTGCCCGGTCTGGCCACTCTTCAATGAAAATAAAATGCCCCGGATCTTTTTCGTCCCGGTATAAATCATAAGCAATACATAGAGGCTCTTTCTTCGTTGCCGCAATAAGCTCGCGGTAAAAAGGGAGTACGATGTCGATGCACTCGGGGTTGATAAAATCTTCGGCGATAACCTTTAGCATGCAAACGCCTTTATTAAAAATGGCACGAGCATTTTTACGTGTCAGGTATACACATTTTCCCTGCAACACCGCCTCATAACTGATACACTGGATATAATCACAGTGCAAGGGGCAAATAATGGCCGTTGAAATAAAATTTGTTGTCGTAAGAAAAGGTGAAGAGAAAATGACATTTGCCAGTAAGAAAGAGGCTGACGCTTACGACAAACTGCTCGACATGGCAGAAGCGTTCACTGATTTGCTGCTGCAAAGCGGGACGTCAATGGATGAAACACAGGCTGAGGATCTTGGGATGTATCTCGCCGAACAGAAAGTGGCCGTGCAGCATATTCTGCGCACCAGCAAACTGCCTGAACCCGGTAGCCTGGTTGAAACCGATGAACCAAAGTCAGATACCGCAGGCAGTAAAAAAATCAAAGCGGTTAAAGCGGCTTAAATACCAGCATGTCGCATCGCTGATCCTGAAGCCGTAAGCAGAATACTTCTCACGGCTTGCTACTGATTTAAGAGATAACGTCTGTATTTGTAGCCTGGCCGAGCGTAGCGACGCCGGGGTTGGCACCGTGGAGGATGGGTTTTGATTGGAGGTGCGGGTCTTTGGCTAGGTGCTTGCCCCCTCACCCTAGCCCTCTCCCCACGGGGAGAGGGAACGGTTGGGCAGATTAATAGCGTACGCAGACTGACTTCGTTTCACACCAGTCGTTCAGCCAGTCCGGCCCAAAATCGCGCCCGGTGCCCGACTGCTTCATGCCGCCAAACGGTAGGTTGGCGTCAATCAGCGTGTGGCTGTTGACCCATACCGTACCGGCCTGCAGGCGGTCAGTGTAGTTCAGCGCTTGAGTCAGGTCGCGGGTCCAGACGCTGGCAGTCAGGCCGAAGTCGCTGTCGTTGGCGAGACGCAACGCTTCTTCGCCGTCGGCGACGCGCACCAGGTTCACCACCGGGCCAAACACCTCTTCACGGGTTAAGCGCAGGTTGGCATCCGGGTTGATAACCAGCGTTGGCGGAATGTAGAAACCCTGCGCATCCGGACCAACGTTGCCGGTAATCAGCTCCGCGTTTTGTTTGCGAGCATCGTCCAGATAGGCCGCCACTTTGGCGCAATGCGCCTGAGAAACCACCGGGTTGATCTGCGTGGTCTCCAGCATACCAGGCCCCACCTGCAGCGATTTCACAGCTTGCTCGAAGCCGCTGACCAGCGTGTCGAACAGCGGCGCTTCAATGTAGATACGCGAACTGGCCGCACACACCTGCCCCTGATTGAGGAAGCTACCGGTCATCAACCCTTCGATAACCCAGGCCGGGTCAGCGTCTTTCAGCACGATAGCCGGGTTTTTACCGCCCAGTTCCAGCGTGACGCGGGTGAGTCTGTCGGCGGCAACGCGGGCGATCTGTTTACCGGTCGCGGTGGAGCCGGTGAAGCTCACTTTTGCCACGTGTGGGTGTGAGGTTAACGCCGCACCGCACTCGGCGCCGCTGCCGGTGACCACATTGAATACGCCTTCCGGTACACCCGCCTCGATAGCCAGTTCAGCCACGCGCAGCAGGGTCAGCGGCGTGGTCTCCGACGGTTTGATGACAATAGAACAGCCTGCGGCCAGCGCCGGCATCACTTTCCACATGCCGATCATCAACGGGAAGTTCCACGGCACAATGCCCGCGACGACGCCAACCGGCTCTTTTTTGGTCCACGCCTGATAGCGCGCGCCCTGCGGGAACGGAATGGAGACATCCAACGTGCGGCCGCTGATTTTAGTGGTCAGCCCGGCGGTGTAGCGCATCCAGTTCAGGGTGCAGCCCACTTCGAAGGCGCGGGAAATATTGATGGATTTACCCTGCTCCAGCGTTTCCAGCTGAGCCAGCTCTTCACCGTGCTGCTCAACGAGGTCAGCAAAGCGCAGCAAAATGCGTTCGCGCTCGGCAGGGGTGCGCCCGGCCCAACTACGGGAGACAAATGCACGCCAGGCAGACATCACCGCTCGGTCGACGTCTGCCGCGTTGGCGTCGGCCGTGGTGGCAATCGCCTTGCCCGTTGCCGGGTCCCAGACGGTGAGACGTTTTTCACTCTGCGCCGCCTGCTGCGCGCCATCAATAAACAGGCCATGCTGACGGTCTAAAAACTGCTGCACGCTCGGGAGCAGTGCTACCTGTGCTGAGGACATATCGTCTCCTTATTCTTCGCGGTTAGTCATTTCAGTCTACGGCGGGTCTGGAGAAGTCGCTTTCGTCTCTGTGACATTCGCTTTAGCGGCTGTGACAGAGACCGCAATTAGACAGATTGCTCTGGCAGAAATGTGCAACAGGTAATAGTTCTTTCATATATTCCCCCGCTAACCCTTGTTAAAGGCAACATAAATGCAACAATGCCAAAACATTTTCATTGCAGAGATGGCGTATGGCAGCGGTAAATGGCGGTGAGACCTATCAGGCGTGGCTGGCGAAAATCAATCAGGTGTGCGGCCATTTTGCCGCGCGTCCGTTGGAGGGCGACTTTCACGGTGAGATAGACACCAGCTATGCGGGCAGCCTCAAGCTCAGTACCGTCACCACCCGCAACGTCAATCTGTTCCGCACCCGTCAGGAGATACGCAGCGGCAACGATGCCTGGTTCTACACCGTGTTTCAGCTCGCCGGTCAGGCCGATATTGAGCAGGACGATCGTCAGGTTAAGCTGGAAACCGGCGATATGACGCTGATCGACGCCTCACGCCCCTGTTCTATCCTCTGGCAGCAAACCTCACGTCAGGTCTCGCTGTTACTACCCCGCCAACTGCTGGAAAATCAGCTGCGCGGCAGTGGAATTAGCGTTGCCACCCGTCTCGATAAGTCTCTGCCGATGGTCCAGCTTAGCCAGCGTTTGCTGCATGAGAGCATGAGCAGCCCGCAGCTTTCCGCTAGCGAGAGCGAAGCGGCGCTGGATGCCATGGTCTGCCTGCTGCGCCCGATGCTGCATCAGCAAGAGGTCGCCCCGTCCCGCCGCGAGAAGCAGTTTCAGAAGATTATGCTGCTGATTGATGACGCGATTCAGGAAGAGCATCTGCGCCCGGAGTGGCTCGCCGATGAAACCGGCATGTCGGTAAGAAGCCTGTACCGGCTGTTTGCCGATAAAGGTCTGGTGGTGGCGCAGTACATCAAAAACCGTCGTCTGGATCTCTGCGCGAAGGCGCTACAGAGCGCGCCGGACGACGAAAAGCTGGCCGGAATCGGCTATCGCTGGGGATTCAGCGACCACAGCCACTTCTCCACCGCCTTCAAACAGCGGTTTGGTATTTCGCCGGGCGAATACCGTAAGCGCGGTCGCTAAACGAAAATCAGATCAATTATCTTCCACCAGTTGTGACACATCGCTGCTGTTGATTTCGCGCGCGTTGCCGTCCTGATCGGTGTAGCTGGTCATGCCGGTCTCTTTATCGAGCTTCGGTTTCCCCTGCGTCACAATCGTCTGACCGCTTTTAGTGGTCATCACATAGTTAGTGGTACAGCCCGTCAGCGCCAGCAACATTGCCCCTGCGCACAGGAAATATAAAGACTTTTTCATGTTCTCTCCGTTCATTGTCCCCGCCAGCGGCAGAGTTGAGTCGACATATTGTATGCCTGATACAGAGAAATGGGGTATCGACGGGATGTAACAGAAGATAACGTGATGATTTCCGGGAGATCAACTGACCTCCCGGTTTGCCGCTTACAGCGCGATACGAATCACATCGTCAGGCGCAGTGGCCTCTTTCTGACGAGTCGATTCCTGCTTCACGCTGACGTAGAGCGTTTTACCGTCGGCGGAGAGCGTCAGGCTGTTCGGGAAGGTCGGGGTTTTGATGGTTTTGGTGACTTTATAGTCTTTCGCATCAATTACCGTCACGGTGCCCGCTTTACGCTGGGTCACGTAAACTTCGTTACGAGCCGGGTTAAACAACACGGCCAGCCCTTCCTGGGTATCCACCTTCGACAGCACTTTGCCGTCTTTCAGGTTTACCACCAGCAGTTCCGGCTGTTTGGAGTCGGTGATAAAGGCACGCTGACCGGCCTTATCCAGGCTGATGTTGATATAGAAGTGCTCTTTGCCATCGTCCTGCAGTTTCTGACGCGTCAGAATTTTGTTGCTCGCGGTGTCGATGGTGACCAGTTCGCCGTCGCCGTTGGTCACGTACAGGCGTTGTTTATCGGCGTCAACCGCCAGGCCAGTGCCAAAGGTGCCGGTACCGGTGATGGTGGTTTTCAACGTCAGCTTGTCGCCGTCGACAACCCAAACAGAGCTGCCGTCTTTGCCTATGCCGGTGATATAGACGGTATTGGTTTTCTCATCCACCGCCAGTTCACGCGGCTGCAGCGGCTTAACCGTTTCGCTACGCTCACGGCCATCCAGCACCAGACGGCCTTTCACATCGCCGGTTTTGGCGTCAATCGCGGTCACGGCACCGTTGATGGTGTTACCAAACCACAGGGTCTGGGTCTGGTTATTCAGCGTCGCGCCAAACGGTTTGAGATCGTTATGAATAACCTGCGTCACTTCCAGCGTAACCGGGTCGAGACGATAAACAATACCGCCCTTATCGGTCTTACGACTTTGTGAGGTGGCCAGCCACAGCGCATTTTCCTGCTGGCTGTAGGCCATTTCATATGCCCCTTTCCCGACCGCTTTACGCAGCATTTCATCTGCAGCATGCGCGCTAAAGCTCCCCGCCAGCAGGAAAGCACTCAGTAACAGAGAACGGCGCAGACGCGGCGCGGACGATTGACGTAATGACATGACGACTCCCTTTGATGAACGTAGTTTTTTCTGCTGCACATCGCTTCTGGCTCCGCAGCGTCGTAGCGCTACGTTTTGTAGATGCGAATAGTAATCATTAATTTATGTAAAGTGGAGCTTTTATTACGCTCAGCAACCAAATAGTTGCTATTTCATCACCGGAAATTAACGATTTATGCTGCTAAAGTTTTCAATATATTTACAAAAGTATTAACCTATTCGGGTCTGTTCCATTTGGTACATTTTGCGAGTTTTTCATGAAAATCATAACCGTACGCTCAGTAACGCTGCCAGCGCTGCTGTTGCCGCTTGTTTTTGCTCCTTTTTCCTGGGCCAATGATGAACAAACGTTAATCGTCACCGCCGCGCCGCAGGCGGTTTCCGAACTGGATACCCCCGCCGCCGTGAGTGTGGTCGATGGCGAAGATATGCGTCACGCCGCGCCGCAGGTTAACCTTTCTGAATCGTTGGGCGCCGTACCGGGCTTACAGGTGCAAAACCGCCAGAACTACGCGCAGGATCTCCAGCTCTCTATTCGCGGTTTTGGCTCCCGCTCGACCTTTGGCGTGCGCGGCATTCGTCTGTACGTTGACGGCATTCCAGCCACCATGCCCGACGGTCAGGGGCAAACCTCGAATATCGACATCGGCAGCGTCGATCACGTTGATGTGCTGCGCGGCCCCTTCTCTGTCCTCTACGGTAACGCCTCCGGCGGCGTGGTCAACGTCACCACCCAGAGCGGGAAGCAACCCACCACGATTGAAGCCAACAGCTATTACGGTAGCTACGGCACCTGGCACTACGGTATGAAGGCCAGCGGTGCGGTGGGCGACGGCACCCAGGCGGGCGATGTCGATTACACGGTATCGACGAATCGATTCACCACCCACGGTTACCGTGACCACAGCGCGGCGCGCAAGAACCTCGCCAATGCCAAGCTCGGCGTGCGGATTAACGATGCCAGCAAGCTGACGCTGCTGTTTAATACCGTTGATATTAAAGCCAACGATCCCGGCGGCCTGACCAAAAGTGAAATGGAAGCCGACCGCCAGCAGTCACCCCGCGGCGATCAGTACAACACACGCAAGAGCGTCAAGCAGACCCAGGCGGGCCTGCGTTATGAACGCCAGCTCAGCGAGCAGGACGACCTGAGCGTGATGATGTACGCAGGGGAACGCCAGACTACGCAGTATCAGTCGATCCCTTATGGGCCGCAGCTGAAACCAAGCCATTCCGGCGGCGTTATCGATCTCGATCGCCACTATCAGGGCATAGATACCCGCTGGACGCACCATGGCGAGCTGCTTATCCCGGTGACCTTCACCACCGGGCTGAACTACGAAAACATGAACGAGAAACGCCGGGGCTACGAAAACTACGTCATGAACGGCTCCACGCCGGAATACGGCGAGAAAGGCAATTTGCGCCGTAACGAGCGCAACCTGATGTGGAACCTCGACCCGTACCTGCAAACCCAGTGGCAGCTAACCGAAAAGCTGACTTTGGACGCAGGCGTGCGCTACAGCTCCGTGTGGTTTGACTCCAACGACCACTACGTCACCGCCGGCAACGGCGACAGCAGCGGCGATACCCGCTACCACGAATGGCTGCCTGCGGGATCGTTAAAGTACGCGATCACCGATGCCTGGAACGTGTATGCCAGCGTTGGCCGCGGCTTTGAAACGCCTACCATCAGCGAGCTTTCCTACCGTTCCGGTACGGCAAACGGGTTGAATCTGGATCTCAAGCCATCGACCAACGAGACCTATGAAATCGGCAGCAAAACGCGCATTGGCAACGGCCTGCTCAGCGCCGCGCTGTTCCAGACCGATACCACCAATGAGATCGTGACCGACAGCAATACCGACAGCCGAGCCAGCTATAAAAACGCCGGTAAAACCCGTCGTCAGGGTGCTGAATTGGCTATCGATCAGCAGTTTGCCGAAAACTGGCGCGCCAAAGCGGCCTGGACCTGGCTTAACGCCACCTACCGCAGCGACGTCTGCGGCGACGGCAGCTGTAACGGCAACCGCATCCCAGGCATCGCGCGCAATATGGGCTTCGCCTCGCTGGGCTATGAACCAGAAAGCGGCTGGTACGCGGGGGCTGACGTGCACTATATGGGCGATATTATGGCGAATGATGCCAACACCGCCCGCGCGCCGTCATGGACCGTCGTTGGCCTGAACACCGGCTACAAGTTCAACCTGAGCAACTGGACGCTGGACGTTTTCGGGCGCGTGGATAACCTGTTCGACCGCGAGTATGTTGGCTCGGTTATCGTTAACGAGTCCAACGGGCGCTACTACGAACCGGCACCGGGCCGTAATTACGGCGTCGGCGTGAATGTCGCATGGCGTTTTGAGTAATAAAAAAAACGTTTCCGGGGCACCCCGGAAACGTATTTTCAGAAAGGCGTTAATGGCGATACTGTTGTTTCAGGAAGGAGGTTGATTCGTCGATAATTTGCGATATTGCCGAATAACTCGCCGAGGCGTCTCTTTTTTCCAGCGCACTCAATAATGATTCATACACATTTTGATGCTGAAACGGTTCTACTGAATTTAAATATAAATAATGAAGACTCGGCCCCGCTCGCACCCATAATTGCTCAATCATCGTCACCAATGTTGGCATTTCCGCATAGTCGTAAATCTGAAAGCGAAATTGATAATTGGTCTGCAGCATACGGGTGACATCCCCTGCTGCCTTGGCCTCATGGAAAGTGTTAGAGAGGCGACTTAATTCCCCCATTCTTTCCTGGGTTATATTAATCGCGGCTGCGGCTGTCGCCATCCCTTCGAGATTTTTTCGAATCTGATTAATCTCAAGATACCCAGAATTGGTGAGCACCGGCACCATAAAAGCCTGCGCAGGCGCTGCCTGCAACGCCCCTGAGGAGACCAGTCGTAGCAGTGCTTCCCGCACCGGCGTAATACTGATCCCCTGATTCACGGCAATTTCTCGCGTGACTAACCGTGCGCCAGGTTTTAACGCCCCGACAACCAGCGCATTCTTGATGTTATTCTCAATTTGTTGCGTCAAACTGATACGTTGTGCTTTAGCAAAATCCAGCATAATTATTATAACTCCGCGCTTTTATTTACCCAGACTATTTATAATTAATAGCTAGCGTTTTATTTTTTGCGCAGAAAATACGATATATATTTTTCACTCGCGTAGCTTTAAGCAATAATTAATAGAGTATTAACCGGCGGTAAACAATACGCTCGGGCCGCTCCCGGCCTGGATTAGAGCGGCACGTTGAGTCTGACAACCAGATAAGTACAGGGTTTGCCGCTATCGTTGATAAAGCGGCAGTCGTTTGGCGGCCCAAGCTCGAGACAATCTCCGGTCTGCATGCGGTGCGCGGTATCGCCCTCCATAAACAGCAGCTCGCCGTCCTGCACCCACAACAGCTGGCGCGCCATCGCGTAGGCCGACGCGGGCATCGGAATGTCGCTGCCCGCTGGAAGTTCAATCTGTACCAGATCAACCGGCAGTTCACCACGCGGGGAAACGTGACGGCGCAGGTAGTGGGTTTGCGGGTCGTGCCAGACCGGCTGGTCAGCAAAACGCAGCAGCTTCCCTTCCTGCATCTCCGCGCGGGCAATCAGCGTCGACATGCTGATACCGAAAGCGCCCGAAAGCCGCGCCAGCAGCGCCGCCGTGGGGCTGCTTTCGCCACGTTCAATTTTGTGGATCATCGCCCGGGAGACGCCCGCACGTTCGGCCAGATCGCTCAGCGACCAGCTGCGCGACTCGCGCTCAATGCGAATTCTTGCACCGATCCGTTGATTTAAGTTGTCTTCAATAGTATTCATATCGTAATAATATAGTGAACAACACTCAGGGTGCAACTCCATGTCTATTCGTTTTGCTACAAAAGAAGACTGCGCCGCCATTGCGGCAATCTACAACCATGCAGTGGTACATACCGCCGCTATCTGGAACGACAAAACCGTCGATACCGATAACCGCATCGCCTGGTTTGAAGCCCGCCAGTTGGGACACTTCCCGGTGCTGGTGAGCGAAGAGAACGGTAGCGTAACCGGCTACGCTTCCTACGGCGACTGGCGCAACTTTGATGGTTTCCGCCACACCGTCGAGCACTCGGTCTACGTCCATCCGGAACACCAGGGTAAAGGGCTGGGCAATATTCTGCTTGGTGCGCTGATTGAAGAGGCCCGTTGTCGCGGTAAGCACGTGATGGTGGCCGGTATTGAAGCACAGAACCACGCGTCGCTGCATCTGCACGAGAAGCACGGTTTTGTCACCACCGGGCAGATGCCGCAGGTCGGCACCAAGTTTGGCCGCTGGCTGGATCTCACCTTCATGCAGCTACAGCTTGATAACCGTAGCGATCCGGACGGACAGGCATGAATCAATCCCTCACGCTGACGTTCCTGATAGCCGCCGGCATCGGTCTGGTTATCCAGAACACGCTGATGGTGCGCATTACGCAGTCTGCCTCCACCATTCTGGTGGCAATGCTGCTGAACTCGCTGGTCGGCATTGTGCTGTTTGTCAGCATTTTGCTGATTAAACACGGGCTCGCGGGCGTGAGCGAGCTGGTGGCGACCATCAAATGGTGGACGTTGATCCCCGGCCTGCTGGGGTCGTTTTTCGTCTTTGCCAGCATCAGCGGTTATCAGTACGTGGGGGCGGCGACGACCATTGCGGTGCTGGTAGCGAGTCAGCTTATCGGTGGGTTGGTAATGGATGTCGTGAGAAGCCACGGCGTGCCCTGGCGGGCGCTGGTTGGGCCGGTGTGCGGCGCAGTGATGCTGATTGTCGGCGCGTGGCTGGTGGCGAAACGTCAGTTTTGATGCGGAGATTTCCCCGCGTCTCGTTGCTCGGCCGGGCTACCGGATGTCGTGAACAAACGTAGCCCGGCCAAGCGAAGCGCCGCCGGGAACCATGCCTGACTTAAAGAATCGTCCCACCGGAAGTAAGCTGCTCTTTACGCGCCTCTTCCTGCTCGCGCAGGTGCTGGCCATGATGAGAAATCGCCACGCGCAGGCGCTGCTGCTGAGTGAAACGATCTTCACGACTCAGCTCAGCATCATCGCTTAACACCACCAGCAATTCATTCATATGCGTAATCACGTTCTCTTGCACCGCGGCGTCCACGCGCGCGATGACCTCATCCAGATGTGACATATTCACTCCTTAATTAATTTTCACTTTCGAAAAATCGCTGCCCATCAGGCTAACGCTATAGCCGGTGATGTTGCTACGCGTGGCATAGAAGGTTTTGCCGTTCGCCAGCGCAATCCACGGCGCCTGCTGATAGAAAATCTCCTGCGCCTGACCGTAGAGCGCGGCACGCTTCGCCGGGTCGCTCACCACCAGGGCTTTTTTCACCAGGCCATCATACTCTTTATTGCACCAGCGCGCGGCGTTAGAGCCGGTTTTAATGCTGTCGCAGCCGAGCAGCGTATTAGCAAAGTTATCCGGGTCGCCGTTGTCCGACATCCAGCCGTACAGCGCGCTGTCGTGTTCACCCTTACGAATACCGGTGAGGTATTCACCCCATTCATAGCTGACGATCTTCGCTTTAATGCCCACTTTGGCCCAGTCGTTTTGGATCATTTCAGCAATGCGGCGCGAGTTGGGGTTATACGGACGCTGTACCGGCATTGACCATAGGGTCACTTCCGCGCCCTTCTCCAGCCCGGCCTGTTTCAGCAGCGCCTTCGCTTTTTCCGGATCGTAGCTGTAGTCTTTGAGATCTTTGTTATAGCCCATCATGTTCGGCGGAATCGGTGATTTCGCCACGGTGCCGGAGCCCATAAACACCGCGTTAACGATAGCCTGTTTGTCGGTAGCGTAGTTCAGCGCCTGACGCACCAGCACGTTATCAAACGGTTTTTTCTCGGTATTAAACGCCAGATAGCCGACGTTCAGCGCCTCAACGGCATGCAGCGTCAGATCTTTGTTGCCTTTAATAACATCAAACTGAACCGGTGACGGTGCCGGGATAATCTGACATTCGTTGGTTTGCAGCTTCGCCAGACGCGTTTCCACGTTCGGGGTGATAGCGAAGATCAGGTGTTTGGTCGGCACCTCGCCATCCCAGTAGTTCGGGTTCGCCAGGTAGCGAATCTGCGAATCGACTTTGTATTGCTGCAGCACGTAAGGACCGGTACCAATTGGCCAGTTGTCGACGTTTTCCGGGGTGCCTTTTTTCATCATCTGATCGGCATATTCCGCCGAGAGAATCGAGGCAAAATCCATTCCCCAATCGGCGAGGAACGCGGCGTTCGGTTCGCTCAGCACAAACTGTACGTGGTTATCATCAATCTTCTTCACCTCTTTAATCAGCTTATCGAGGCCCACATCGCTGAAGTACTCATAGTTGCCCTGCGACACCTTATGGTACGGGTGGTTAACGTCTTTCTGGCGCATCACCGAGAAGATCACGTCATCCGCGTTGAAATCACGCGTCGGTTTGAAGAATTTGTTGCTGTTGAACTTCACGCCTTGTCGCAGCGTGAAAGTATAGGTCAGGCCGTCCGGGGAGATGGTCCAGGCCGTTGCCAGAGAAGGAACCGGGGTATTTTTCACCGGATCAAAGTTGATCAGACGGTTATAGAGCACCTGCGAGCTGGCCACAAAAGAGGGGCCGGAGCTGGCAATCTGCGGGTTAAAGGATTCTGGCGATGCTTCGGAGCAGTAAACCAACGTGTCGGTGTTTGCCGCCATCGCGCCTGCCGGCAACAGCGCGCTGAATGCCAGCGCGAGGAGCGTTTTCCCTGTAGTGTTCCCTGTGATCATGGTTATAAGCCTTTCGATTTTATTATATGGACCGCTTAATAACAGCACAGGGGCAGATAACTGGCAAATAACCAAATCGCATAAATCATATTAAACGTTTTATTTTCAGTAGGTTAAATCGCATACAACGGTGTTTTTGTTGCCCCTCCCGGCGGATTGTATTGGTAGCAAATACAAGAAGATGCAAAGGTTTTGGGGAAGGCGTATGTCGCCAGAAACAACGATGTGTCACTATCTGGCGAGTTTAATCACAGTGGAGGCAAGCAGTGGGATTGTCTAAAAGAGTAAGGAACATGTTTATGCTGGCGGCAGTGGCGACTCTGGCTGCGGGCTGCGCGCCATTGCACCCTTCCGATTGCCATAAGACGACAGCACTGGGAAATTGCGGTTCTGGTCGCTGGGACGATCAGGATGAATGGGGGACGCAAGCGCGTGCCATCAGAGACGCAATCAATGCCGAGCTTGTTGAGCCTCAAAGCTGGAAAGGCAAAAAATGTCGGGTACATTTAGAATTTGAACAAGATGGTACGGTGACAAAGGTTTCAACAAGCTACGGCAATAAAGCCTATTGCGCAGCGCTAAAATCTGCCGCCCAGCGCGCGAAATTCCCGGCGTTCGCGACGCCGGCACTCTACCGGGATTTTCAAAAATCGCGTTTCGATATAACCGGTTAACCACATAACCGTTGGCCGGATAGGGCGTAACCGCCATCCGGCAACCACGCCCTACAGGCGCGATTTAGCTTAAGCCTAATCATTCAATGCCACGAGAATTACCCTATTTACCCCTCTCTTTCGCCGTTTGTTGCATTTGGCTTTGCGTAAAGTAATGACGTGAAGAAGTCTATGGGACAGGAACGTGGCAAAAACTCTTTTACGCAGTGGAAGTCTTGATGATTTCCAGGCCGTAGGCGGCGGCGGGCAAACCGTATTTCATTCTGCGCTTCAGGTGCGCGAAACCCTGCGTTTACGCAAACAGCTGGCGCTGGCCGATTGTCTGGCGATACCGCAGCTGAATGATGAAGGCGATCGCGTTGACTGGTATTCCCCAGTCGACGGCGAGATTATCGGCTGGAAAGCGGCCGACGAGGCTCAGCGCACCCGCGCGCTGCATTATTTAGAAGGCCTGCAGGAGAGCGCCCGCGCGCTCAGCAAAAAATGCCTGCAGTCGGAGAAAACCGCGCAGCAACTGTTCGGCGCGCTGCTGGAAAAATCACTGCAGTTCCCCGGCGAAAACCACCTGTTTCTGGTGGATGGCAAGCCGGTTATCAGCTTCTGGGGCTTTGTCAGCCTCAACGAAAGTGCCCGGGAAGATGCGCTCGACTGCCTGCGGTACGTTGAACCGGAGATAACAGAAGACGAGCCGGTCATTGACGTGGTGCCTGAGGTGGAAGAGCCGGAACCGGCAATCGTCACCTTTAGCGAAGCCGACGCCCCGCTAATCTCCGCCAACGAGCCGCTGATTAACGCCTATACGCTACCGGCGGAAGACGCTGAAGAGCCGCAGGCGCCGGAGCCTGTCACGGTTGCTGTCGCGCCAACAGCGCGCCGTCGGCGCTGGGTCTGGGGTCTGCCGCTGGCCGCCGCCGTCGCGGCAATGGCGATTGCCGTACCGTTAATGATCCCAAGCACCCAAGCCGAATCGGAACCCGTTACGCAGGCCACGCCCGCGCCTGCCCCCGTCGTGCTCAAAGGCCCCGCAATGCCGGTACTGATTAGCGACCTGCCACTGCACCAGGCGAGCGTGAAGGTTGAACCTGTCGCCGAGCCAGAAGAAAAACCGGTAGTGATCGCCGTGATCCCCAAAGATGCGATGGTGATGGACGCTGACCAGCTACGCGCCGGTACCACCCGCTTCCTCAATGGCACCTGGCGGGCGCAGATGGACGTCAGCGATGCTCATAGCGGCAAAGCACCCAGCCTACGCTATCAAATTCAGAATAACAAAGGCACCGCCCGCGTAGTGCGTGAAGGCAACATCGTCTGTAAAGCCGCGGTGTTCTCCGGCCTGCACCAGAACGGTGAGCTGATGATCAAAAGTCGCGGCAACGCGCAGTGCAGCGACGGCGCACGCTACCCGCTGCCGGAAATCAGCTGCAAGCCTGGCAACAGCAACGTTGCCGTCTGTACCGCACGGTTTGATGCTAAGACTGTTGTGCCGTTGACCTTTAAAAAGACGGGAGCCTAAGCCATGTTGGTCACCCTTTGCGATTACAAACAGAGCGTTACGCTGATTGCCAACAGCGGCGTGCAGTTCCTCGATTTCGGTCTCAGCCCGCAGGAGTCGCTGCAGCACGGGCGCTTCGTGCGCAAAACCGCCAACGGCCCGCTGCTGCGCCTGGATTATGATGTGGTAAACCAGCGCTATACGCTGCCTGGTGAACCCGGCCGCGCGCCAGAAGTGGTCAAACCCGAATCGACGCTCTCCCTGCACCACTCGCTGACGCTGCTCGACGGCGTCTGGCTGCCGCTGCCGTTCCTGCGCTTTAACCCGCCGCGCACCTTCGTGGAAGGGCCGGATAACTGGGCGCGCGTGCAGATACGAAAGCTGGCGGAACCGGACAGCGCGGGCAAAACCCACCGCGTAACGCTGGCGTTCGACAGCCAGATTAGCCCGGACGATGCCACGTCGCTCTCCCCGGTGGCGGGCGATCTGCTGAACGGCACCCGCTTTGCGCTGGCCTGGCGCGATATTGAAATTGCTGATTTCCTCGACCAGACCTGGATTGACGGCTGGCTGCGCGAAGTGTTCCAGCACGTCACCACCGCCCATGAGACCCGCAGCGAACGCGATATTGCCCAGGCGCTGCGCAGCTTTGAATATCAGGGACACTGGATGAACATCCTGGCGCTGCTCGGCGAACAGCTGACGGTGCCGGAAATTAAAATGGTCACCGCCACCCTTAGCACGCCCGCCATCCCGGTCGATTTAATTCTCGATGTGGGCAACACCCACACCTGCGGCGTGATCATTGAAGACCACGGCGACGCTAACGATGGCCTGCGCCAGACCGCCGAGCTGCAGGTGCGATCGCTTAGCGAGCCGCAGTACCTGAATGAACCGCTGTTTACCAGCCGGGTCGAGTTCTCGGAATCCCGCTTCGGCAAGCAGCACTTCTCGGTGGAAAGCGGGCGCGAAGACGCCTTTATCTGGCCTTCTCTGGTTCGCGTGGGCGATGAAGCGCGCAAGCTGGCGATGCAGCGCGCCGGCACCGAAGGCTACAGCGGCATCTCCAGCCCGCGTCGCTACCTATGGGATGAAACGCCGACGGTCCAGGATTGGCGCTTTAGCCAGATGAACAGCAAAACCCAGCGCGAACCTCTGGCGACCGCCTTCCCGCTGATGAACCTGATGAACGACGAAGGTCAGCCGCTGTTTACCCTGCCGCCGGACGAACGCATGCCGGTCTTCTCGCCGCAGTACAGCCGCAGCACCCTGATGACCCATATGCTCTGCGAACTGCTGGCACAGGCGCTGGGGCAGATCAACAGCGTGGCTACCCGTCTGCGCCTGGGCTTCCCGGCCTCGCCGCGCCAGCTGCGTACGCTGATCCTCACCCTGCCGTCGGCGATGCCGAAGCAGGAGCGCGAGATTTTCCGCCGCCGGATGTTTGAAGCTATCGCGCTGGTGTGGAAAGCGATGGGCTGGCACCCGCAGGACGACGATTTTGCCAACGTTCGTCTACAGGAAAAAAGCGTCGTGCCGATCCCGAAAATTCATATGGAGTGGGATGAAGCCAGCTGCGGTCAGTTGGTCTGGCTGTACAACGAAGCCATTTCCCATTTTGCCGGGCAGACCGAAGCGCTCTTCACCGCCATGGCGCGTCCGGACCGTCAACCGGAGGCTGGCGAAACGGCTGGTCGCACGCTGCGCATTGCCTCGCTGGATCTCGGCGGCGGCACCACCGATATGGCAATAGCCGAGTATCAACTGGACGATGGTATCGGCGGCAACGTCAAAATCACCCCACAATTGCTGTTCCGTGAAGGCTTTAAAATCGCCGGGGATGATGTGCTGCTGGATATTATTCAGCGCTGCATCCTCCCCGCGCTGCAAACCCAACTGCAAAAGTCCGGCGTCGCCGATGCGCAGGCGCTGATGGCCACACTGTTTGGCGATTCCGGGCGATTAGACACTCAGGCGGTGCTGCGCCAGCAGACCACCCTGCAGCTGTTTATGCCAATTGGCCACGCCATTCTCGCCGCCTGGGAGCAAAGCGACGTACAGGATCCGCTGGCCGGGCTGCACGCCACCTTTGGTGAGCTGTTATCGCAAACGCCAACCCGCAACGTGATGAACTACATCGGCCAGGCCATCGAGCATGCGCTGCCCGCCGGGAGCGCACCGTTTGATCTGCTCGCCGTGCCGCTGGAAGTGACCTTCAGCACCCTTCAGTCAGCAATGCTGGCAGGTGAATTTACCCTTGCTGGCCCGCTGCACGCCCTGTGTGAAGCCATTTCCCACTACAGCTGCGACGTGCTGCTGGTGACCGGGCGACCGGGCTGTCTACCGGGCGTTCAGGCGCTGATTCGTTATCTCCAGCCGGTACCGGTGAACCGCATGGTGTGGCTGGATAAATATCACGTTCACGAGTGGTATCCGTTCAGCCAGCAGGGCCGTATCGGTAACCCAAAATCAACCGCCGCCGTCGGCGCGATGTTGTGCAGCCTGGCGCTGGATCTCCGCCTGCCGCACTTCAACTTTAAGGCCGCGGATATCGGCGCCTACTCCACCGTGCGCTACCTCGGCGTGCTGGATAAAACCGTCAATACCCTGCGCGATGAGAACATCTGGTATCACGACCTTGACCTCGACAAGCCCGGCGCGAAGCTCGATGCCCGCCTGCATTTCCCGCTGCGCGGCAACGTCACCCTCGGCTTCCGTCAGCTCGCGAATACCCGCTGGCCCGCCACGCCGCTGTATACCCTGAGTATCAACTCGCCGGATCTGGCTCGTGCCATTGCCGGCGACGGCGTATTGCAGGTTCGCCTCAAGCTTCAGGGCGGCAGTAAACATGACGCACCGCAGTCGTTCGTGCTGAGCGATGCGTGGTTGCAGGACGGCACGCCGGTTTCGCCAGATGCCCTGACCCTGAAGCTAAATACGTTGGCCGACCGCCGTCATAGCGGCAGCCATTACTGGATTGATAGCGGGAGCGTATTCCTGAAATGACCACTGTAAATGCTGTAATGGACTGGCTTGCCACTGAGCGACACGCGCACCCGGCGCTGGATGATGACGCCGACGCATTGCTGATCCGCCTGCTGGCCCTCGACGCGCAACAGCAAACTCACCAGCAGGCGCTCACTTGCCGCGCCAGTATTGCGCTGTTCGGCCATTCGCAGCCCTCAAAGGCGCACCTGCTGCGTACGCTATGCGGCAGCGGCGAAGGCCGTTTAACGGTGCAGAGCGGTAGCAAAACGCTCGACTATTTTAGCCATATCAATCCCGGCCATGGCCTGCCCCAAATGGCGTTGCGCTTTAGTCGCGACCAGTCCACGCCGGATGATGCCTTCCCGCTGCGCCTGAAATTGATACGCGAAGCAGAGCTGGTGCAGCTGTTTATCGCTCATGCCTGGCAGCGCGGTGATATTCGCCCGCCGGACAGCAGCGTGATTGCCGAGCGTCTGCGCGGTTGGCAGAGCCTACGCCAGCCGCAGCCGGTGCCGGGGCTAACCGCCACCGATATCGCCGCCATCAGCCGCTTCTGGCGCGATACCTTACCGGGCAACTATCAGCAGATTGACGATGCATTGTGGTATCAGTTTGCGCATCTGCTGCCGTCGCTGGATCTCAGCGCCCGCGCCCGCGCCTGGTCACTGCTCTGGGGCGAACAGCAGGAGCTGACTCAGCAGTGGCTGACGCTCGCGCACACGCTGCATCAACTCGGCAATCGCCGGGAAGTCATGGCGCCGCTGAGCTTGCTGGTGGATGCTTTTACTCTGCCGATGGACGCCTTTTTAACGCCGGGCGGCGAAAGCGACGATGCGGTGCTGGTACACCCGCTGACTCGCGATGGCTACCAGAATGCGGTGAGCGTTCCGATAACCACGCTGGCGCAACTCACTTTGGAACTGGTGCTCAGTACCGAACATGGCGTGCTGGATAACGTAGATATCATCGACATTCCCGTACCGCCGCTGGTTGATGAAGCGCCGCTGTGGACCAGCAAATGTCGCTGGCTGCTCGACTACTATCGCCAGCAGCAGCAGCCGGATATCCTGCTCACCTGCAACGCCACGGCGCAGCGCAGTGCGATCCCCTCTTCTGCTAAAACTCTGCTGCGTTGGGTGAATGAAACCCAGCCAGTGCAGGAGAACAAGCTGCCGGGGCTGGTGTGGGCGATTACGCCAGAGGACGATCGTTTTATCCACAAACGTCATTTCGATGAAGCCATTCAGCAGTTAGTCGGTAAACCGGGTCAGCACTGGGGCACGCTGCAGGCACTGGATCACAGCAGCTTGCAGCGCCTGATCGAGTGGCTGTCGCAGGCATCACAGCCGGAATTACGTCAGCGTCGCTTTGCGGCCATCAGTAGCGCCCGTCAGCAGCAGCTGCGAACGCTATGCCAGCCGCTGCTGGCGTCTGCGCAGCCGGATAAAGCGCGGGTCGAGGCGATGATCCGCGAGCTGCAAACCCACGCGGCCCGCCACGGCGAGCTGCTGGAAAGTCTGTTACCTGAGCTGGCGGCATTTGATGCGTTATGCCAGGTGCAGCAGCAGCATGAAGAAAAAGTGAGCGGCCTGTTTAACGATGCGGTGGACCTGTTTGCCGCGCCGGAAACGGTCGCATCAACTCCGCTGACGCATCAGGATAATGGTTCGCAGGCCTATGCGCTGTGGTGTAAACACTTGCGTCAATGGAGTCGCCAGCCGCACGCACATTTCAGCAGCGACACCCAGCAACAGTTAGCCCTGTCCCTGCTCATCGCCAGCCAGCGTCTGTCGCTGGCTCAGCAGCTACGACGCGCCAGCACCGGGCAGCAAGCCGGTGCGGCCCAGCTTCGCGCAATTATCGGCAACTTTATCAACTGGCTGGGTTATGCCGAACAGCCAGTGGCGCAGCGCCCGGCCAGCCGCATTGCGAAAGGCAGCGCTATTTTCGTGCAACCCACAGCGGCATCCCGTACGCGTTTGACCCAGCTTGGCGAACAACCGGTACACGCCGCCACCCGCTACGTCTATGACTGGCTGGTCGCACTTTACGCCCGTAGCACCGAACCAGGCGAAGCCGTCAATCTTCTGGCGTTGCGCGATGATGCGCAGCAACGGCTGCATACGCTTCTCAGGTAACCCTCGGCGGCACAAGGATGTGAACCGCTCTCAAAAGCTGAAAAAAAGCGTGCGAAATCCGCCCGATGGATATTCAACCTGCCCACGCCTCTTTACACTCGATGGATAACCCGAGTCGATAAGAGGCTGTCATGACCATCACCTGTACCCTGTATATTCACGGCGAAGCGTGCGCGGCGCAAAACGCTGCCACCTTTACCCGTCTGAATCCGGTGACTCAAACCGTTGCCAGCGTCGCGCCCGCCGCCACGTTGACCGATGCCACCCGCACCGCCGATGCCGCCGCCGCGGCGTTCCCGCAGTGGCGCGATACGCCTCCCGGTGAACGTCGTCGTTTGCTGTTGGCCGCCGCCGATGAGCTGGAAAAACGCCACGAGCAGTTTGTCGCCACCATGAATGCCGAAACGGGCGCTACGCCGCAGTGGGCCGGGTTTAACGTGCACCTCGGGGCTGATATTCTGCGCGAAGCCGCGGCGTTAACGACGCAGATCGACGGTCAGGTAATCCCATCGAACATTCCCGGCAATCTGGCGATGGCCACCCGTCAGGGCGCTGGCGTCGTGCTCGGCATGGCGCCGTGGAACGCACCGATTATTCTGGCGGTACGCGCCATCGCCACGCCGCTTGCCTGCGGCAATACGGTGATCCTCAAAGGTTCTGAACTCTCACCCGCCACCCAAGGACTGATTATCGATTCACTGGCGGTGGCGGGCTTCCCGGCGGGGGTGGTGAACTATCTGACCTGCGCCCCGCAGGATGCGCCCGCGCTGGTCGAAAGTTTAATTGCCCACCCCGGCGTGCGGCGGATTAACTTCACCGGTTCGACGCCGGTTGGCCGCCTCATTGCGCAGACCTGCGCTAAATACCTCAAACCCGTTGTCCTGGAACTGGGTGGTAAAGCGCCGCTGCTGGTGCTGGATGACGCCGATATCGACCAGGCCGCCGCCGGGGCAACCTTTGGTGCGTTCGCGAACGCCGGGCAGATTTGCATGTCGACCGAACGCATTATCGTTGAACAGGCGATTGCCGAGCCGTTTATTGCCGCACTGGTTAATCGGGTGAACGGCTTGCCAGACGGGCTGTTAGGGTCGGTGGTCGATAAGAAAACCGTGGATCGCTGCAATGCGCTGATTGACGACGCGCTGGCGCACGGCGCAACGCTGCTGACCGGTGGGAAAGCGGATTCAACGTTGATGTCGGCGACGCTGCTGGACGGCGTTACGCCAGCAATGCGCCTCTGGCATGAAGAGTCTTTCGGCCCGGTAAAAGCAGTGATCCGCGCAATCGACGAACAGGATGCGCTGCGGATTGCCAACGATAGCGCTTACGGCTTATCGTCGGCGGTCTACAGCCGCGATACCGCCCGGGCGTGGAACGTGGCACAAAATCTGCAAACCGGGATCTGCCACATTAACGGTCCGACGGTGCACGATGAAGCGCAGATGCCGTTCGGCGGCACCAAAGATTCCGGGTACGGTCGCTTTGGTGGACGTGCGGGGATCCATGAGTTTACTGAGCTGCGCTGGGTTACGATGCAGACGCAGCCGCGACGGTTACCTTTCTGACCCGCTGCGATCTCGGCGGCGCTTCGCTTGGCCGGGCTACATATTCGCGATGTAGCCCGGACGAGGCGCAGCCGACTCCGGGGAGGCACCGGCTCTACTTCTCCCAGTGCGTATTCCACTCCCACAAGCGGTTGAAATTCACGTCGTTAAGCTGCCGTGAACTCTCCGCATTCGCCTTATACGGCCTCGCCGTGGTGGCCGCCGCGCCCCACGGCGACAGCGCGTCGTAGCCGCTATCAACGGTGCTATCGACAATCAACGCCTGCCCATTCGCCGTTTTGCCCGCCAGGTAACCCGTTTTCCCTGCCCCTTGATCCCACGCGCGGCCAAGCTTGGCCTTAAACGTACCTTTATATCCGTCGTCGGTGGTAAAACGGCTGTTCTTCACCAAGAATCCGTACGGGTTATCCGGCAGCGTATTGGGGGCCAGTACGTAGGCTTCCGGCGAGCGGCGGCTGGATACCGTGTGGAAATGCACCCGGTCGAACACCACGTTGGCGCGACCAAATACATAGTCCACATCTCCTTCAACGTAGCTGTCCTGCACCAGAACGCGATAAAGACGATCGGTCAGCGCATCGTTGTGACGGTCGCTGATATTGAGATACAGCGTATCCTGACGCCCCAGCAGACGAACGCGCTGGAGCTGAATGCGATCGCCATCGGTGCGCAGCGCCACGCCCTGATGGGTACCGCCGTCAACCGTGTCCAGCAGGCTGTTGGCAATCGTCAGGTTATAGAGTTGCAAATCATGGCTTTGCGCCCAGAATACGGCGGCGCAGTTAGTGCCTATCAGCGCGCTGGTTCTGCCAGCACAAAGCGCGTACTGATAATAGGCCGGGGAGCTCGGCGGATAGCGGTTGGCGTTGACGATGTCACGGTATTTTGCCGGGCTAAACTGCGAGTCCAGCGCGAACTCAATACGCACCGCGTCGGCCTGTTTACCGGTACCAAAAAGGGTGATGGGCGGGGCATCGTCAGGGATATAAACCGTGCCGCTATAAACACCGGGATCGATTCGGATATAGAGACGCTCGTGGCCTTTGTGCTGGGCGATGGCGGCATCAATCGCCTGCTGAATATCGCTAAAAGGCGCGCCGGACTTTGCTACCCGCCACGGAGTATCGTTATCGGGAACGATGGGCTTGGGCTGCCAGGCGCCCTGGAGATGGTTGAGCATTCCACCGCGAGCAAAGTAGTTTTCAGCGGTATAGGCGGAAGCTTCCTGCGCCGTCAACTGTGGCCGGGTTGTGGTGCCGGTTGACGAGGAAGCGACGCAGCCCTGTAGCACCAGCGGCATACAGAGCAGCGTCGACATCCCTGGGTAACGTAGTCTTGTCATCGGTTCTCCATTAACAATGTTAAACAGAAAAGGATTACCGATAATAATGGAACTGCGTTTTATTTTTTCACTGCACGATCACGCTTTCTCCGCGTCAATCTCATCAAACACCTGCTGAGCCAGATGCATGGTGGCATTTGCTGCGGGCAGCCCGCAGTAAAGCGCCGAATGCATAATCAACTCTTTCAACTCATCGCGGGTGACGCCGTTATTAAACGACGCACGCAGATGCATTTTCAGTTCGGCTTCGCGGTTCAGCGCAATCAGCATCGCGATGGTTATCATACTGCGCGTGTGGTGATCCAGCCCCGGACGGGTCCAGGTTTCACCCCAGGCGTAGCGCGTGATAAAGTCCTGAAACTCTTCGTTCAACGGTGAGAGTTTCGCCACGGTGCGGTCAACATGGGCATCGCCCAGCACTTTACGTCGTACCGCCATCCCCTGCTGATAACGTTCGTTATCCGCCATGATTCCTCCGTAAAAACGCCACCAGCGCGGCGTTAAATTCGTCGCTGGCTTCAATATTTGAGAGATGCGAAGCCGGGAGTTCGACCTGGAATGCGCCGTCTATTTGCTGATGCAGATAGTCGGCATCATCCACGGTGGTGACCGGGTCATGCTCACCGGCGATGATCAGCATTGGCAGGGTAATCGCTGCCACTTCAGCCCGCAGATCCGCCGCCGCGAGCGCATCGCAGCACTCGGCGTAACCTTCGGCTTCAGACTCAGCCAGTTGATGGCAAAGCTGTTCAACGACCGCTGGCTGATGCTGACGAAACGCCGGGGTGAACCAGCGATCGGCGGAACCGGCAGCCACTACGCCCATTCCTTCACTGCGCACGGTGCGCGCACGGGAGAGCCAGCCCGCTTGTTCGCCAATCTTCGCGGCAGTGTTCGCCACCGCAATAGCGTCAAAACGTTCCGGCGCAAAGCGCGCCAGCCACAGCCCGGTCAGGCCGCCCATTGAAATGCCGCAGAAGCTGGCACGGTCGATATTCAGGTGTTCGAGCAGCGAAATAACGTCTTCCCCAAGTTGTGACAGCGTCACTTTTCCGCGTTTGGTTGTTTGCCCGTGACCGTGCGTATCGTAGCGCAGTACGCGGAAGTATTCGGTCAGCGCAGGCATTTGCGCGTCCCACATGGAGAGCGTGGTGCCCAGTGAGTTTGATAACACCAGTACCGGTGCCTTTTCCGGTCCGTCGAGGCGATAATGGATATTCATGTCCCTAACTCCTGAAAGCGCGCCAATACCTGGCGCACAAAGTGGTCCGCGCTACCGACAGCGTTTGCCGGGTCCAGTAGCTGCGTAAGTTGCTCTGGGGAAAGATGCTGGCTCACCAGCGGATCGTTTTCCAGCAGCGGTCGTAACGGGCAATCAAGCGCAATCGCCCGGTGGCAAATCGTTTCAATCAAATGGTGGGCATCGGCTTTACCAAGATGCGCCGCCAGCGCCTGGGTGACCGATTCCGCCATCACCAGGCCATGGGTGAGATGCAGGTTATCACGCATTTTTTGCGTATTAACCTGCATCCCTTTTACCAGATATTCGCTGTTTTCCAGCACCCCGCCCACCAGCATTATCAGCTGCGGCAACGTTTCCCATTCCGCCTGCCAGCCGCCCAGCGCGCGTTCGTGCTGTTGGATCTGACTGACATACAACGTTGCCATCAGCCCCGGGACTCTGGTCGCCGCGGCCAGAATCGCGGCGCAGCTGACCGGGTTACGTTTATGCGGCATCGCGGAGGACCCCCCGCGCCCTTCGGCTATCGGCTCGCTCACTTCCGCCACTTCCGTTTGCATCATTAAAGCAAAGTCGTTGGCAAATTTACCCAGCGTCCCGCACAGCCCGGCGTACCAACCCGCCAGTTCAATCAGGCGATCGCGCTGGCTATGCCACGGCGTATCGGGAAGCGTCAGGTTCAGTTCAGCAGCCAGGGCCAGTGCGACCTCCGGCCCCTTCTCTTTTAGCGATGCCAGCGTGCCCGCTGCGCCACCGAACTGCAGCGACAGCACGCGCGGACGCATTTGCACCAGCCGTTCCTGCCAGCGCAGCAGCGCATCCAGCGTACCCGCCAGCTTCAGTCCGTAGGTGATGGGCAGCGCATGCTGCATCCAGGTGCGCCCCGGCAGCAGCGTGTGCTGATGATGCGTAACCTGTTCCGCCAGCACACGGATCAGTCGCGCTAGCCGTGTCTCGGTTTCTCGAAGCGCCTGCAGAAGCTGGAGCATCAAACCCGTATCAATGGCATCCTGGCTGGTCGCGCCCCAATGGACGTAACGTGCCGCCTCCGGGTCAGCGATTTTCACCCGCTGGGTAAGCTGTTTGACCAATGGGATCGCCAGATTACCCGCGCTTGCTGCCGAAGTAGCCAGCGCCGGAAGGTCGATAAGCGATGCCCGGCAGGCAGCGGCAATCGGTGCCACCGCCGCAGCCGGGATCACGCCGCAGCGCGCCTGCACCGTCGCCAACGCGGCTTCAAAATCCAGCATCCCCTGAACGAGGCGTTCATCGCTGAACATGTCCGTTAATGCTTCAGTGCGCAATAGCGGGGTCAACACACTCATTCCAGCTCCTTATACGCGTTCAATAATCAGCGCGATCCCCTGGCCTACACCGATACACATGGTGCAGAGCGCATAACGCCCGCCGGTACGACGCAGCTGGTAGGCGGCCGTCATCGCCAGTCGCCCGCCCGACGCCCCCAACGGATGGCCCAGCGCAATCGCCCCGCCGTGCGGGTTAACGTGCGCGGCATCGTCCGGCAGCCCTAAATCACGCAGTACCGCCAACGCCTGCGCGGCGAAGGCTTCATTCAACTCGATAACATCCATCTGCGCCAGCGTTAACCCCGTTTGCGCCAGGACTTTACGCACTGCCGGTGCCGGGCCAAAGCCCATGATGCGCGGCGCCACCCCGGCAGTGGCGATCCCCACTACCCGCGCCAGCGGTTGGAGATCGTTCTGCGCCATCGCCAGTTCACTGGCCAGCAGCAGCGCGCAGGCCCCGTCGTTAACGCCGGAGGCGTTGCCCGCCGTGACCGTCGCATCCGGGCGCACTACGCCTCTTAATTTTGCCAGCGCCTCAAGCGAGGTGCTGCGCGGGTGCTCATCCTGGCTAAAAATCAGCGGTTCGCCTTTGCGCTGCGGGATATGCACCGGGACTAGCTCATCATTAAATACGCCGTTGGCCTGCGCCAGCGCGGTACGCTGCTGGCTACGCAGGGCAAACGCGTCCTGATCCGCGCGCGCAATAGCGAAATCAATCGCCACGTTCTCCGCCGTTTCCGGCATGGAGTCCACGCCGTAGCGGGCTTTCATCTGGCTATTAATAAAGCGCCAGCCGATGGTGGTATCTTCCATTTTCATGCTGCGGCTGTAGGCGCTTTCCGCTTTGCCCATCACAAACGGCGCGCGCGACATGCTTTCTACACCGCCGGCAACCATCAACTGCGTTTCGCCGCTCTTAATCGCCCGCGCTGCCACGCCGATGGCGTCCAGGCTGGAGCCGCAAAGACGGTTAATGGTGGTACCCGGTACCGTTTCCGGCAGCCCGGCCAGCAGCAGTGCCATGCGTGCGACGTTACGGTTATCTTCACCCGCCTGGTTGGCGCAGCCGTAAATCACATCGTCGATACGAGCCGGATCAAGCCCCGGGTTTCGTTCAAGAAGCGCTTTCAGCGGCAGGGCCGCAAGATCGTCCGCGCGGACGCTTGCCAGAGTACCACCAAAACGACCGAACGGAGTGCGTACCGCGTCGCAGATAAATGCTTGATTCATCATTGTTCCTTAAGCGATTTCCGCTACGGCGTTATAGGAAAGCGTTACCGGGGTCATTCGCTGCAATTCTTCAAAAGAGAGACCGTTAAAGATTTCACGCACCACTGGACCGCTGGCGGTAATGTCGATCACTGCCAGGTCGGTATAGATGCGGCTCACGCAGCCTACGCCGGTCAACGGATAGGTGCAGTGCTCAACCAGCTTGCACTCACCGTCGCGCGTGAGGTGGTCCATCATCACAAAGACCTGACGCGCGCCAACGGCTAAGTCCATCGCGCCGCCTACCGCAGGAATCGAGTCCGGCGCACCGGTACTCCAGTTGGCGAGATCGCCCTGCGCAGAAACCTGATAGGCACCCAGCACACAGATATCGAGGTGGCCGCCGCGCATCATGGCGAACGAGTCGCCGTGGTGGAAGTAGCAACCGCCCTGCAGTAAGGTAACGAACTCTTTACCAGCGTTAATCAATTCCGGGTCTTCTTCCCCCGGCTCGGGCTTCGGCCCCATGCCCAGCAGGCCGTTTTCGCTGTGCAGAAAGACTTCTTTATCCGTTGGCAGGTAGTTGGCGATGCGCGTCGGCAAGCCGATGCCTAAATTGACGTAGGCCCCTTCCGGGATATCCTGCGCCACACGTTTAGCCATATCGTCACGAGAGAGTTTTTGCATCATGGGCTCCTTAGGCGCGCTGTGCCTGGACGTTGAGGTTTTCCAGCGAGAAAACGCGCTGCACAAAAATACCGGGCGTGACGACGTTCTCCGGGTCCAGTTCTCCCAGCGCCACTAAATGGGTCACTTCAGCAATCGTTGTTTTTGCCGCGGTAGCCATGATCGGCCCAAAGTTACGCGCCGCTTTGCGATACACCAGGTTGCCCCAGCGGTCGCCCTGATGGGCTTTAATCAGCGCAAAATCTGCTTTAATCGGGTACTCCAGCACATAGTGGCGACCGTCGATTTCCCGCGTCTCTTTGCCTTCCGCCAGCGGCGTGCCGTAGCCCGTCGGGGTGAAAATTGCCCCAAGCCCGGCGCCTGCGGCCTGAATGCGTGCCGCCAGGTTGCCCTGCGGTACCAGCTCAAGCTCCACTTTGCCACGGCGGTAGAGATCATCAAAAATCTGCGAATCGACCTGGCGTGGGAATGAACAGATCATCTTGCGCACGCGTCCGGCTTTCAGCAGCGCCGCGAGGCCAATTTCACCGTTACCGGCGTTATTGTTGATGATGGTCAGGTCGCGTGCGCCCTGCTCAATCAACGCATCAATCAGCTGCGTCGGCTGTCCGGCGGGCCCAAAGCCGCCAATCATTATTGTCGCCCCGTCGTGGATACCCGCAACGGCATCGGTCAGCGTCGACACACTTTTATCGATCATCAGGTTGCTCCTTGGTGTGCGGTTATCGCACTTATATTCGTTGTTCGCACAAAATGTGACCCGCTTAACGATGCGGGTCAAGGGCGATAATCGAAATATGGTGCGATTATCGAACATCGTGTATGTTTAGCTGAAGAATGTGATCGGCTGCATAAACGGAGAGAAAAAGTGGAGAAACATCCAGACGATATTTTGACGGGCGACAACAGCGAACCGTTTAAAGGCGACCCGAACTTTATGGCGTCGCTGGCGCGCGGGCTGGAGGTGATTCAGGCCTTCACGCCGCAGCGCCGGGTGCTGTCGATTTCACAAATCAGCCAGAAGACGGGCATTCCGCGTGCTGCGGTGCGCCGCTGCTTGTATACGCTGGGCAAGCTCGGGTTTGTCTATGCGGAAGACGGCAAAAACTTTCAGCTGCGCCCGCGGATTTTATCCCTCGGCCACGCGTGGTTAGCCTCTACGCCGCTGGCGCGTTCGGCGCAGCCGGTGCTGCGTCATTTGAGTGAAATGCTCAATGAGTCCTGCTCTATCGCGACCCTCGATGGCGACGATATCCTGTATATCGCCCGCGCCTCCAGCTCGCGCATTATGACTATCGATCTCGATATCGGCAGCCGCCTGCCCGCCTGGTCAACCTCGATGGGACGCGTACTGCTGAGCTATCAGCCTGAAGAGAAGCTTAACGACATGCTGGCGCGCATCACCATGATTCGCTATACCCCGCAGACCATTTCATCCGTTGCCAAACTGCGCAGCGAGCTGAAGGCGGTTCGTCAGCAGGGATATGCGTTAAACGACCAGGAGTTAGAGATGGGCCTCCGTTCACTGGCGGTGCCGCTGTTTAATCCGCAAGGGCACGTGGAGGCGGCGCTGAACGTCGGCGTGCATGCCGGGCAGGTTTCCGCCGCTGAGTTGTTGGAACGAGTGTTGCCAGAGTTGCAAAAAGCGGCTTCTGAGCTGAGTTTGCTGCTGCGCTAACGGTTGCAGCAAGTCTAAATTTGAGCTAAATTTAGTTCGATTAGGCAAATGAAATGCAACAAACACTCGTCAAGCACGGAGAGCCCAATAAGGTGAGCGTCTATGAAAGTCGAAACCATTAGTTTTATCAAAAAAAATGCCGCTTCTCTCGATTTAGCTGAGCCTATTCTGGTCACTCAAAACGGCGTCCCCGCCTACGTCATTGAGGCATTTGACCAGCAGCAAGAGCGTGAAAATGCTATTGCGCTGTTAAAACTCTTAACGCTGTCTGAGAGCGATAAATCTGAAGGGAACGTTTTTTCAAAAGAACAGTTACTCGACGGCCTGGACCGTTAATCAGGAGCAGCCTTTTAATAAGGGCCATACATGGACAGAACCAAAGTTAGCATTGAATACACTGCGACGGTTAAAACCTGCCTTAACCATATCGCGAACTATCTCCGTAAACAGGAAATAGAGGTTAAGCCCATCGTGGCCGCCATTCTTGAGGAATTTGAGGGGAAAGTGAGTCAATTTCCTTCTTCTTGTCAGGTATGCCCAGAACTGTTGAAAATCGGGGTCGGTAAGTATCGCGAGTGCAATACTGCAGGCGGTTACCGCGTTCTGTATTCGGTAGAAGGCTCAGCGGTCACGGTGCATGCCATTCTTTCACAGCGTCAGGACATACAACAGCTTCTGTTTAAGCGCCTTATTCAGGCATAAGCACCGTCCCCACAGGATTTTGCTAGCGACTGCGTTTGGCGTGGCGCTCCCAGTTGTCTTGTTTTGCCGCTTCCGACTTTCGCAGCGCAACATAGCACGCCCCGCTGCCACCATGATGCGGTAGCGCGCTGCAAAACGCCTGTACGTTGTCGAATTCGGTCAACCAGCGGGCCAGGTAGCTGCGAATGATATTAGCGTGAGCGTTATCCGTTTTACCTTTACCGTGAATAATCAGTATGTTGCGAAGATTTTCTTTTTGCGCCTGGTGAATAAAGGCAAACAGGCTCTGCCGACATTTTTCGACCGGCTGATGCAGCAGATTCAGACTGGCCTGCTGGCCATATTTGCCTAGCCTAAGTTTATCCAGCACGCCGATTTGCAGCCCTTCGCGTTTAAACTCCAGCGGCGTAGCAAGCGGGACGATATCCAGAAAGCCGGTGGTGAGAAAATTATCCAGCTGCAGCGTGTCTATCTGCTGTCGGGTGCGGGTGTTTCGGGCTGGCTGCCAGTGAACATCATGGCACTGCTTCAGCGGCTGGACATCCTCCATGGCGTCAAGAAACAGCGATTTGTCGTCAAGATTCATGAGTCGTCCCCCTTCATTACGTCTGGCGCATACTATAGCCGGGTCGCCGGGCGGGCTCAATGCGTTGTCGGTGCGTTGCTGAGATTCTCACCGCCCAAATATCTTCATTCGCAACCTATCATTTATTTGAATAAATTAATTCATACTTAAATGTCGTAAATTGAGAATTAATTTTAAACATGTATTGTTAATACGTGAAATAAATCACCAAGAATTATCTGGAAAATTAACGCGAACCCGTTATAAATAGTAATACCCGCTGTTCGGAGCAAAAGTGGGCAACAGTACGGATACAATTGTGTGGTTGCTGCGGGGTCTGGCGATGTCGACAGGCCCCGATTTTTATTCAACTTCATGCTAAAAAAAAACACTTATTCATTTTTATCAGTAGATTACATACTGCTTTCACTGCTGGCGCTATATTAGCCCATGCTCACACGTTATTTTATATATCTATATATTCTCCTTATCCTGATAAATTATTAACATTCCTCCTAATTTATGGGGTTATACATCCGGGGTATAGAGAATGTTCGCATTCACATGGTATGGTGGAGTATAGGAATAATTCATTTAAATGAGAGCGTACTCATGCTGACTTTGCTCGAAGATAAAATTGCCACCCCGGTTGGGCCGCTTTGGATCCTCTGCGACGAGAATTTTCACCTGCGGGCGATTGAGTGGCAAGAACATAGCGATCGCATGGAGCAGTTACTGGACATTCACTACCGTCAGCAGGGCTATACCAGAGTGGCTTCACGTAACCCAGGCGGGCTCAGCCAGAAACTTATAGACTATTTCGAGGGTGATCTTGCCATTATTGACACGCTACCAACGGCCACCGGCGGCACGGATTTCCAGCGTGAAGTGTGGCAGACCTTACGCACCATCCCCTGCGGGCAGGTCATGCATTACGGTCAGCTTGCCGAACAGCTCGGCCGGCCAGGTGCGGCACGCGCGGTGGGTGCCGCCAATGGTTCTAACCCCGTCAGCATTGTCGTGCCCTGCCATCGGGTGATTGGCCGCAACGGCACCATGACCGGCTACGCGGGTGGTGTACAGCGGAAAGAGTGGCTTCTACGCCATGAACGCTACCTGTTACTTTGATTTTCTGTGCCTTATAGCCGGGATGTTTGCATCCCCTTTCACAATCGCACCGAAAAATTATTGATACATATCAATAATATAAATCACAACAGGAACTATCCCTTTTTAATATTGGGTGAATCCCCACGCCGAGACTTACCTGCTCCATAAAAAGATGTTAAAATTGACTAATATCAATTACGGCTTGAGCAGACCTATGATCCCGGAAAAGAGAATTATACGACGCATTCAGTCTGGCGGTTGCGCTATCCATTGTCAGGATTGCAGCATCAGCCAGCTTTGCATCCCGTTCACTCTTAATGAGCATGAGCTTGATCAGCTGGATAATATTATCGAGCGCAAAAAGCCCATCCAGAAAGGGCAAACCCTCTTCAAGGCCGGTGATGAACTGAAGTCTCTGTATGCTATTCGCTCCGGTACTATCAAGAGCTATACCATCACTGAACAGGGTGACGAGCAGATTACGGGCTTCCATCTGGCCGGTGATTTAGTGGGCTTTGATGCCATCGGGACAGGCCATCACCCTAGCTTTGCTCAGGCGCTGGAAACCTCAATGGTTTGTGAGATCCCGTTCGAGACGCTGGATGATTTGTCCGGTAAGATGCCGAACCTGCGCCAGCAGATGATGCGTCTGATGAGCGGTGAGATCAAAGGCGATCAGGATATGATCCTGCTGCTGTCGAAGAAAAATGCGGAAGAGCGTCTGGCTGCCTTTATCTACAACCTGTCACGTCGTTTTGCGCAGCGCGGTTTCTCTCCTCGTGAGTTCCGCCTGACCATGACCCGTGGCGATATCGGTAACTACCTCGGTCTGACGGTAGAAACCATAAGCCGTCTGCTGGGTCGTTTCCAGAAAAGCGGCATGCTGGCGGTGAAAGGCAAATACATCACCATCGAAAACAGCGATGCGCTGGCGGTGCTGGCGGGTCATACTCGTAACGTTGCCTGATAGGTTCTGCACTTCCCTGCCTAAAAACCCCGAATTTTCGGGGTTTTTTATATGAAACGGCCCCCTTATTTCCCCTGCCATTCACGCTGAACCATAACCTTTCTGCACATCAAATTTATCCTGTTTATTGATCTGGCAAAGGTTATCCCCTGTTTCATTCTCCATATATGAGTTATCTTTTACTGACAAACTGTGGTTACAGCTGTAAGGAGACCTGTATGGCCAAGTATCAAAATATGCTCGTTGCTATCGATCCTAACCAGGACGATCAGCCTGCGCTGCGCCGTGCTGTTTATCTGCATCAACGGATTGGCGGTCGCATTAAAGCCTTTTTGCCTATCTACGACTTCTCTTATGAAATGACCACCCTTTTATCTCCTGACGAGCGCACCGCAATGCGCCAGGGCGTAATTAGCCAGCGAACCGCATGGATCCGCGAGCAGGCGAAATTCTACCTGGAAGCAGGCGTTCCGCTGGAGATTAAAGTGGTGTGGCACAATCGGCCATTTGAGGCGATTATCCAGGAGGTCATCAGCGGCGGTCACGACCTGATGCTGAAAATGGCGCACCAGCACGACAAGCTTGAGTCGGTTATTTTTACCCCTACCGACTGGCACCTGCTGCGTAAATGCCCTTGCCCGGTCTGGATGGTGAAAGACCAGCCCTGGCCGGAAGGCGGTAAAGCGCTGGTGGCCGTCAACCTCGCCAGCGAAGAGGAGTACCACAACGCGCTGAACGAGAAACTGGTAAAAGAGACGATTGAGCTGGCAGACCAGGTTAACCACACCGAAGTTCACCTGATTGGCGCCTATCCAGTTACCCCTATCAATATCGCCATCGAACTACCTGATTTTGATCCAAGCGTTTATAACGATGCCATTCGCGGGCAGCACCTGCTGGCGATGAAATCACTGCGTCAGAAATTCGGCATTGATGAGAAGTTCACTCACGTAGAGAAAGGGTTACCTGAAGAGGTTATCCCGGATCTGGCCGCGCATCTGGATGCCGGTATCGTGGTGCTGGGTACGGTTGGCCGTACCGGTATTTCGGCGGCGTTCCTGGGGAATACTGCGGAACAGGTCATTGACCATCTGCGCTGCGATCTGCTGGCGATTAAGCCGAACGATTACCAGACGCCGGTGGAGATGGATGACGAAGAGGACGATTAACGGTCCTGGTGATTGATGGTAATAAAAAACCGGCTCAGTTCATCAGGCCGGTTTTTTTCTGTCTGGAGCAGAATCCCCGGCATCGCGATGTTTGGCCGGGCTACAGACGACACACCTATCAGTGGAGCCCTAGTCGCCAGGCAAAATCGATTTCTTCTTTAAGTTCAATAGCGGAAAGCGACATCAGGTCGGCAAATTCCAGCTCAAGCTGCTTAACGCGTTTCAGATATTGTGCGGGGGTTAACGGCGTGGTTTCACGGCGGAGATATTCGATGGCCAGTTGTGCAGGCGATAACAAGGTATCCATAATTTCCTCATAGGTGTGGACGACGTTGGGTAGTATAACACCGATGAGCGCGCAATTTTTGACCAAAAGCAATCAAGCAATAAATAAAAAAGCCGCCGGTCAGGCTGACGCGGCGGCTTAGCATTCACATTACCTATCAGAGCGCTTTCAGAATCGCATCCACGCTAGCTTTGGCATCGCCAAACAACATGGAGGTGTTCTCTTTAAAGAACAGCGGGTTCTGTACACCAGCGTAGCCGGTGTTCATGGAGCGTTTGAAGACGATAACGTTCTGCGCCTTCCATACTTCCAGCACCGGCATCCCGGCGATTGGGCTCTTCGGATCGTCCTGTGCGGCCGGGTTAACGGTGTCGTTCGCGCCGATAACCAGTACGGTATCGGTATCGGAGAAGTCGTCGTTAATCTCGTCCATTTCCAGCACGATGTCGTAAGGCACCTTCGCTTCCGCCAGCAGCACGTTCATGTGACCCGGCAGACGTCCGGCAACCGGGTGAATACCGAAACGCACCTTAATGCCGCGCGCACGCAGCTTGTCGGTAATTTCAGCCACCGGGTACTGCGCCTGCGCCACCGCCATGCCGTAGCCTGGGGTGATAATCACCGTATGGGAATTTTTCAGCATTTCAGCCGTCTCTTCCGCGGTGATTTCGCGATGCTCGCCCACTTCTTCGTCGCTACCGGTAGAGGAACCATCGGTACCAAAACCACCAGCAATAACGCTGAAGAACGAACGGTTCATCGCTTTACACATGATGTACGACAGGATGGCACCGGAAGAACCCACCAGCGCACCGGTGACGATCAGCAGGTCGTTGCTGAGCATAAAGCCCGCCGCCGCCGCCGCCCAACCGGAGTAGGAGTTCAGCATGGAGACCACTACCGGCATGTCCGCACCACCGATAGACGCCACCAGATGCCAGCCGAAAGCCAGCGCAATAACGGTCATTACCAGCAGGCACAGCACCTGGGTGCCGACGCTATCGGTACGCACGAAGGCCACCAGCAGCAAGAAGGAGACCACCAGCGCCGCCAGATTCAGCTTATGGCGGTTTGGCAGCATCAGCGGCTTAGAAGACATCTTGCCGCACAGCTTGCCGAACGCCACGATAGAACCGGTAAAGGTTACCGCACCAATGAAGATGCCGAGGAACACTTCGGTCAGGTGAATATTGACCAGAATCTGTTCCATGCCGGTTTCGTGCTGCAGGTAGCTGTTAAAGCCAACCAGCACCGCCGCCAGACCAACGAAGCTGTGCAGAACCGCCACCAGCTCCGGCATTTCGGTCATTTCGACTTTCTTCGCCAGGCGAATACCAATCGCGCCGCCGATGATCATCGCCAGCAGGATCCACGCTACGTTGCTGGTATCCGGCCCGAAGATGGTCGCAATCAGGGCGATAGCCATCCCGGCAATACCGTAGTAGTTGCCCTGCTGGGATGTTTCGTGTTTTGACAGCCCTGCCAGGCTAAAAATAAACAGGATCGCGGCAACAATGTATGCAGCTGTAACTAATCCTCCAGACATTTGTTAACCCCTTATCCTTTGCGGAACATTTTCAGCATGCGCTGAGTGACGGTGAAACCACCAAAAATATTAATGCTGGCGATCAATACCGCGATAAAACTCAGGAAGCTGACCCAGCCACCATGGCCAATCTGCAGGAGCGCGCCCACCACGATAATGCCGGAAATAGCATTCGTGACCGACATCAGCGGCGTGTGCAAGGCATGAGAGACGTTCCACACTACGTAGTAACCCACTACGCAGGACAGCGCGAACACCGTAAAGTGACCGAGGAACTCTTTCGGCGCGACGTTCGCTAACCAGCCGAACAGAATAATCACCAACGCCATCAGCGCGTATTTGCGCCATGGTGAGGCTGGCTTCGGCGCTTCTTTCGGCTCTTCAACCGCTTTCTTCGCCGCCTGAGGCTGGGCAGAAACCTGAATCGGCGGCGCCGGCCAGGTGACTTCGCCTTCGCGGATCACGGTCACACCGCGAATCACGACATCGTCAAAGTCGATGGTGACGTTGCCGTCTTTCTCTTTGCACAGCAGCTTCAGCAGGTTAACGAGGTTAGTGCCATAAAGCTGGGAGGATTGGGTCGGCAGACGACCCGCAAGGTCGGTATAACCAATCACCTTCACGCCGTTTGGCGTGGTGACGATTTGGTTTGCCACAGTGTATTCGCAGTTGCCGCCGTTCTGCGCCGCCAGGTCAACAATCACGCTGCCCGGGGTCATGGAATCCACCATTTCGCGGGTGATCAGCTTCGGCGCCGGTTTACCTGGAATTAGCGCCGTGGTCACAATGATGTCGACTTCTTTCGCCTGCGCAGCAAACAGCGCCATTTCCGCTGCAATAAACGCTTCGGACATCACTTTGGCGTAGCCATCACCGCTGCCAGCTTCTTCTTTAAAGTCCAGTTCAAGGAACTCGGCGCCCATACTCTGCACCTGCTCTTTCACTTCTGGACGCGTATCGAAGGCACGCACAATCGCGCCGAGGCTGTTGGCTGCGCCGATCGCCGCAAGACCGGCGACACCGGCACCAATCACCATCACTTTGGCCGGAGGCACTTTCCCCGCCGCGGTGATTTGACCGGTAAAGAAGCGACCAAACTCGTGCGCCGCTTCAACAATCGCACGGTAACCGGCGATGTTGGCCATTGAACTTAAGGCATCGAGCGACTGTGCGCGTGAAATGCGCGGCACGGAGTCCATCGCCATCACGTTAACGCCGCGTGCGGCAAGTTTCTCCATCAGTTCAGCATTTTGTGCCGGCCAGATAAAGCTGATCAGCGTAGCGCCAGGATTCAGCAATGCAATCTCTTCGTCCAGCGGCGCGTTAACTTTGAGGATAACGTCAGAGTGCCAGACCGCATCGCCAGAGACAATTTCGGCCCCGGCCTGAACAAACGCGTCATCATCAAAACTTGCCAGTTTTCCTGCACCACTTTCAATTGCCACGCTGAAACCGAGCTTAAGCAGCTGCTCCACCGTCTTCGGCGTTGCTGCGACTCGCGTTTCCTGGGCCCACCTCTCTTTTGGTACACCAATACGCATAACTATTCCCTTACATCGGTTCTAATTTGATGGTTTGCCATTTTGTCAGTATGTTGCAAATGCCCCGTCAGTGAACAAACAGGCGAGCAACCTGAATAAATAAAACAGTAACAAACTGTCTATAACCTACTGAAAATCCCGATTGTGATCTAGCTCCGAAAAACACTATTTTTGCATTAAATGCCAAATACCGAGTGGTGACGATTACAAACAGCGATATTTACCCCAGATTTGATTAGAGAGCCTCATAAATCGCTTCATCAGCGAGTGAAAACATGATTATTTGCGGGCATGATATGCCAATTAACATTCCATTAACTTAAAAAAGTCATAAGGTTGACCGGTTTTTCCGGTCAAGGGCCCGTTTTTTCAACATATCAGGAAAAGTTATCCAAAACCGTCATCAGCTTCGCATCTGAAGTTAAAAATGACGCAGACAGTCGTGTCGTTTCAATGCCATAATCAGGCGTTTTCCGTTTACAACATTTCCCGAATTTGGTTTGCGCAAGGCGAAGGATTATTTTTATGAAGCTTAAGAACACCCTCCTCGTGTCCGCCATGCTGACTGCCGCGGCCATGTCCGCACAAGCAGCAACCGAGCTGACCCCGGAGCAAGCGTCCGCACTGAAGCCCTATGACCGTGTCGTCATTACCGGCCGTTTTAACGCCATTGGCGATGCCGTTCAGGCGGTATCCCGTAAAGCGGACAAAGACGGCGCAGCCTCCTTTTACGTTGTCGACACCTCGGATTTCGGCAACAGCGGGAACTGGCGCGTAACGGCTGATTTCTACAAAGCCGATGCAGCAAAATCAGAAACCCCAAAAAACCGTGTGATCAACGGTGTTGTTGAGCTGCCAAAAGATCAGGCCGTTGAGCTGGTGCCATATGACACCGTCACCGTGCAAGGCTTCTACCGCAGCCAGCCAGAAGTGAACGACGCCATCACCAAAGCGGCGAAGGCTAAAGGTGCGGCATCATTCTTTATCGTTCGTCAGGTTGATGCCAACGACGGCGGCAACCAGCGCGTCACCGCGTACATCTATAAAGCCGATGCGGAAAAACGTGTTCTGCAGAGCCCGGATGCGATTCCAGCCGATTCCGACGCTGGCCGTAAAGCGCTGGCCGAAGGTGGCGAAGCCGCCAAACAGGTTGAAATCCCTGGCGTTGCTACTACCGCAGCCGTGGGCGCAGGCACCGGCGTAGGTCGCTTCTTTGAAACGCAGTCCTCTAAAGGCGGACGTTACAGTGTCACGCTGCCGGACGGCACCAAAGTGGAAGAGCTGAACAAAGTTGCGGCGGCCCAGATGGTTCCGTTCGACAGCGTCAAGTTCACCGGTAACTACGGCAACATGACCGAGGTTTCCTACCAGGTCGCGAAGCGCGCCGCGAAGAAAGGCGCGAAGTACTATCACATTACCCGTCAGTGGCAAGAGCGTGGCGGTAACGTCACCATCAGCGCCGACCTGTACAAGTAATCCTCAAAAGCCGGTGATACTCTCGCCGGCTTTTTTTCATCACGATTCTGTCCTCTCGTATCTGCGTATTTTTAAATCAGCCAACCCGTCTCACCATCCGTTTTTTATCTTTCCGCGTTCGATAGTGTGATTTTTTCAGACATACATTGTTGCATGTATGCATCGCTCTCCGTAAAATCGCCGCCTCAGCGCAATCCTCCATTTTTATGCGATTTCGCCAAATAAATATTCTTGTTCTTCTCCTTCCACGACAGGATTCTCATGGAAAAGAAATTAGGGCTTAGTGCTCTGACGGCGCTGGTGCTGAGCTCGATGCTCGGAGCAGGCGTTTTTAGTCTGCCGCAAAACATGGCTGAAGTCGCCAGCCCTGCCGCGCTGCTGATCGGCTGGGCCATCACCGGCGTTGGCATCCTGTTTCTCGCCGTGGCGATGCTGGTACTGACCCGCATTCGTCCTGACCTCGACGGCGGCATTTTTACCTATGCGCGCGAAGGTTTCGGCGAACTGGTTGGCTTCTGCTCCGCCTGGGGCTACTGGCTGTGCGCGGTCATCGCCAACGTCTCCTATCTGGTTATCGTCTTCTCGGCGCTGAGTTTCTTTACCGATACGCCGGAGATGCGTCTGTTTGGCGACGGCAACACCTGGCACTCCGTCGTCGGCGCGTCGATACTGCTGTGGATCGTCCATTTTCTGGTCCTGCGCGGCGTGCAGACTGCCGCCAGCATCAACCTGGTGGCAACGCTGGCGAAGCTAGTGCCGCTCGGACTGTTTATCGTGCTGGCCGCCCTTGCCTTCAACAGCGACCTGTTTACTCTTGATTTCCACGGCATCGATTTAGGCGTACCGGTCTGGGAACAGGTGAAAAATACCATGCTGATTACCCTGTGGGTGTTTATCGGCGTGGAAGGCGCCGTGGTGGTTTCTGCTCGTGCGCGCAATAAAAAAGACGTCGGGCGCGCGACATTGCTGGCGGTCATCTCAGCGCTGGGCGTTTATCTGCTGGTGACGCTGCTGTCGATGGGCGTCGTTGCACGCCCTGAGCTTGCTGAAATGCGTAACCCGTCGATGGCGGGCCTGATGGTGCGCATGATGGGCTCGTGGGGCGAAGTGGTGATTGCTGCCGGACTGATTGTTTCCGTCTGCGGCGCTTACCTGAGCTGGACGATTATGGCGGCGGAAGTACCGCTGCTGGCCGCGACGCACAAAGCGTTTCCGCGTATTTTTGCGCGCCAGAACGCCAATAATGCGCCGTCCGCTTCGCTTTGGCTGACCAACCTCAGCGTGCAGGCAAGCCTGGTACTGATCTGGCTGACCGGGTCAGACTACAATACGCTGCTGACCATCGCGTCCGAGATGATCCTCGTGCCTTATTTCCTGGTCGGCGCGTTCCTGCTTAAAATTGCGAATCGTCCGTTACACAAGCTTATTGGTGTCGGCGCCTGTGTATATGGCTTATGGTTATTGTATGCTTCTGGCCCCATGCACCTGCTGCTATCGGTCGTACTCTATGCGCCGGGGCTACTGGTCTTTATTTATGCGCGCCGCACCCATGTCGATAACGTCATGCTGAAGCGTCGCGAGTTGGCGTTAATTGGTTTGCTTCTGGTTGCCGCCGTACCGGCAACGTGGATGCTGGTGGGGTGACGCGCGTGGCCCCATCGTCTGAAATATAAGGAGAGTACGATGGGAAACATGCTGTCACGTCCGATTCTGATAACCGGTGGAGGCCGCCGCATTGGCCTCGCCCTTGCCCACCATTTCCTCACTCAGCAGCAGCCGGTTATCCTAAGCTACCGCACCCACTACCCGGCTATCGACGTGATGCAGCGGGCGGGCGCTGTCTGCATCCAGGCGGATTTCTCCACCGACGAGGGAATTTATACCTTCGCGGATGCGGTGAGAACCCACTGCGCCAGCCTGCGCGCGGTTATCCATAATGCCAGCGGCTGGCTGGCGGAGAGCCCTGGCGCATCCCTCAGTCATGTGCTGAACGCCATGATGCAAATTCACGTCCACGCCCCCTATCTGCTTAACCACGCGCTGGAAGATATGCTGCGCGGGCACGGGCACGCCGAAGGCGATATTATTCACTTTACCGATTATGTGGTGGAGCGCGGCAGCGATAAGCACATCGCCTATGCCGCCAGTAAAGCGGCGCTGGATAACATGACCCGTTCGTTCGCCCGCAAGCTGGCACCGGAAGTTAAGGTGAACGCGATTGCGCCTGCGCTGGTATTGTTTAACGAAGATGATGACGCAGAGTATCGCCAGAAAGCGCTCAATAAATCGCTGATGAAGATTGCTGCCGGGGAGAAAGAGATTATCGATCTCGTCGAGTATATCCTCGGCAGCTGCTACGTGACCGGGCGTACCTTTGCCGTCGACGGCGGCCGCCCGCTGGTCTAGCGCTTAGTGGAAACGCCCCCACAAAAAAATCAGCAGCCAGGCGCTGACGCCCCAGCAGGCCACCGCGCCTGCTAGCGCCAGCGGCAGGCGCATCATGCCGGTGAGGTACCACAACGACAACAGGTAGAGAAAATACGGGATAATCGACCACATGCCGAACACGATGGTCGTTCGCAGTGCTTCGATGCCTCTCTCACTGGCGACAATATAGTGAGCGATCAGCGCAAAAGTGGGAAACAGTGGGATCAGCCCCGCAATCGCGTAGTTTTTGGTTTTCGCTAAAATCCCGATCAGAACAACCACCAGCGCCCCAAGCAGCGCCTTAATTAACAATCCCATTGCATTATTTACCGATAAACAACATGTTGCCTGAGCATAACGGATGTCCGCTCATTTATAAAAGGGTAATGCGGCGCGGAAATTGAGAAAGCAGTGGTGGCAGGCGGTGGGCGCTCAGTGTATCGTAGCGTTTTTTCCGTCAGTGCGTAGAGTAATGAATAAGATCGTTTATGTTGAGGATGATCCGGATGTTGGGGCGCTGATCGCCGCTTATCTCGGAAAGCATGATATGGATGTGGTGGTCGAGCCGCGTGGCGACAACGCCGAAGCGACGATCGCCCGGGAAAATCCGGACCTGGTGCTGCTGGACATTATGCTGCCGGGCAAAGATGGCATGACGCTGTGCCGCGACCTGCGCGGCCAATGGACCGGGCCAATTGTACTGCTGACCTCGCTCGATAGCGATATGAACCATATTCTGTCCCTGGAAATGGGCGCCAACGACTATATTCTCAAGACCACCCCACCCGCTGTACTGCTCGCACGTCTGCGCCTGCATTTACGTCAGCGCCCCGCCGCCAGTAACAGCATCTCGCCAGCCCAGCCGATGCTGACGCCGCACAAAGCGATTCGCTTTGGTACCCTTTCCATCGACCCGGTGAACCGTCAGGTGCTGCTGAGCGGCGAGAGCATCGCGCTGTCGACGGCGGATTTTGATCTGCTTTGGGAGCTGGCGACGCACGCCGGGCAAATTATGGATCGTGATGCGCTGCTGAAAAACCTGCGCGGCGTGACCTACGACGGCATGGACCGCAGCGTGGACGTGGCGATTTCACGCCTGCGTAAGAAACTGCTCGATAGCGCCACCGAGCCTTACCGTATTAAAACCGTGCGTAATAAGGGCTATCTGTTCGCGCCGCACGCCTGGGAATAACACTCATCCCAACAGCATAATATGCTGACCTTAAAACTATAATCCCTGAGAGGCGGCACACCACCCCTCTCAAAAACAGCGTGTTTATGCTGCCAGTTGCGCACTAAACACGCTGCTGGCAATATTATCTATAAATCCGTTCGCTATTGCGTCAGTTCGGCCGTCGTCACGCTTCGCGCAAAGCCCGCTTCAAGCAGCCCCAACGTCACGTTGAAGATAGCTTCAGCGCTCAACCCCTCGCCCAGCGGAAAACTCAGTACCGCATCGCGAACGATCGTCATGTTCAACCCCAGATCGGCCCCGGATCGAATCGTTGAGTTAACGCAGAAACCGGCCACTGCGCCAATCACCGTTAATTCGTTAATGTTCTCGCGCTGTAGCCACTGGTAGAGATCGGTCGAACTGAACGCCGACGAGGTTCGCTTGATAAAGACCTTTTCTTCGCCCTGCTCCTCAAACCCTTCAACCGGCGGGAAATATGGGGAATCTTTTTGCAGGTCTGACCCCAGTTCTGTCGTTTCATGACGTACATGAAGCACGGTTTTCCCGGCCCTCCTGAAAGAAGCCAGAATCGTTTTCATATTCTCGATGCTCGCGGTGGGAAAATACTCTACGCCACGCGCGATTCTATCGCTGACAAACCGCTGCATATCAATAACCAGTAAAGCCTGCATAACGCCCCCGACAGTTCAGAAAAAAGACAAATTACGAGAATCATGGTGCGAAAACAAGCCGCTAAATATTGTTCAGCCTTCCCCGTCGGCCAAACGCATAAAGTCACACTTTTTGCATGCCATTTCAGAATCTTTCTCTCTATAATGCGCGACGGCACTATTATCCATCCGGGATAATAGGTTAATTAATTGAAAACAACTCTTTCCGGCATTTCAGGTGCTGAATGGGGCAAGAGGCTTAAAGATGTTCATTACACTCGCGTATATTGCGCTTTTTTTGATCTGCTCATGGGGCATTTTCGAAATAGATAAACGCAGTTCATCGCTTTCCCGCTCTGTCTTCGCGGCTATTTTTATCGGCGCGCTCATCGGGCTTTCTCTCCACTTTATCGCCAGCGACAGCAGAACCACCGTGATTGATTGGTACAGCGTGATTGGTAACGGCTACGTTAATTTATTAAAGCTGGTCGCCATTCCGCTGATCTTTATTTCCATTCTCTCAGCGATTAATAAGCTCGAAAATAATGCCGGGATCGGCAAAATGTCGCTGACCATCGTCGCCTGTATGCTGATTCTGGTGATGATCGCCGGATTTGTGGGTCTGACGATGGCGCATACCCTGGGGCTGAGCGCCAGCACCTTTGGGCAGATGCAGTCCACGCTGACCGCTGACGATGTGTCCAAAACCGCCGCCGTTTCACTGCCGCAACTCATCACCTCCTTGATTCCCACCAATCTGTTCCTCGACCTGACCGGTGCCAGAAGCGTTTCGGTGATCGGGATTGTAATATTTACGCTGCTGGCGGGTATCGCGCTGCTGAAAGTGAAAAAAGAGGCCCCGGAAGAAGGCGCGAAATTAAGCGCCGGCATTAACGCCATTCAAATTTGGATCATGAAGATGGTACGCATCGTTATTGCTCTCACCCCTTACGGGGTGCTGGCATTAATGGCGAAAGTCTTTTCCACCTATCAGCTCGCACAATTTACCAGCCTGCTCGGCTTTATTGTCGCCTGCTACCTGGCGGTGGCGATGATGTTTGTCGTGCACGCCATTTTGCTGGTGCTGAGCGGACATAACCCACTGCGCTATTATAAAACCGTCTGGCCGGTGTTGACCTTTGCCTTTGTTTCCCGCAGCAGCGCTGCGGCCATTCCGCTGGCAATTACCGCGCAGGAGAAATTTGGCGTACCAAGCACCATTGCTAATATTGCCGCCTCATTTGGCTCCAGCATGGGACAAAACGGCTGCGCCGGGATTTATCCGGCCATTATGGTGGCGATGATTGCGCCAACGATGGGTATCGACCCGTTCTCCGTACATTTCCTGGTGACGCTGTTGCCTGCCATCGCGCTGGGCTCCATCGGCGTGGCGGGTGTAGGCGGCGGCGGTACCTTTGCCGCGCTGATTGTGCTCTCCACCTTGAATTTTCCGGTGGCACTGGTCGGGATCTTTATTGCGATTGAGCCCATTGTGGATATGGCGCGTACCGCGCTGAACGTGAATGGCTCGATGATGTCCGGCGTGATTGCCAGCCGGATATTGACTAAGGACGAGACGACGCAAGAAACAGAAGCGTCGCTTAACTGATAGCACGCGCCTCGGTACCCTGAACGCCGAGGCGCGTTAACTGGCGGTGTCACTTAGAAAATATTAACGCAGCACAATTTTGCCTATCAGATAGGTCGTCGCTTGCCCGCCAATATGAACGCGGTCACCCAAGTGACGACAGCGCAGTTCCCCACCGCGATCCACGCCCTGATGCGCCATCATCTCCATTTTGTTCAGCTTTTCAGCCCAGTAAGGGATGAGCATGCTGTGCGCCGAGCCGGTTACCGGATCCTCAGCCACGGCTTCACCAGGACAGAAGAAGCGGCTGACAAAATCGTACTCGCCCGTCCCTGGTGCGGTGACGCAGACCATTTTTCCCAGCGGTACCATGGCGTTAATATTCGGCCGCAGCGCCTCGACCTGCTGTTGATTTTCCAACACCACCAGGTAATCACGCGCTACGCGCACGTCTTTGTATTCAGTGATACCCAACGCTTCCAGCAGCAAAGCGGGCGGCGCGGCCGGTTCGGTCTTCCAGGCCGGGAAATCAAGCGTTAACCACTCCCCATTGCGAGTCACCGTAAGTGGCCCGACAAAACGGGTATCAAAGTGAATCGTCGCATCGGGGAAATTCAGGTATTCAAAGATGACGTGTGCGGCCGCCAGCGTCGCGTGCCCGCAGAGGTTAATTTCCCCCTGGGTGGTGAACCAGCGGAGTTCAAAGCCATTATCCGTAGTGACAAAGAATGCCGTTTCCGATTGGTTATGCTGCTTCGCCATCTTCAGTAATGTCGCATCCGGCAGCCATTCGGTGAGCGGGCATACGGCAGCGGCATTGCCACCAAACGTGGTGGTGGTGAACGCATCTACCATATAGAAATCGATTTGTTGCATAGCCTAACCTCTCTTCAAGCGCAGGTGAATCCGCTCTTATCCCGTTGCGGAATGACACAATTTAGATTTTTTTTATGCACTTACACCATAACAGGTCTTATCCCCGACGCTCCAGATTTTCTTGCGTCGGGGACATTATGGCAGTGGAGAGTGAAGGAATAGAGAGAACGTATTATTTCAGTAGCTTTATCATCATCTGGCTAAACATCGGCACATCTTTGTTCAGCGAAAACGCTGGGTTAATTGCCTTGCGAGCAATCAACCCATCAATAAACGCAAACAGAATAATGGTCATTTCTTCCGGATGAATATCCTGGCGAAATTCCCCCGCCGTTATCCCTTGTTCAATGATTCCGGCAATACTTTTTCGCATAATGCAGTCGCTGGAAATAAAGGTTTCCTGTAGCTCAGGATTACGCGAGGATTCCGCCATAATTTCAACCCACAGGCGGTGCGTAACGGGATAGCCGACATCGCTGATGCAAGAGATGACCTGATGGCAAAGGCGTTCAAAATAACTGTCGCCGGAAAGTTGTTCATGCGAATTCAACGCTGAGTTCTGCTCTTCCAGTACAATCGCCCGAATAAGTTCATCCTTACCCTTAAAATAGGTGTACATCGCCCCCTGGCTAATGCCGGCTCGCGTCGCAATCTCACGCACGCTCGTCGCGCTGAAGCCTTTTTCCGCGAAACAGGCTGCGGCTGCGGTAATCAGCTTATGGTAAGTTTCAGTATCCTTTGACATATTCGCCCTTTGCTTTGCCCCAATAGCCAAACTTTACCGTCCTTTCACGCCGGTAGCCAGAAGCGATATGCCCTCTGACTACCGGACCTTACTTTTATTTCAGCAGCGGTAGTTCGCTCAGCATATTCTTCAGGTTCAGCATATCCCACGGCAAATGTTCCGCGAGGGTGACGCCGACGGCCTCAGTTTGTGAGGTGGCCTGATGAACTAACTTCAACACCTCCGCCATCGTCAGCTTGCCTTCCGCTACGTCGCCAAAATCATGTTCTCCTCTACCCGGCTGCGCGAACAGCACCGAACGGAATAGCGAAGGATCCAGAACGTCGAGATCGATATGAATGGCCAGATAAGCGATATTTTCTCGGGCAATCCACGCCAGTACCTCATGCGCGCCGTTTTTAATTTCTTCCGGACTCGAGGTTGCGATGCGATGCGTGTCGAGGTATTCCCGTTCATAGGCCAGCGGATGGTGGATTCCAGCGATCATCACTTTTTCCGGCGAAAGTGGAGCGGTAACGCTCGCCACCAGATCGTTATCCCCCGTTCCCATTAACGCACCCAGCACGTGGGCATGTGCGTTTGGATACTGCGCAGCAGTTTGGACGTCAGGGTGAGAATCAATCCACAGTACACCTAGCTTATCGCCGTATTTATTCAGCAAATGGGCGAACGGTGCCAGCGAAACCAGACAATCACCGCCTAAAACAACTATCGCATCGGGGTTGTGCTTCTCAATAAGCGCGGTCGCATCACGCAGCTGTTGAATAATCTGCGGTTTGCCGGTGATACCATCTACCTGAGTGAGGGTTTCGGCGTCAGGTAATGCGACAGGAACCTCTTCTACCGGCCCTTTCGCGGTGGGCGCGAGAAAGGAGAGTAGCTGTGACCCAAGGTAATAAGGCGGGTTATTGCCTCCCTGCCATTGAGGGAAATCGAGTCGAAGCGTTTTTTTGCTCATAATGTCTCAACCATAAACACAAAATGAATGAACGTTCATTCATTATCTGCTTAGGATGTAAATTAAGCAAGCAGGATGCTAAACAAGATGAGCGGGCCATCAAATGCCCAGCAATCTCTTCTGCGCTAAGGTTACTGCGTAACCTTACGAGCCTCAGCGTCCTGAACACTGAGGCCCTGACAATCACGATGAGTACATCCCGTTTAATTCAATTCCCGACGATTAATCAACATACCAGTACAGCACATCGCCACGATCGGACATCATCAGAAACCAACGCCAACCCCCACGCCAATCCCATAGTTGTCCGCCGTATCCGCCGACATATTTACCTTACCAACGACATGATCGTTAAAGTTAACTGATGCCCCGACGGCTAGTGCAGACTCTCCGTTATATTCTCCGGCTCCGGCACCAAACATAACGTGCTGGTTAGTTTGCACCTGTGGAATGGCAGCCATAGCCATAGCACCAGAAATGCCCGCGTTTGCCTGCTTCTCGTTGTGCTCCACTTCGTTCTTCAGTGCATTGAACTGCGTGTTATTCTCTCTATTCATATTCTGTATTTCTGAATGCAAAGAATGTAAGTCATCATTCTGACGGCTCAGCTGCGTTGTATTGTTATTAACTCGCTGATTCGTGCTGGAGATTGAATTTGTATTATTCGTCACCCCCTGGGTATTTGAATCGCCACGGATAATCTAGACACTTCCGAGCCGTTGATAATACTGGTTTT
>NZ_JAPKIB010000020.1:0-65980 GCF_036759925.1 Kluyvera sp. CHPC 1.2972 | reverse complement strand
GAAAACCAGTATTATCAACGGCTCGGAAGTGTCTAGATTATCCGTGGCGATTCATTCCTTTCGTTAAGCAATCTCATAATGAAAAAGCCAATGGGTGGCAAGGGAGGTAAATGCATGACGGATAGCAAACTGAAACGCCAGATGATGAGGCGACTCATCAATGCGCGAATTGACCTTGATGCCTATTTGCAGCTTCGAAAGGCAAAGGGGTATATGTCAGTCGGTGATAACGATCATCTGCGTACTAACCTGCTCGAACTGTGTGGCGAACTACGGGGTAACGTTGTGCCGCTTAAGCGGTGTAGTTCGCTGAACGAACTGGAAATGATGCGGCAGGCGGGTGAGGCCTTAGCGTCCGCTGCCGTGTGTTTGATGACGGGGCGCTACGACTGCCCGTCCTATATTGCGGTTAACGTGGAAACCCTGGAGCGCTGCCTGACGGCGTTGACGACCAGCATTCGTCAGCTGGATGCTGAATCACCAATGACTCATGCTTGAAATCGGGGGGACGTTTGTCCCCCTGTCTAAAGAGGTTCTCTTAGCGCATGATTCTGCGCAGAATTCGATTTGCCTGCTCCTCAAAGTTTGTTGCCGCCTGGTCTACGGTTGCCTTGCCGTAGTCGATGCTTTGCAGCGCCGCGAGGAAGAGGGCGGTGAACTGCGGGTCTTCAAGATAGGGCAGCGCCTTTGCGTGGTTTGGCAACGCGGCGGACTGCGTCAGCCCGGTCAGCACCGGATCGTCCTCTTTCAGTAACCCGGCATCGCGCAGGATCTGCGCCCCGGCCTTGCTCAGCGGCACGCCGCGCTCTAGCCCCACGGGTACCACGCCCTCTTTTTCACTCATCAGGAAGTTGATCAGCAGCGCCGCTTCCTGCGGGTGGCGGGTATTTTTACTGATAGAGAGCATCAGCGCGGTTTTATTAAACTGTCCGGCATCTTTGGCGCCTTCGCGCATCGGGTAATCGCCCATCACCAGGTCTGCCGGGTTACTCAGGTTCTGTGACTCAGCGGTGTACATCACGTTCCAGTTGTAGATACCGCCCCATTCACCGTTTATCCACGGCTTCATCTCATAGGCAATGCCTTTGCCGAAAGAGGCCATCGTGCGGGAGTCTGGCACGGTATGCGCCGCCACCAGTTGACGGTAGAAGGTGAAGGCCTGTACCAAATCGTCATGGTTCCAGCCGAGCTTGCGGGTCTTCTCATCCACCATCGGCTTCTGATTCCCTTGATAGACCCAGGAGTTCAGGAGCAGCAGTGAATCCTGCTCGGTCAGGATCAGCGGATAGTAGTTATCCCCGAGCTTCTCTTTAAACACCGGCCCGGCTTTAAGCAGGTCATCCCAGCTTTTCGGCAGCGGCACGCCAGCTTTTTTCCAGGTGGCGGCGTTGTAGTAAAACAGCATCACGTTGGCGGAAACCGGGATGGCGTTAACTTTGCCGTTCACCGTCGTGCTGGCGAGTGCCGCGGGGGAGAACTGATCGAGTCCGATGGGCTGGCTCAGTTTGTTGAGATCGTAAAAACCGTCGCCGGTTTTCGACAGCAGCGTCAGCCAGTTCCAGTTGGTCTGGATAACGTCGGCTTCGGTGTTGCTGTTAATCTGCGTGGTCAGGCGCGAGTAAAAACCGTCCCAGCCGGTGTACTCCGCCTTCACTTTAATATTGGGGTATTTGGCCTCAAAGGCGTCCAGCGCCTTTAGGGTAGCCTGATTTCGGGCTTTACCGCCCCACCAGGCAAAACGGAGTTCCACCTGATCGGCGCTGTGCGCGACAGGCATCGCACCGAAACCGCAGCAGGCAAGCAGGAACAAGGCTGACTTTTTCATGGATGAACCCTCCGTGTATTACGATTAACGATGCGTCTGGCGATAGCCGGCCAGCGTTTTCACCAGCTGCATTTCTTCTTCACACCATGGTTTGCCATCGGGCGTCAGCACGTCATGGAACCACAATGATTGAGGATCGGGATGATCTCTGTTGACGCTGGTCCACGGGATCCAGGTCTGCGTTTTGCCCTGCACCAGCCCCCATTGATAGCAGCCGGTATCGAAAGCGCAGAACAGCGGTAGCTGCTCGCTGAACGTGCAGTCCATATGCCGTGCCAGCCATTCGGTGCACAGTACCGGGCGTTGGTATGCTGTCAGGCTTTCCAGTACACCGAGCTGGCGGGCGGCATTGTTGTAGTTGTGGTAGCTGATGATGTCGGATAACCGTAGCGCGGCAATATCAATCGGGTGCTGCAGCGTGCCGTACTGGGGGTGATCAATGTGCCACGCGCCGACGGTGAGCGGCTGGCTTGGGCCCACTTCACGCGCCCAGCCGAAGGTGGCGGTCATCAGTTCTAGCGCGAAGGTCTCCAACGCTTGGTCATACTCTGCCGATTCGGTTGCTGACAGGTTTATGCCACGGTTGCCCGGCTCGTTGTAGAGATCCCAGATGGTGATGCGCTCATCATCTTTAAAACGACTGAGTACGTCGCGGACATAGGCTTCTACGCGCGGCCATTGTGCCGGGTCCATCACGATGGCCCGGCCGGGGCTTGCCGCCGCCTGGCTGTTGTGCACGCCCTCGCGCGGCGGCTTTTGCGGGCCGAGGTACGGCTCGTCGCCGGAGAAACCGCAGTCGTCCATCAGCGTTAGCATCACTTGAATCTGGTGCTTTTTCGCCAGCGTCAAAAAGGTGTCGATGCGCGCCAGCAGGCCGTCACGGTCGGCCTCCCAAACGATAAACGGCAGGTTGGTGCGCAGCGCGTTATAGCCGTAGTCGTGGGCCCAGCCTAGCTCCTGGTCGATGATGGCGGCATCGAAGGTCTCTGCCTGCCACATTTCGGTCCAGTTGACCGCGCTACGCGGCAGATAGTTAAAGCCGCATGCCCAGCCGTGCTGTTGATACCAGGCCTGCGCCTGTGATTCGCGCCATTGCGAGTGCATATTTTTTCTCCTTGCTAATAATTATTAGCTAATATTTATTAACTCAGACGCTGGACGCAATCCTGATACGGTTGAAGTGTCGGATTGTTCACAAAAAAAGCGTGGGGTAACTGTGCTATAGTCGGCGGCGACAAGGAGTGAACATGGCGAAGAAAAACAAAATAACGATGAGTGATATTGCCAGGGAAGCGGGCGTTTCGCAGGCGACGGTGTCTCTCGTGCTCAACAATAGTCGGGCGATTCGCCTGAGTGAAGCCACCCGTGAACGCGTCTATGCGGCAGCGGCAGCGCTTGGCTATCAAAAGATTATCGTGCCTCATCGTCAGGAAGGGCAGGAGGAGATTGCCCTGCTGCTGTGCGGAATGCCGAACTACGACCCCTTTGTCGAGGCCATTGGCGATGCCGTCTCCGCCGCCTGGCAACGAGATACTTTGCTGACCGTTTATGACTACGGCGACGATCTGGAGATGGCGGCGCATATTCTGCGCCAGCTTGACCAACGCGCCTGCGCGGGGATGATTCTGGCAAGCCCGGTAACCCGCGCCTTTGATTTCTCGCCGTTCGACGCGCTTATTCATAAGCCGGTGGTGCTGTTAAACCAGTACGACCCGCAGCGCCCGCTGCTGCCGACCTTTCTTCCCGATGACCGCGCCAATGCCTGCCAGATAGTCAGCCATCTGCTGTCTCAGGGCATCACGCGCATTGCGCATATCATGGGCGATGATTGGATGGATGCCAGCGTGCTGCGCCTCGAAGGGTATCGCCAGACGCTGGAGCAGGCCGGGATCGCGGTGGATGAAACGCTGATTAAACCGACCGACTGGTCGCTGAATGCCACCTTTAACGCCACGCTTGAGCTGATGCGCCTGCCGGAACCGCCGCAGGCCATTTTCTGCGCCAGCGACTGGATGACCCTTGGCTGCTATCAGGCGCTCGCCACGCTCAATATTGTGATTCCTCGCGACGTGCTGGTGTGTGGTTATGACGATCAGCGTATTGCCCATCAGCTGACTCCGGCGCTGACCAGCGTGCAGCTAGCCTATAGCGAACTGGGGAGAATGGCGGTGAACTACCTGTGTGAGGGGGATGATACGGCGGCGCATGTCCGGCTGGTGGGGAAACTGCAGGTGCGCGGGAGTAGCCAGCGCACCTGAGTGGCTTAACTCACCGGAATCATCACCACGTCGCGGAACGCCGGACGCTGTGCGAGCTGCTGATACCAGCGCTCAAGATGTGGCAGTGACGGCCAGGTTTTGACGGTTTCCAGCACGTTATAGACAAACGGCGCCACGGCGATATCACCCACGCCAAATTGCTCGCCGGAAAGCCAGGTTTGGTTCGCCAGCGTGTTGTCGAGGATCGCCAGCAGCGGCTCACAGGCTTCAATCGCCGCGTTGATTTCGGCCATGTTGCGCTGCTCTACCGGCGTTCTCACCAGCCCGAAGAGGATTTTACGGTGCACTGGCGAGAGGGTTTCGTTGGCCCAGTCCATCCACTTTTCGCTTTTCGCCCGCTGAACAGGTGACGCCTGCCAGAGGCTTTCGGCGCCGTACTGCGCCGCCAGATAACGCACGATGGAGTTTGATTCCCACAGCACGTCGTCGCCGTCTTTTAGCATCGGTACCAGGCCGTTAGGGTTAAGTGCCAGATAGGCCGCGTCGCGGTTCACGCCAAATCCCTGGCCCGCCATAATTTGCTCATACGGCAGGCCAAGCTCTGCCAGCGTCCAGCGCACTTTTTTCACGTTCGTTGAGTTATTTCTTCCCCACAGCGTTAGCATATCCACTCCCGTTTATTTAGCAGAGATTAAATGTGGGCCAAAGTAAACGCTTACGCAATCTCGATCAAAAAAAATGTCAGGTTTTCAGCACAATCAGGGGATCTTGCGTAAACTTAAAAAACTTTACCAACTCACTGTTTCTTTAAGAGAGTTTCTACGTTATTACTCACGGCCGGGTGCAGCACGGTACTGTCGTGGCGCGTTTTTGGGAATGGATACTTGGGTGGCTTTTATGATGTGCAACGCTAACTCCTTCAAGAGCCTGATGGCAGGCTCAGCGCTTTTACTTTTAGTGGCACCGGCGGTGCAGGCGGCGGAACAACTTCCGGACGCGCCAGCAATCGACGCCCGTGCCTTTATATTAATGGATTACGCCAGCGGTAAGGTCCTGACAGAGGGCAATGCCGATGAGAAACTCGACCCGGCCAGCCTGACAAAAATTATGACCAGCTACGTGGTCGGTCAGGCGCTGAAGGCGAATAAAATCAAACTCACCGATATGGTGACCATCGGGCGTGACGCGTGGGCCACCGGCAACCCGGCGCTGCGCGGCTCATCGGTGATGTTCCTCAAGCCCGGCGAGCAGGTTTCCGTCGAGAACCTCAATAAAGGGGTGATTATCCAGTCGGGTAACGATGCCAGCATCGCCATTGCCGACTACGTTGCCGGCAGCCAGGACTCCTTCGTCAGCCTGATGAACGGCTACGCGCAGAAAATCGGCCTCACCAATACCACCTTCAAAACCGTTCACGGCCTGGATGCGCCGGGGCAGTACAGCACCGCGCGCGATATGGCGCTGCTGACCAGAGCAATGATTCACGATGTGCCGGAAGAGTATGCGGTACATAAAGAGAAAGAGTTCACCTTCAATAATATTCGTCAGCCGAACCGTAACCGTCTGTTGTGGAGCTCGAACCTCAACGTTGATGGCGTGAAAACCGGTACTACGGCGGGGGCTGGCTATAATCTGGTGTCCTCGGCCACTCAGGGCGATATGCGCCTGATTGCGGTGGTGCTGGGTACCAAGAGCGACCGCGTGCGTTTTAACGAGTCGGAGAAGCTGCTGACTTGGGGCTTCCGTTTCTATGAAACCGTCACGCCAATCAAGCCGGATGCCACCTTTATCAGCCAGCGCGTCTGGTTTGGTGATAAGAGTGAAGTGAACCTTGGGGCAGGGGAAGCCGGTTCGGTGACCATCCCGAAAGGCCAGCTGAAAAACCTGAAGGCCAGCTACACCTTAACGCAGCCGCAGCTGACCGCGCCGTTAACTAAAGGCCAGGTGGTTGGCACCATCGACTTCAAGCTTAACGACAAAACCATTGAACAGCGTCCGCTGATCGTGATGGAAGCGGTCGAAGAGGGCGGCTTCTTCAGCCGCATGATGGACTTCGTGCTGATGAAATTCCACGAGTGGTTCGGCAGCTGGTTCTCGTAATATCCCGCTAATACAGCAGCGAAATTTGCTGCTGTTTTGCCAGCGCCACCAGCTCATCATCCGGGCAGATGTCGCTGGCAATCACATCAAAGCACGTCAGGTCACCCATACGGGCCGGGCGCACTTTGCCAAATTTGCTGTGATCCGCCACCAGCACATGATAGCGCGCCTGGCGCATCGCCCAGTGCTTCACCGGCAGTTCCTCAAGATTAAAACAGGTTGCCCCCATTTCAATATCGATGCCGGCTGCGGAATAGAAGGCGATGTCCGGGCAGAGATGCGAGAGCGTGTCCTGCTCGCTCAGTGGTTTGAAAATAGCATTGCTGGCGTGGAATTCGCCGCCGCAGAGAATGGGACGACAGTTGGGTTTATCCTGCAAGGCTAAAAAAGTGTTTAGGGAGTAACAGACGGCGGTAAACGGCAGGTCGTTATCAATGGCGTCGATAATCCATGGCGTGGTGGTGCCGCAGTCGAAAAAGGCCATCTGATGCGGTTTCAACAGCGCTGCCGCGTGGCGCGCCGCTCGCTTTTTTTCTTCAACCAGACGGGTTTTCTGGTCGCTTAGCAGATAGTGAGGAACGCTACGCGGCTCCAGCACGACGTAGCCGCCGAGCAGTACGACGGGCCCGCTTTCGCTGTTAAGATCGCGACGAATCGTCATTTCAGAAACGCCAAGCAGAGCTGCCGCTTCTTTGAGATGTAGCTTATCGCTACGTTTCAGTGCCTGAATCAGTTGACCCATTCGCTCGTCGCGTCGTGTTTCCATAGTTCCTCTAGCGGAAATGCCCCGGCAAGGATGCCGGGGTCAACGCGTTATTTTACCTGCGAGCGCAGGTCTAGTCACGCACCCAGCCTTTACGAATCGGCACCGAGAAGATCACGCGGTACAGCTGCTGCAGGCGTGGGTAGACGGTGGCGCCAATAAACTGCCACAGCATTTGCGACACCATGCAGCCGATAAGGCCGCTCAGGAATCCGCCGAGCATGTCCATCGGCCAATGCACGCCGAGATAGACGCGGGACCAGGCAATCGCGACGCCGACCACCATCAGCACCAGACCGGACCACAGGCGATGCCAGAACAAAAACGCCAGCGCAAAGGTGAAGATCACCGTGCCGTGGTCGCTTGGGAAGGAGTTATCCGGTGCATGGTTCAGGAAGGTGTGACCGATGTTCTCAACGAACGGACGTTCATGCGGGAACAGTTGACCAATTATCCACGACAGCGCGAGGCTGACGGCGATGGCTAACGCGACTTTAATCACCAGATGGCGCTGCGCCTGAACCTGCTTACGCGCTCCCCACAGCCACATGGCCGCGGCGAGTAGGGGGACTATCAGGATCAGATCCTGAGCAACAAAGGTGGCGAATGAAATCGCCCAAGGTGAAGACGCTGGGGTTGCGTTGATCAGCAAAAACAGCGAGTGGTTAAGATTTTCCAGCATAACGTTCCGGTTTCGCAAATGACGGTTTTATGACAGCCACCTTAAAAAGCCAATCCTGGACCGTAAAGCGGTATTGTCTGAATCACGCTATCGGCGTACAAGTGTCTGAAATTAAGGTTCTGCATTAAGTGGCGTAGAGTATAGCGCCCGCTACCTTAAGCCAATCTTAACAGCATCAATTTGTGCGAAATCGTTAAGCTGCGTGATAATTAACTATCACCACTACTGCGCATTGATTAAACTTGCGCGTTTTTATGATAGATGCGAGCCACATGGATACTTCCTCTTCTTCCCGGAAACGCTTAGGGCGTAAGGCAATTTTGTTCCCGCTTTGCCTCGTGCTCTACGAATTTTCCACCTATATCGGCAACGATATGATCCAGCCGGGCATGCTTGCTGTCGTCAAAGAATTTAACGCAGGCAACGAGTGGGTACCGACCTCAATGACCGCGTATCTGGCAGGGGGTATGTTCCTGCAATGGCTGCTTGGGCCGCTTTCGGACCGTATTGGCCGCCGACCGGTGATGCTGACCGGCGTTATCTGGTTTATCGTCACCTGTCTTGCCACGCTGCTGGTGAACAATATTGAGCAGTTTACGTTCCTGCGTTTCTTGCAGGGAGTGAGCTTGTGCTTTATTGGCGCGGTGGGCTATGCGGCAATTCAGGAGTCGTTCGACGAGGCGACCTGTATCAAAATTACGGCGCTGATGGCGAACGTCGCGCTGATTGCGCCTCTGCTGGGGCCGCTGGTGGGCGCGGCGTGGATCCACGTGGCGCGCTGGGAAGGGATGTTTGTGCTCTTCGCTGCGCTGTCGGCGATTGCTTTCGTTGGGCTGTTTAAATCGATGCCGGAAACGGCGACCCGCATGGGTGAAACGCTGTCGCTGAAAACGCTGGGCCGTGATTACCGCGAAGTGCTGAAAAACGGGCGTTTCGTTGCCGGTGCGCTGGCAACGGGCTTCGTCAGCCTGCCGCTGTTGGCGTGGATTGCTCAGTCACCGGTGATTATCATCAGCGGCGAACATGCCAGCAGCTATGAGTACGGTCTTCTGCAGGTGCCCATTTTCGGGGCGCTGATCCTCGGTAACCTGGTGCTGGCGCGTCTGACCTCACGCCGTACGGTACGTGCGCTGATTATCGCCGGGGGTTACCCGATTATGTTTGGTCTGGTGCTGGCTGCAGCGGCGACGGTGGTGTCATCCCATGCCTATTTATGGATGACCGCTGGGTTAAGCTTCTATGCCTTCGGGATTGGTCTTGCCAACGCCGGGCTGGTGCGCCTGACGCTGTTCGCCAGCGATATGAGTAAAGGCACGGTCTCTGCGGCGATGGGGATGCTGCAAATGCTGATCTTTACGGTGGGGATTGAGCTCAGTAAGCATTTTTATGAGCTGGGCGGAATTGGTCTGTTCAGCCTGTTTAACCTGGCGGGCGGCCTGCTGTGGCTGGGGCTGATGACGATGTTCCTGCGGGATAAAGCGGTAGGTAGCGGGCTGCAACCGCAGTAAATAACCCCGGAGTCGGTGCTTCGCACCTCGTCCGGGCTACCCAACACGTAGCTCGGCCAAGCGAAGCGCCGCCGGGATTGGCACAATCAAGCAAACGGCGCTTCGCCCTTCAACGCCTTATCAATGATCTCCAGCACGCCTTCTTCATTGTTGTGCGGCGCATGATAGCCCGCTACGGCTTTCACCGCGTCGTTGGCGTTAGCCATCGCAAAGCCGTAGCCCGCCTGCTTCACCATCTCAATATCGTTGCCGCTGTCGCCAAAGGCCACGACTTCATCATCGCTAACGCCCCAGCGCTCCTGCAATAATCGTAGGCCGTTGGCCTTGTGTACCCCTGGAATAATCAGGTCGATACTGCCGTGGCCGGTGGTGACGGCGGTTAGCATATGGCCGAGCTTCTCGTCGAGCAGCGTTTGCATTTGCGGCACTTTCTCGTCCGGGATATTCAGCGCGAACTTCAGGATGGTGTCATCGAGCTTATCGAAATTGTCCACCAACTCCAGGCGGTGGTAGTAGCGTACGGCAATATCGTGGAAGCTTTGGTCGTAGCTTTTTAGCGTGTAGGCGCTCTTTTTACCGCAGACGATAATCTCAATTTCCGGGCGGGTGTGCAGGAAGGCGGCGATTTTATCGACGTGGTCGCGCGGCATAGCGCAGTTATAGACGTCTTCACCGGCATCACGCACCCAGCCGCCGTTTTCGGCGACGAAGGCAATTTCGTCCACAATCTCCGGGAAGAACGAGGCTAACTGGTAATACTGGTTGCCGCTAGCGACCACAAAGTGGATCTGCTGCGCTTTCATCTGCTGATATTGCTGCTGAAAGCGCTCGCGGTTATAGGTTTTTTTATCGTTCAGGAACGTGCCATCCATGTCGACAGCGATCAGTTTAACGCTCATCAGTGACTCTCCATTACAACGCGGGGCTCAGGTTTTGCCACCGCTTTCGCCACCAGAGCGGCAATCAGAACCAGCGCCAGTACGGCCAGCATCGCGCTGCGCAGGCCGTAGTGTTCGCCGAGGAAGCCGAGCAGCGGTGGGCCAACCAGGAAGGCCAGATACCCGGTGGTGGCGACAACGCTCACACGGGTAGGGGCATCCGGGCCGGTGTCGCTGGCGGCGGAAATGGTCAGCGGGAAGCCGAGCGATGCGCCAAGCCCCCACAGAATAACCGACACGCCGGCAACCCAGGCGCTGTCGACAAAGATAATCAGGGCAATGCCCAGCGCACCCATCAGCGCGCTGGCGCGTACCACGGTAACACGGCTGTAGCGGTCGATAAACCAGCCGCCGGTAAAGCGCCCGACCGTCATGCCCAGCGTGAAGCCAGCGTAAATCAGCGAGCCGGAGGTAGGGCTAAAGCCGTGGCCGTCAACCATCAGCAGCGGCAACCAGTCGTTGGCGGAGCCTTCGGCGAAGGCCATTGCCAGTACCACCACGCCAATCAGCATCAGCTGCATATCGCGCCAGAACGGCACGCCTTTTTCCTGATGGTGCGTATCTTCCGTCGCATTTTTGCCGGTGCCTTCAGGAATGGCTTTAATGGCGATAGCGATTGGCGCAATGCCTATCAGCGCCGCCACGAAAATGTGCCACATTGCCGGTAAACCAAACGCGGTGACCGCCATACCGACGCCTGCGCCAACTAACGTGCCGAAACTGTAAAAGCCGTGCATCATTGGCAGCACGGTTTTTTTCATTTCACGCTCAATCGCCGCGCCTTCGACGTTGATCGCCACTTCGGCAGAGCCAAAGCTGGCGCCAAAAATAGCCAGCCCGATGGCGAAGATCCATGCGGAGCCGAAGTGCAGCGCGAGGCTTAAAATCATCATGCCAAAGACGGCACACGACATGGTGGTACGGATGACCTTACGGGTCCCGAATCGTTTCACCAGAAACGCGGAACAAAGGATGCCGCTCATCGAACCAATCGACAGGCCAAACAGCACGATGCCCATCTCTGCCGTCGAGAGCGATAAAATATCGCGGATTGCCGGGGTTCGTGTGGCCCAGGAGGCCATGAGTAAACCGGGTAAAAAGAAGAACATAAAGAGCGCCCACATGCGTAATTGTAGGGCTTTACGGGAGGTTAACGTTGTCATCCATTCGCGTCGGGTCGGAAAGTGTGCAGACAACACTAGCAAGCTTGTGTACATTTGTACATAACCAGAAAGAGGAGAATTATGGCCCGCCGACCGAATGACCCACTGCGCCGGGAGCGCATCCTGGATGCGACGCTTGAGACCATTGCCACACACGGGATTAGCGCGGTAACGCACCGTAAAATTGCCAGCTGTGCCGACGTGCCGCTCGGCTCGATGACCTATTATTTCGACGGCATTGAAGCCCTGCTGGGGGAAGCGTTCAGCGCCTTTACCGAGCGGATGTCGCAGGAGTACACCGCCTTTTTTGATGATGTAGGGACGCCGCGCGATGCCTGTGATGCGGTGGCGGAGCTTATCTTCAGCAGCCAGGTCACTACGCCGAAAAATATGACCCTGATGTACCAATTCTATGCACTAGCGAGCAGTTCACCTGCGATGAAAGCGGTCATGCAACGCTGGATGCAGCGCAGCCAGCAGACCCTGGAACAGTGGTTCGATCCGGTAACCGCCCGTGCGCTGGATGCCTTTATTGAAGGCATGACGCTGCATTTTGTGACCGACCGCCAGCCGCTTAACCGCGACGCTATCCGAAAAATGGTAGGGCGGCTCGCTGGGGAGAGCGCCTGAAAAGCGTGTACGCTTAGCGAGAACGCAAAACGGAGATCTCGCGATGACAACCCTGCTTTCCGGTGGCTGCCTGTGCGGCCATATTACCTTCACCGCCGCTAACCCTGGCGCTTCCCACAGCTGCTCCTGCGATCTCTGCCAGAAGCATACCGGTGCCCAGTCAGTTATCTGGCTGGAGTTTGATGCCGACGATGTGCAATGGACCGGGGAGGGCGGAAAGCCCGCGGTCTGGCGCTCTTCCGAGGCATCCAGCCGCGCCTTCTGCCCGCGCTGTGGCAGCTCGCTCGGGGCGATTGACGATGGCCCGGTTATTGCGCTGCTGAGCGGCGTATTTGACCAGAACCAGGATGCGCGATTTGCACCCGCCTACCACTCGTTTGAAGATATGAAGCCGCAGTGGTGGCGGGCGCGGTTTGCTGATGGACATGGGAACTAGCTAAGCGTTGCTCCGGCGGTCACGTTAACCACCGTGGCCGTTATAGCACCTGCGCTGCTGGAGGCGAGAAAGGTCATCACCCCGGCGATTTGCTCAAGCGTTGGCAGCCGTTTAAGCATCGTGCCCTGTGCAGCGCCTCCTAACCATTCATCGACCGTTAGCGACATCGCCTGCGCTTTTTCAGCAAACAGTTCACCGGTATAAGACCCTGCCTCGACCGCCCCCTCGATAGCATGCGACCGTACGCCTAGCACCCGAATATTACGCGGCCCCAGTTCACTTGCCAGCGCTCTGACCATTGCCTCCATTCCTGCACAGCCAACGATATGTCCCAGATGCCCCGGCATCGCCATGGTCGCTGCCGGGGCGACGACGTTCAGCATCACGCTATCGCGCTTGCCGCCCATATAGGGTGCCGTTGACTTGGCAATGATGAACTGCGCGGTGAGGAAAGGATCAATACCTTGCTTAAACTCTGCCAGCGACAGACGTTCCAGATGTTTGCCCTGCTGATGCATAAACCCGGTAGCGTTGACCACGATATCGATGCCCAGCGTTTGTTCCGCAAGCTGCGCCACGCGCCGCTGGGTTGCCTGCTCATCAAGCACATCAACGGTAAAGGTACTGACCGCGCCACCTTCTGAACGAATGCGCTCAGCGGTAGCATCGAGCTTCTGCTGGTTACGTGCTGCCAGATGCACCAGCGCCCCTTCCCGCGCCATGGCAAGCGCCACCGCGCCCCCAATGGCACCGCTGCCGCCGAAGATGACGGCGACTTTGCCTGCAAGCAAAATGAGTCACCTCGAATGTTGAGTGGGTGTCTTAGCAGTATGGGACAGGGGGGAGGGGATGCAAGCGAAGGGGCAAAGTGGTGATGGCTTCGAGGAGTGTAGCGGATTGATTTTTAAAGGGGATGTGAAATTCAGGCAACAAAAAACCCATCAACCTTGAACCAAAGATGGCGGGGTTGATGGGCTCCACAAAATGGGGACATCAAAGAAAAGCAGTGGCACTAATTAAGACTCGCACCCTGATAAAAAGTTCTGCGTTGCGCAAAAAATTTTTTTCTTTTCTTTGTTCCCCTCAGCGCAGGGCTAGCCGCCTAGCCCTGGCCAGATGATGATAATCAGCGTACCGGCAAGGGTTAGCAGTACGTTGGCGATAGCGTAGGTGCCCGCATAGCCCAGCGCAGGAATGTTGCTGCGTGCCGTATCGCTGATGATTTCCATCGCCGGAGCACAGGTGCGTGCACCCATGATGGCACCGAACAGCAGCGCGCGGTTCATGCGCAACACGTAGGCGCCGAACAGGAAGCAAATCACCACTGGGATCAGGCTGACCAACAGACCGGCCACCAGCATTTGGCCGCCGACCACGCCGAGGCTCTTACCGATGCCACCACCCGCGCTTAAGCCGACGCCCGCCATAAAGACCATCAGGCCAAACTCTTTCACCATGTTCAGCGCCCCCTGCGGGATATAGCCGAAGGTCGGATGGTTGGCACGCAGGAAGCCCAGCATGATACCGGCAAACAGCAGACCGGCGGCGTTACCGATACCGAAGTTAAAGTTGCTGAACTGGAAGGTGATCATGCCGATCATCAGGCCGACGATAAAGAAGGCGCAGAAGGCCAGCAGGTCGGTAACCTGGCTATGAATTGAGACGAAGCCGATGCGGTCAGCGACGGTTTTCACGCGGCGGGCATCGCCGCTCACCTGCAACACGTCGCCCTTGTTGAGCACAATGTTGTCGTCGATCGGCATTTCAATCTGGCTGCGGATTACGCGGTTAAGGAAGCAGCCGTGGTCGGTCAGCTTCAGCTGTGCCAGACGGCGGCCGACCACATTGTGGTTTTTAACCACGATCTCTTCGGTGACGATGCGCATGTCCAGCAGGTCGCGGTCGAACACCTCTTTGCCGTTACGGAAGCTAGGGTCCAGACGCGCGTGTGCATCCGGGTAACCTACCAGCGAAATTTCATCGCCCATCTGCAGCACGGCGTCGCCGTCAGGGTTGGCGAGAATGCCGTTACGGCGGATACGCTCGATGTAGCAGCCGGTCTGGCGGTAGATGCCAAGCTCGCGTAGATTTTTACCGTCGGCCCATGCCACCAGTTCCGGGCCTACGCGATAGGCGCGGATAACCGGCAGATAGACTTTACGGTTGGAATCGGTGTCCAGACCGCGCTCGCGGGCGATTTGCTGGGCGCTGGTCTGCAGATCCTGGTGCTGGAATTTAGGCAGGTAACGCGCCGCGACAATCAGGCTGACGAGACCAATCAGGTAGGTCAGCGCATAGCCGAGGCTCAGGTGATCCTGTGCCTGCGCGAGCAGGCTCGCCTCCATGCCGGAGTGGCGCAACGTATCGCCTGCGCCCACCAGTACCGGGGTGGAGGTCATTGAGCCGGCGAGCATCCCGGCCGTCAGGCCGATGTCCCAGCCAAATAGCTTGCCGAGGCCTAATGCAATTAGCAGAGCGCTCCCGACCATGACCAGGCCGAGCATCAGATAATTTTTGCCGTCGCGGAAGAAAATTGAAAAAAAGTTCGGCCCGGCTTCTACACCGACGCAGAAAATAAACAGCATAAAGCCCAGATTCAGCGCTTCGGTGTTAATACTGAAGTGTTGCTGTCCTAATAGGAGAGAAACCACTAAAACGCCAATGGAATTACCGAGTTGGATCGAGCCCAGACGTAATTTGCCAAGACAAAGCCCCAGCGCTAATACCACGAATAATAACAGGATGTAATTCCCGTTTAACAAATCTGCGACGTTTATATTCACGGAGTCTAACTTATCGTTTACCAGTAACGTGTTGAAAGGAATGGCTATTTGGTCTACTGTTGACCACGGGCTATGGTATGCATTTCGCTATCAGAAACCCGAAGAATAACCAGAAAATAGCGGTCAGTAGTTTAATCGTTCCTGATAGCTACGGCTAGCAACAATCGCTTTTAGTACACATAACATAAGATCAATCAGGCTGTATCACGACAGCAAGAGAGTGAATCATCGGGTATCGGTTTTTTCCATGCCCGGGAGAACGTTCCGAAAAGTCTGATAGATAAAATGTAGCGAAGTTTTGGCAGGGAAAGCCAACAACTTTATCTGACTGGGTGTCCGTGAGGGCGAAGTCTGGGGTTTGATAGAGATATTTTCAGGAGATGCGTGTGAAAACTGAACGCGGTTGGGCAGGGGTTATTTGCTGCTTCTTACTCTTTATTGTGGTCTTTTTTTCACTGATTCTGAACGTGAAGGGCGCGTTTCGCGCGAGCGGAAGTCCTGAGTTGGGGCTGCTGTTCTTTATTATCCCTGGCGTTGTCTCGAGTTTTATCTCATCGCGTCGTCGGGTGCTGCGTCCGCTGGTCGGCGCCATACTTGCGGCACCGCTCTGTCTTGTCCTGATGCGTCTCTTCTTCAGCAGCGATCGTTCGTTCTGGCAGGAACTGGCCTGGCTTTTCAGCGCCGTGTTCTGGTGTGCGCTCGGTGCCTTGTGCTACCTGTTTATCAGCTCGCTGCTGCACGAAAAGCGGCGAGAAAACAAACGCCCGCTTTAAGCGCGGGCGTTGATGGTGTTATCAGGCAAACAGGCCGAGATTCTCTTTCGCCCAGGCTTCAAAGTCTGTGCATCCACCAATGTGTTTCTGATCGACAAAAATCTGCGGCACGGTTTCTACCGGCTTGCCGACGGTTTTTTCCAGGTCGGCTTTTGTGATGCCTTCCGCATGGATATCTACGTAGCGGTAGTTGAAATCATCACGCTCCTGGGTCAGCTTTTCCGCCAGCTCTTTTGCACGTACACAGTAAGGGCAGCCTGGACGACCAAAAATTACGGTAAACATAGTGTTTCTCCTCAAACGAGCGGAATAATCAACGTGCCTGTCGGCGAATGGCGCTCATTATGCGGCGCGATGGTGGAAGGCGAAAGAAGGTTCTGCCTGTTACTCTGATTCATTCTGGCTATGTCTCGCTAATTATTTTTCATCCACATACCGTTATAATCGTCATCAATTAGCTATCAAAATGCGCTAAGGGTTCACAGGAGGAGAAGCATGCGTTCGCTCGGAGCACTACCGAAAAGCGTTTTAATTCTGGAGACGGTCGGCATGATTGTGCTGGCGGTGGCGTGGCTATCGCTCAATCAGTACATTACGCTGCCCGCGCCGTTTGCCAGCCAACTGGCAGCGGTAGTGATGATCTTTCTCGGCATTGCGCTGATGCTGCCCGCCGCGGGCGTCCTTTTTTGGGGTATTGCCCGCGCTGTCGCTCCACAGCTGATGAACCCTAACCTGCCGCGAGACAAGGAAAAAAAAGATGACTCCGACCATTGAGGTTCTGCTTAACCATCGCTCTATTCGCCATTTTACCGGCGAGCCGATAAGCGACGAACAGCGTAGTGCGATTATCGCCAGCGCCCAGGCCACTTCCAGCTCCAGCTTTTTACAGTGCAGCTCGATTATCCGTATCACCGATAGCGCTATGCGTGAACAACTGGTCAAGCTGACCGGCGGCCAGGAACACGTCGCACAGGCGGCGGAGTTCTGGGTATTTTGCGCCGACTTTAATCGCCATCTGCAGATTTGCCCTGAGGCGCAGCTGGGTCTGGCGGAACAGCTGCTGCTCGGCGTGGTGGACACCTCGCTGATGGCGCAAAACGCGCTGACCGCCGCTGAATCTCTGGGATTGGGCGGCGTCTATATCGGCGGACTGCGCAATAATATTGCGCAAGTGACGGAACTGCTGAAGCTGCCAAAGCACGTACTGCCGCTCTTTGGTCTGTGCCTTGGCTGGCCTGCCAGCCACCCGGATCTCAAGCCGCGTCTGCCGGCCGCACTGGTGGTGCATGAAAACCACTATCAGCCGATGAACCCTGAAGTGCTGGCGCAGTACGACGAAGATCTTGCCCAGTACTATTTATCGCGCAGCACCAATGCGCGTCGTGATACCTGGAGCGACCATATTCGCCGCACGCTCATCAAAGAGAGCCGCCCGTTTATTCTTGATTATCTGCATCAGCAGGGGTTTGCTACGCGCTGATTCATTAACGAATTTGTGCCGGGGCTCAAGCCTCCGTGGATGCGAAAAGCGTATGATACGCCGGTTTTTTTAGCGGCTTTTTTGGAGAGGTAAAGGGTGAAAATCGCCATATTGTCCCGGGATGGAACGCTCTTTTCGTGTAAGCGCCTGCGCGAAGCCGCCCAGCGTCGCGGCCATATTGTTGAAGTGCTCGACCCGCTGTCCTGCTATATGAACGTCGACCCGGCGGCCTCGTCGATACACTATAAAGGTCGACAGCTGCCACACTACGATGCGGTGATCCCACGTATTGGCTCGGCGATTACCTATTACGGCATGGCGACGCTGCGCCAGTTTGAGATGCTGGGCAGTTACCCACTCAACGAATCGGTGGCCATTACCCGCGCTCGCGACAAGCTGCGATCGCTGCAACTGCTGGCGCGCCAGGGTATCGACCTGCCGGTCACCGGCATTGCCCATTCGCCGGACGATACCAGCGATCTTATCGACATGGTGGGTGGTGCGCCGCTGGTGGTAAAACTGGTGGAAGGCACGCAGGGGATTGGCGTGGTGCTCGCTGAAACGCGGCAGGCGGCGGAAAGCGTAATTGACGCGTTTCGCGGGCTGAATGCGCATATCCTGGTGCAGGAATATATCGAAGAGGCCAAAGGCCGCGATATTCGCTGCCTGGTGGTCGGCAATGAAGTGGTGGCATCGATTGAACGCCGGGCAAAATCAGGCGATTTTCGTTCTAACCTGCACCGCGGCGGCGTGGCGACGGTGGCCGAGATCACCCCGGCTGAACGGGCGATCGCTATTAAGGCGGCACAAACGCTCGGTCTGGATGTGGCGGGCGTGGATATTCTGCGCGCCAGCCGTGGCCCGCTGGTGATGGAAGTGAATGCGTCGCCGGGGCTGGAAGGGGTGGAGACCACCACCGGCATCGATATTGCTGGAAAAATGATCGAGTGGATCGAGCGTCAGGCACACCCCGGATTTTGTCTGAAAATCGGTGGATAGTGCGCTTTCATGGTATGTGACGACTTTTTTGCGTAAGCTATGCGCTACTCTCGTACTTATACCGGGCTGCCGTCCGGTAATTTGTTTGTCTGGAATGTTTTACTTTACCGCATGAGGTCATAGGCAATATGGATTCTCTCGTCGTCCCGAGTCTGGATACGTTACGTCAGTGGCTCGACGAAATGGGCATGAGCTTTTTTGAGTGCGACACCTGTCAGGCGCTGCACCTGCCGCATATGCAAAATTTTGAAGGCGTCTTCGATGCCAAAATTGATCTCATCGATAACGTCGTGCTGTTCTCGGCGCTGGCTGAGGTCAAGCCATCCGCGCTGCTGGCGCTGGGTGCCGATCTCTCCGCTATTAACGCCAGTTCGCTGACGGTTAAGGCGTTTCTCGATATGCAGGATGATAATCTGCCAAAGCTGGTGGTTTGCCAGTCTTTATCCGTAGGCGTGGGGGTGACGTACGAACAGTTCGCCGCCTTCGCAACGCAGAGCGAAGAGCAGGTTTCGATGGTGATCCTCGAGGCAAACGCACATCAGTTGCTTTATAAGCCGGAAGACGAAGAACAGCCGCCGGAAGATATCCAGTACCATTTTCTTCACTAATCATCCCCGTGAATTAGCGCAGTCACTGCCATAGTGGCTGCGTATTACCTGCTTTTATTCTGCATTTAACCTATTTTTAAAGATTCATTCACTACCTGATTGCCCCTTTTGGCTTATCAGATAGAGTGATCTTGCATAAAAAATTGATAAAAGGCGTTTTTTACGCTGACCTATGGCCTCCAGTTCGGGCTACAGTTATCCTTGCGACATATCGATGCTCCCCTATTTATTGCTGGCAATATCTATTGTTGGCGAGGTTCTTGCATTGATAAAGCGAGCAATGACTGCAGGGGAGCCCGGTCTCTTCTCTTTCATGCAGTACGAAAAAATATGCATGATTTTTGCATACTCTAAATTGCGTATATTTGGCCCGTTTGTTAACGGGCGACGAGAAGGATAAGAGATATGGCCGCCTTAAATAAAAAATGGTTAACAGGTCTGGTGACGGGTGTGCTGATGGCCGCCTCGGCAAGCGTGCTCGCTGCGGAACAAAAAACGCTGCATATCTATAACTGGTCTGACTATATCGCGCCGGACACCGTAGCGAATTTTGAGAAAGAGACCGGAATTAAAGTCGTCTATGACGTGTTTGACTCTAACGAAGTGCTGGAAGGCAAACTGATGGCGGGCAGCACCGGTTTTGACCTGGTGGTGCCGTCGGCCAGCTTCCTCGAGCGCCAGCTCACCGCCGGCGTGTTCCAGCCGCTCGATAAGAGCAAGCTGCCAAACTGGAAAAACCTCGACCCGGATGTGCTGAAGCTGGTGGCTAAACACGACCCGGAAAACAAATACGCGATGCCTTATTTATGGGCGACCACTGGTATCGGCTACAACGTCGACAAGGTCAAAGCCGTGTTGGGCAAAGATGCGCCGTTGAACAGCTGGGATCTGGTGATGAAACCGGAAAACCTGGAAAAGCTGAAAAGCTGTGGTGTCTCCTTCCTTGATGCGCCAGAAGAGGTCTTTGCCACCGTGCTGAACTACCTGGGCAAAGACCCGAACAGCACCAAAGCGGATGACTACACCGGCCCGGCAACCGATCTATTGCTGAAACTGCGTCCTAACATCCGCTACTTCCACTCCTCTCAGTACATTAACGATCTGGCGAACGGCGATATCTGCGTGGCTATCGGCTGGGCGGGTGATGTGTGGCAGGCGGCAAACCGTGCCAAAGAAGCGAAAAACGGCGTAAATGTTTCTTACTTTATTCCGAAAGAGGGTGCACTGGCCTTCTTTGATGTCTTCGCCATGCCAGCCGATGCGAAGAATAAAGATGAAGCCTATCAGTTCCTTAACTACCTGATGCGTCCGGACGTGATTGCCCATATCAGCGACCACGTGTTCTACGCTAACGGTAACAAAGCCTCGACGCCGCTGGTTAGCCCGGAAATTCGCGATAACCCGGCGATTTACCCGCCGGCAGATGTGTTCGCCAAGCTGTTTACGCTGAAGGTCCAGGATCCAAAAATTGATCGCGTGAGAACCCGCGCATGGACCAAAGTAAAAAGCGGGAAATAATTCAATCATCTATAAGGTGATGAATATGCACCGGGGCAGTGCATCTGCCCCAATCTGGACATCGGCCATGCGGTCGGTGTCCAGAGGTTGATATGACGACCGGGCCATATCGATATTTGTATTTTGCCGGAGAGCACCAGATTGAACGACGCTATTCCCCGCCCGCAGGCGAAAACCCGCAAAGCGCTCACCCCGCTGCTGGAAATCCGTAACCTGACCAAATCTTTCGACGGCCAACATGCCGTAGACGACGTTAACCTCACTATTTACAAAGGCGAAATCTTTGCGCTGCTGGGACCCTCCGGCTGCGGAAAATCGACTCTGCTGCGTATGCTGGCAGGCTTTGAACAACCGACAGCTGGGCAAATTATGCTGGACGGCGTCGACCTGGCGCACGTCCCGCCTTATCTGCGGCCGATCAATATGATGTTCCAGTCCTACGCGCTGTTTCCGCACATGACCGTGGAGCAGAACATCGCCTTCGGGCTCAAGCAGGACAAGCTGCCGAAAGCGGAAATTACCGCTCGCGTTGCCGAGATGCTGGCGCTGGTGCACATGCAGGAGTTTGCCAAACGCAAACCGCACCAGCTTTCCGGTGGGCAGCGTCAGCGCGTGGCATTAGCACGAAGCCTGGCGAAGCGCCCAAAGCTGCTGTTGCTGGATGAACCGATGGGTGCGCTGGATAAAAAGCTGCGTGACCGCATGCAGCTGGAAGTGGTCGATATTCTGGAACGCGTTGGCGTCACCTGCGTCATGGTGACCCACGACCAGGAAGAGGCAATGACCATGGCCGGGCGCATTGCCATTATGAACCGTGGCAAGTTCGTGCAAATTGGCGAGCCGGAAGAGATTTACGAGCACCCGACTACCCGTTACAGCGCTGAGTTTATTGGCTCGGTTAACGTATTCGAGGGGCTGCTGAAGTCGCGTGAGGACGATGGCCTGGTGATTGATTCACCGGGGCTGGTGCACCCGCTGAAGGTCGATCCGGATGCCTCAGTCGTCGATAACGTCCCGGTGTACGTCGCGCTGCGCCCGGAAAAAATCATGCTTTGCGAAGAGCCACCTGCGGACGGCTATAACTTTGCCGTCGGTGAAGTGGTGCATATCGCCTATCTGGGCGATCTCTCCATTTACCACGTGCGGCTCAAAAGCGGGCAGATGATCAGCGCCCAGTTGCAGAACGCTCATCGCTACCAGAAAGGATTACCGACCTGGGGCGATGAGGTACGTCTGTGCTGGGATGCTGATAGCTGCGTGGTGTTGACGGTTTAAGGAGGGGCTATGAGTACGTTTGAACCACCAGCCCGTTCGCGCAAACCGGGCGGCTTCGTCCTGTGGCTAGCGCGCATCAATATGAAGCACGGGCGCAAGCTAGTCATTGCCATGCCGTACGTGTGGCTGATCCTGCTGTTTCTGCTGCCGTTCCTGATTGTTTTCAAAATCAGCCTGGCGGAGATGGCGCGCGCGATCCCGCCGTATACCGATCTCATGGAGTGGGCCGACGGTCAGCTCACCATTGCCCTGAACTTCGGCAACTTCCTGCAGCTCACCGACGATCCGCTCTACTTCGAGGCCTACCTGCAATCATTGCAGGTGGCGGGGATCTCGACTCTCTTCTGTCTGCTGCTCGGCTACCCATTGGCGTGGGCGGTGGCGCACAGCAAACCATCAACGCGCAATATTCTGCTGCTGTTGGTGATTCTGCCGTCGTGGACATCATTCTTAATCCGCGTTTATGCGTGGATGGGGATCCTGAAAAACAACGGCATTCTGAATAACTTCTTGATGTGGTTGGGCGTTATCGATCAGCCGCTGACGATTCTGCACACCAATCTGGCGGTCTATATTGGCATTGTCTACGCCTATCTACCGTTTATGGTGCTGCCTATCTACACCGCGCTGACCCGTATCGACTATTCGTTGGTGGAAGCCTCGCTGGACCTGGGCGCTCGCCCGCTGAAAACCTTCTTCAGCGTGATTGTGCCGCTCACCAAAGGTGGAATTATCGCCGGGTCGATGCTGGTGTTTATTCCAGCGGTCGGGGAGTTTGTGATCCCGGAACTGCTCGGCGGCCCGGACAGCATTATGATTGGTCGTGTGCTGTGGCAGGAGTTCTTTAACAACCGCGACTGGCCGGTGGCCTCGGCGGTGGCGATAGTGATGCTGTTGCTGCTGATCGTGCCGATCATGTGGTTCCATAAGTATCAGCAAAAACAGATGGGAGACCACGGATGAACAACCTGCCTGCCGTAAGATCGCCGTGGCGTATTCTGATCCTGGTGATTGGTTTTACCTTCCTCTATGCGCCAATGCTGATGCTGGTGGTCTACTCGTTTAACAGCTCGAAGCTGGTCACCGTCTGGGCGGGCTGGTCGACGCGCTGGTACGGTGAGCTGTTCCGCGATGATGCGATGATGAGCGCCGTAGGGCTGAGCCTGACGATTGCGGCCTGTGCGGCAACCATGGCGGCTATCCTCGGCACCATTGCTGCCGTGGTGATGGTGCGTTTTGGCCGTTTTCGCGGGTCCAACGGTTTTGCCTTTATGATAACGGCGCCGCTGGTTATGCCGGATGTTATTACCGGGCTGTCGCTGCTGCTGCTGTTCGTGGCGCTGGGTCACGCTATTGGCTGGCCTGCCGACCGAGGCATGCTGACCATCTGGCTGGCGCACGTCACCTTCTGTACGGCCTACGTGGCGGTGGTCATCTCATCGCGGTTGCGTGAACTTGATCGTTCGATTGAAGAGGCGGCGATGGATCTCGGTGCGACGCCGCTGAAGGTCTTTTTCATTATTACGCTGCCGATGATCATGCCCGCCGTGGTCTCCGGCTGGCTGCTTGCCTTCACACTGTCGCTCGACGATCTGGTGATTGCCAGCTTCGTCTCGGGCCCAGGTGCAACAACCCTGCCGATGCTGGTCTTCTCCAGCGTGCGTATGGGGGTGAATCCGGAGATTAACGCCCTGGCGACGCTTATTCTTGGTGTGGTCGGAATTGTCGGATTTATCGCCTGGTATCTGATGGCACGTGCAGAAAAACAACGGGTACGCGATATCCAACGTGCAAGACGCGGATAATCCTCTTAAAATCGATACGGATATGCAGTCGATGCCGCGAACGTTCGCGGCATCGTTTTCATGGAAGGCAATACATTGGATCTGTTTACTCGAAGCCGTTCGCATGCTCGTCTGAATGTCCCTGCTTTGGTGCAGGTGGCGGCGCTCGCCATTATTTTAATCCGCGGTCTCGACCTGATTATGATAATCAATTTGTTGGGGCTGCAAGGCATTGGTGAGTTTATTCACCGCAGCGTACAAACCTGGACGCTGACGTTGGTTTTTCTTAGTAGCCTGGCGCTGGTTTTTGTGGAAATAAGTTGCGCATTTTCGTTGGTAAAAGGGCGTAACTGGGCGCGCTGGGTCTACCTGTTGACGCAGGTGATCGCCGCCAGCTACCTATGGGCGGCATCGCTGGGCTATGGTTATCCGGAGCTGTTCAGCATCGCAGGCGAGTCGAAACGGGAGATCTTCCGCTCGCTGGTGATGCAAAAAATGCCGGATCTGCTGGTTTTATGCCTGCTTTTTCTGCCCGCAGCCTCCCGACGATTTTTCCGCTTACAATAACGGTGATACAATCCACGCCCCCGATTTTCTCAAGGTCTTTCTATGCAGTGCGCACTTTATGATGCCCAGCGTTGCCGTTCCTGTCAGTGGATTGAGCAGCCGATAGCCGAGCAGCTCGCGGCCAAAATGGCCGATCTCCAGACGCTGCTGGCGGATTTTTCCGTTAACGCCTGGTGCGCACCGGTATCCGGCCCGGAACAGGGTTTTCGTAATAAAGCCAAAATGGTGGTCAGCGGTAGCGTAGAGCGCCCGCTGCTCGGCATGCTACATCGCGATGGCACCCCAGAAGACTTAACCGACTGCCCGCTTTATCCCGGTTCGTTTGCCTCGGTCTTTGCCGCGCTGAAGCCGTTTATCGCTCGCGCCGGGCTCACGCCCTACAACGTGGCGCGTAAGCGCGGCGAGCTGAAGTATCTGCTGCTCACCGAAAGCCAGTTGGACGGCGGCATGATGCTGCGCTTCGTGCTGCGCTCAGAAACCAAGCTGGCCCAACTGCGGGCGGCGCTGCCGTCGCTACAGGCACAACTGCCGCAGTTGAAGGTAATTACCGCTAATATCCAGCCGGTGCATATGGCGATTATGGAAGGCGAGCAGGAAATCTTCTTTACCGAGCAGCAGGCGCTGGCGGAAAGCTTTAACGACGTGCCGCTGTGGATCCGTCCGCAGAGCTTCTTCCAGACCAACCCGACGGTGGCGAGTGCGCTGTACGCCACCGCCCGCGACTGGGTGAGAGCGCTGCCGGTTAACCACATGTGGGATCTGTTCTGCGGCGTTGGCGGTTTTGGTCTGCACTGCGCCACGCCGGAAATGACGTTGACCGGCATCGAAATTGCGCCAGAAGCTATCGCCTGTGCCAAACAGTCGGCGGCAGCGCTGGGCCTGGATAAGCTCCATTTCCAGGCGCTGGACTCGACCCAGTTTGCCACCACGCAGGCCGATATTCCTCAGCTGGTGCTGGTTAACCCGCCGCGTCGGGGTATTGGTAAAGCGTTGTGTGACTATTTAAGCGAGATGGCACCGGAATTTATTATCTATTCCAGCTGTAACGCGCAGACGATGGCCAAGGATTTTGCGCATCTGGCGGGGTATCGCGTGGAGAAGGTGCAGCTGTTTGATATGTTCCCGCACACGGCGCATTACGAGGTGCTGACGCTGTTGGTGCGGAGATAGTCCCGGCGGCGCTTCGCTTGGCCGGGCTACGGGTTTCTGGTAGCCCGGGCGAGCGTTAGCGACCCCGGGAACGGCTGATTACTCAGCAAACCACTTATCGTTAATCTTCTGATAGGTACCGTCAGCTTTAATCGCCTTCAGCGCACCGTTCAGTTTCTCCAGCAGCGCTTTGTTGTCTGGACGTACCGCAATCCCCAAACCAATGCCGAAGTACTGCGGGTCGGTGACTTTCTCAGTCGCTGCACCCAGCTGCGGGTTGGTTTTCAGCCATTCATTAACCACCGCGGTATCACCGAACACACCGTCGATACGGCCATTTTTCAGGTCGATAATCGCGTTCTGGTAGCTGTCATAGGCCACGGTTTTCACTTCCGGGTGCTTATCCATCAGGTATTTCTGGTGGGTAGTGCCGTTTTCCATCCCGATACGTTTGCCTTTCAGGTCGTCAAAGGTCTTGAACTCGCCTTTTTTGGCGATGACCAGCGCCGAGTTAGCATAATAGGCATCAGTGAAAGCAACCTGTTTACTCCGCTCTGGGGTGATGTCCATGCCGGAAATGACCGCGTCATATTTCTTAAATTTTAGCGCTGGGATCAGGCTATCGAACGCATGGTTGGTGAACGTACACTCAGCCTGCATCTGCTTACAGAGCGCGTTAGCCAGATCGATATCAAAGCCGACAATCTGGTTGCTGGCATCCATGGATTCAAACGGCGGGTAGGTGGCGGAAACGCCAAAGCTGATTTTATCTGCGGCCTGGGCGCCTGCGGCGACGGTGGCAAGTAAGGCGGCCAATACTAATTTTTTCATGGATGAGCTCCTGTCTGTCTCGCTTATTGGGTGCTGCCCTGCGTGTGGCATGGGGCTACAATGCCACTATGTGAATTTGTATGCAATATATTTGATTAAATATTTTATTAATTGCAAAAAAAAACGGATGGGCCAATGGCTTATCCGTTTTTCACAAACGCAGTTTATGCAGAAGCTAGTTGCGGCGTTCGAAGGCCAGCGCCTTGCGTTCGATTAAACGCATCATCAGCGTCAGCAGGCCGTTCACCACCAGATAAACCAGCCCAGCAGCGCCAAAGACCATCACGTCGTAGGTACGCCCATAGAGCAGCTGACCGTGGCCCATCACTTCCATCAACGTGATAGTGTAGGCGAGAGACGTACTCTTAAACACCAGCACTACTTCGTTGGAGTAGGACGAGAGCGCGCGTTTAAAGGCGTATGGCAGCAGAATCGCCAGCGTATCTTTCTTACTCATCCCCAGGGCATTACAGGACTGCCACTGGCCTTCCGGAATGGCGCGAATCGCCCCGAAGAACAGTTGTGTGGTGTAAGCGGCGCTGTTTAGCGACAGCGCAATCAGCGCGCACAGCCACGGCTCAGAGAGCAGGTGCCACAGCACCGGGTAGTTCTGCAGCGTCGGGAACTGGCCCGGGCCGTAGTAGATAAGGAAGATCTGCACCAGCAGCGGCGTACCGGTGAACAGCGTAATGTAGCCGCGCACCAGCCACACCAGCACCGGCGTTTTCAGCGTCAGGATGATGGTGAAAATCAGCGCCAGCACCAGCGCCACTACGATGGAGGCTACGGTCAGCGTCAGGCTGGTGTGCAGTCCTTTCATCAGTTCCGGTAAATACTCGAGCATCAGCCTGGTCTCCGTTCAAAGCGAGTGGTACGCAGGTCAATGCGTTTGAGGATGTACTGGCTGAGCAGGGTAATCACCAGGTAAATAGCCGCCGCCACGATATACCAGGTAAACGGCTCCTGGGTGCGGGTAGCGATACTCTTGGTTTGCAGCATCAGATCGTTCACGCTAATCAGCGACACCAGCGCGGTATCTTTCAGCAGCACCAGCCATTGGTTGCCAAGACCCGGCAGCGCGTGACGCCACATCTGCGGCATGACCAGTCGGAAGAAGATAGCGCTTTTCGACATCCCTAGCGCCTGGCCGGACTCCCACTGACCTGCCGGTACCGCTTTCAGCGCGCCGCGCAGGGTCTGCGAAGCATAGGCGGAGTAAAGCAGGGAGAGGGCAATCACGCCGCACAAGAACGGACTGACATCGAAGTTTTCGATCTGCATCTGTACTGGAATCTGTACGATGCCGAGGTTGATGTTAAAACCGTCAGACAGCGTCAGCAGCAGCTGTGAAGAGCCGAAGTAGATAAACAGCACCACCAGGATTTCCGGCAGGCCGCGCAGCACGGTAACCAGCGCGGAGCCGAGCCATGCGATAGGGCGCCATTTGACTGACTCCCATACCGCAAAGAACATCGCCAGCGCGAGGCCGATTATCAGTGCACAAACGGCAAGGCCGACGGTCATGCCGGCGGCGCTTGCTAAAGGAAACATTTCGTTCATCAAGTCTTACTTCTGGAACCATTTAGCGTAGATGGTTTGGTAGGTGCCGTCTTTCTTCACTTTTTCCAGCGCAGCGTTGAATTTCTGCTGCAGCTCGGTGTTGCCCTGACGGACAGCAATACCCAGGCCGGTGCCAAAGTAGTCTTTGTCGGTCACTTTATCGCCGACGGCCGCCAGCTTATCGTTGGCCTTCAGCCATTCGGTAACCACGGCGGTATCGCCGAAGACCGCGTCAATACGACCGTTCTGCAGATCCAGCTTAGCGTTCTGATAGCTGTCGTAAGGCACGGTCGTGATTTCCGGGTGTTTATCCATGATGAATTTCTGGTGCGTGGTACCGTTCTGCACGCCCACTTTTTTGCCTTTCAGCTGGTCAACACCGGTGAACTTGCCTTTTACGCCGATAAACAGGGCTGAGTTGTCGTAGTACGGGGTGGTGAACAGCACCTGTTTTTCACGTTCTGGGGTGATGTCCATACCGGCCATCACCGCGTCGATGCGGCGGAATTTCAGGCTTGGGATCAGGCTATCGAAAGACTGGTTGCTGAAGGTACAGGTCGCATCGATCTCTTTACACAGGGCGTTAGCCAGATCCACGTCGAAGCCGACGATCTTGTTGTTGGCGTCCATGGATTCAAATGGAGGATAAGATGCTTCGGTCGCGAAACGAATGGTTTGAGCGGCAGCAGCGGAGAGGCTGACGCTAGCAAGCAGCGCGGCAATCAGTACTTTTTTCATCGTCATTGTCCTGAATCAGTGAGAAAGATAACTTCTAAATGCATCTGTCTGTGGGCTGTTAAAGCAGCTTGCATCGCCTTGTTCGACGATATAACCGTTTTCCATATACACCACGCGGCTGGCCGTTTTACGCGCCACTTCCACTTCGTGGGTGACGATAACCTGGGTAATGTTGGTTTCAGCCAGTTCGTGAATAATGCTGACAATTTGGGCGGTGATTTCCGGGTCAAGTGCCGCGGTCGGTTCATCAAACAGCAGAACCTGCGGCTCCATCATCAGCGCACGGGCAATCGCCACGCGCTGCTGCTGGCCACCGGAGAGGTGCAGCGGATAGCGATCGCTGAACGGCTTGAGACGTAAACGTTCCAGCAGCTTTTCCGCACGCGCCATCGCCTGGTCTTTGCTTAAGCCCAGCACGCGGCACGGCGCTTCAATCAGGTTTTGTACTACCGTCAGGTGAGGCCAGAGATTGTACTGCTGGAAGACCATGCCGACGTTTTGACGCAGTTCGCGAATCGCTTTGTCTGACGGGGTCTTAGCAAAATCGAAATGGTTACCCGCAATCGCCAGGGTGCCGGATTTCGGCATTTCCAGCAGATTCAGCACGCGCAGGAGTGAGCTTTTACCTGCGCCACTTGGGCCAAGCAGTACCAGCGTTTCGCCCTCAGGGCATTGCAGCGTGATGTCGAACAGCGCCTGGTGCGCGCCATAAAAGCAGTTAATGCCGTCTAATTTAATGCTCATTGATACCCGTCACGAATGTGTTGTTCTCGCCCTGGAAAGGCCAGGTGCATGCTCTGCTGTCGTTTTTGGATTTCTCCGCTGAAGGTATCAGCCCATAGAGAATTATCAGCAATTGAGGCCGCAAATAGTACCTTTGACAGAATAGTTATGCAATATTTGTGCGTTAAAACTTAAATGTAAACCAACTTTTCTTTTAAAGTTAGCACAAAATAACGGGCGGGGTGGGCGAGGGGTATAAATGTCGGCATTCCAGGGGGAATGCCAGACATTTTGCCGGGATAAGGCATTTGACAGAATTACGTTACAATTTATTAACGTTTCTCAAGAGATTGACGCAATGTGCCTGCTGGAGCATGGGTGTTGTTGCCGAGATAGCGTACGTCATCAACGGCCCAGCAGTTGCCTTCGCGAACCATCAGCACTTCATCTTTCCAGCTCTGGGTTCCCTGCTTTAAATCTACGCGCAGCGGAATGTTGCGGGCATCGGTATTTGGGATGGTGGAAGCGCTGGCGACATCGGCGCTGTCAGGCGCGCCCGCGCTGCTGGAGAACAGGTTCGATTGCAGCAGCGTACGTTTGTCCGGATCCTGACTGCTATCGCTCAACAGTTTCGCCAGACCATCGCTCAGGTAAGGACGAAGCGCGGTAAAATCGGTGCTGCGTTGCTGTTTTTGTGCGTCGTAAAACTTCTGCGCCACAGCGTCCGGGCCGCCTTCCACGCACTGTCCCACGCGGGTTCCAGTATCTTTATAGGCCGGTGTTACGGTGGTACAAGCGCTCAGCAGGAGTGCGGCGGGAAGAATAAGTGCAAGGTTGGTGTAACGCATAGTGATTCCTTGTTAGCTGTCTCAACATTCATCGCCCATATGCCGCCATGCAGCGGGCGCGATTTATGTATACGATAATGGAGTATTCCCTTTTCAAGCATAGCGTATCGGTCCGATAATGCGTTTAGCGCAGAGAGCTAAGGCATTGAACGTTAACGAAGGAGTAGTCCATGCAATTTTCTACGACCCCCACCCTCGAAGGGCAGCCCATTACTGAATACTGCGGCGTGGTGACGGGAGAGGCGATTCTCGGGGCCAATATTTTCCGCGATTTTTTTGCCGGTATCCGTGACATCGTTGGCGGCCGCTCCGGCGCTTACGAAAAAGAGCTGCGCAAAGCGCGTGAGATTGCTTTTAAGGAGTTAGGCGAGCAGGCCAAAGCGCTGGGCGCGGATGCGGTCGTCGGAATTGATATTGATTATGAAACCGTGGGCAAAGACAGCAGCATGTTGATGGTCAGCGTGAGCGGTACGGCGGTCAAAACGCGCCGATGAAACGTTTACTTACCGTGGTGATGCTGGCGATGGTGCTGGCGGGGTGTGCCGGGGAAAATAAAAAGGCCGTTGTTGAAAAGCAGGATTATGTGCTGGATACCAGCCAAACGTCGCCGCAGGCCTATCCCCGCATCAAAGAGTTGGTGATCCACTATACGGCGGACGATTTTGACGTCTCGCTGGAGACGTTAACCGGCCAGCAGGTCAGCGTGCATTATCTGATCCCGGCGGTGCCGCCGCTGCTGCACGGCAAGCCGAAAATCTGGCAACTGGTGCCGGAGTCGAAGCTCGCCTGGCATGCGGGCATCAGCTTCTGGCGCGGTGCAACGCGTATCAACGATACCTCTATCGGCATTGAACTGGAGAACCGCGGCTGGCAGAAAGTCGACGGTACGAGGTTCTTTACGCCGTTTGAACCCGCGCAGATTCAGGCGCTGGTGCCGCTGGCGAAAGATATCATCAAGCGCTACAACATTGAGCCGCAAAATGTGGTTGCCCATTCGGACATTGCGCCGCAGCGTAAAGACGATCCGGGGCCGCTGTTCCCATGGAAATCGCTGGCGCAGCAGGGGATTGGCGCATGGCCGGATGAAAATCGGGTGGCGTTCTACCTGAATGGGCGAGCGCCTGGCGCACCGGTGGCGACCAATAATCTACTCGACCTGCTGGCGCGATATGGCTATGAGGTGAAGCCGGGGATGACCCGAATGCAGCAAATCAGGGTCATTGCCGCCTTCCAGATGCATTTCCGCCCGACACGCTATGATGGCGTTGCCGATGCGGAAAGCCTGGCAATTGCCGAGGCGCTGTTGGAGAAATACGGTCAGGGCTAAGCCCTAGCGGGGCAGCTTGCCGTGATCTTCCAGCCAGGCGGCGGTACGGATAATACCGTCGTCGAGCGAGACGATGGGCTCATAGCCTAGCTCTTCGCGGGCGCGGCTGATATCCAGCGTAAAATCAAAGTTCAGCTTTGAGACGCCGTAGTGTGTCAGTGAAGGCTCTTTCGACTTCTTATCCCCAAAGCGTTCCATGCTGCGGGCAATCATATCCAGCATTGGATAGGGCACCGAGCGAATGCGGCAGGGGATATCCAGTTCATCAATCAAACGCTCAACGATGCTGCGTAGGGTGCGCGGTTCGCCGTTGGTGATGTTGTAGGCGCGGCCGGAAGGCAGGTCGTCACAGCGTGGTTGGCTGGCAAGCCACATCGCGTGAACCGCGTTTTCGTAATAAGTCATATCGACCATCGCATGGCCGCCGCGCGGCAACAGCACGCTGCCGTAATGGTGCATCATCTGCGCCAGGCGCGGAATAAATACTTTGTCGTGCGGCCCAAAGACGCTCTGCGGACGAAGGATCGTGAAGCGGGTATTAGGGTTGGCTCGCGCCAGCAGTTGGATCACCTCTTCGCTGGCCGCTTTGCTGCGGGCAAACTCGTTGGCGAAACGATGCGGTCGGAAATCTTCGGTAATGTCGCGATGATGGTGGTAATCAAAGTACAGCGACGGCGAAGAGATATGGATGAAGTTGCGTACGCCCCACGCGACGGCCCATTCGCCCAGACGGCGGGTGGCACGAACGTTGGCTAAGTCAAAGGCGGCCTGGGTACCCCACGGCGAGGTAAAGCTGGAACAGTGCCACAGCGTGTCTACGCCGGCCAGCATCACTTTTGCCTGGGAGGAAACCAGCTCAGTCAGGTCAGCATGGACGAACTCCGCGCCCATTTTCTCCAGCAGTTTGCCCATCGCTTCGTTGCGACCGCTCGCTCTGACGCTGATGCCTCTGCTACGCAGATATTCAACCGCGTTTCTGCCTAACCCGCTGGTGGCGCCGGTGACCAGTACCTTCATAATCATCCACAGTGTTAAAAAAGAGTTTCGTGCGCATTCTTCCGTTTATTTCACTCGTATGCAATGGGAAACTAAGACGAAAAAGGGTTATTGCGCACTTTTTCCTGTCGCTTCTTCTGCCAGACGGGTGATACGCCGCGCCATTCCCCGGAAGATAAACAGATGTGCCGGGATCATCAACAGCCAGTACAGTAATCCTGGCATACCGTGCGGATGCCACCAGGCGCGCACGTCCAGTTCTCGATGCGTGCCTTTATCGACCATCGTAAAGCTCAGACGACCAAGGCCCGGCGCCTTCATGCCAAACAATAAGGTTAGCGCTTTTTCCGGCTCAACGATAATCACCTTCCAGCTGTCGACGGTATCGCCCACCTGCAACATTTCCCGCGGCGGGCGGCCCTTGGCGAGACGATGACCGACCAGCAGATCCATCGCCGCACGCGTTTTCCACAGCACGTTACCGAAGAAATAGCCCTCTTTACCACCCAGACGATTGACGACCTGCCACAGGGCGGAGAGGCTCGCGGAAGTCTGCACGGTAAAGCCAGCTTGCTTGGCAAAAAAGCCGTACTCGGGTCGCCAGCGAGCAAAGGCCTGTGCGTCGTAACCCCAGTCGCTGGAGTTGGCGAGCTTTTTCTCCTCTTCCAGCGTGCGGCGCACCGCTTCGTCGAAAGGGATCAACTGCTGCGGGATCAACGCCCGTAGCGTGCGATCGTCCGCCAGCAGATCGTGCTTTAATCCCTGGATCAGCGCTTTGGCGATCGTTGGCGGCACGGAGGTAATCACGTTTAAGAACCACACCGAGATCCAACTGGTGGGAAGTGGGATCGGGATAAGCGGGCGATGACGACCGCTGACCGCCATAAAATGTTCAAACTGCTGCTGGTAGGTTAGCTCCTCCGGGCCCGCTGCTTCGAACACGCGGTGTTCCGACGATGGATGGTTTAAGAGCTCGACCAGGTAGACCAGCAGGTTTTCCAGCGCGATAGGCGTGGTACGTGAACGCACCCAGCGCGGCGGGGTAAGCACTGGCAGGTTGTACACCATGTCGCGCATCACCTCAAAAGCGGCTGAACCCGCGCCGACAATGATGCCGGCGCGTAGCTCGCTTACCGGTACGCCCGCGCTGCGCAGGATATCTGCGGTGAGCTGGCGGGCACGTAGGTGCGGCGACTGTTCATGCTCCGGTGCCTGCAGTGAGCTTAAAAAGATCAGCTGTTTCACCGGGGTTATCAGCAGCGCGTCACGCACGTTTTCCGCCACCCGACGTTCGTGCTTGATAAAATCTTTGCTCTCACCCATACCGTGCACCAGGTAGTAGACGGTATCGACACCGTTGAGCAGCCTGGCGACATCGGTGGTTTTTTCCAGATCGACCGAATAGCAGGTCACGCCCGGAAGCTGACGTTTTTGCAGCCGCTCAATACGACGTGCCACCGCCCGCACGGTATACCCGCGCTGGCTTAATTCAGACACCAGGTGCTGGCCGATATAGCCGCTGGCACCAAAAACCAGAATAGTACGTGGCACGTCATGCTCCTTAGCGGGCTAAAAAGGCTTTCCAGTGTGAGACAACTTCCGCGAGCTGCTGACGATTAACGTCCAGATGGGTCACCAGGCGCACGACAGGCGAGGCGTTAATCAACACGCCACGTTCCTTCATGTACTCACCCAACTGCGAGGCGTGAGCGTCACCGACGCGGACAAACAGCATATTGGTATCGTGGCGCATCACATCTGCACCAATCTCACGCAACTGCTCGGCAAGCCATGCGGCGTTATCGTGGTCATCCTGCAGACGGGCAACGTTGTTTTTCAGCGCATACAGCCCGGCTGCCGCCAGAATGCCCGCCTGGCGCATTCCGCCGCCGGTCATTTTACGCCAGCGATTCGCACGTTTGATGTAGTCGTGGCTGCCAACCAGCAGTGAACCAACCGGTGTGCCGAGGCCTTTAGAGAGGCAGATGGTGAACGAGTCGCAGTACTGGGTGATATCTTTAAGCTCGCAGCCATAGCTGACCAGGGCGTTGAAGATGCGTGCGCCGTCCACGTGCAGCGCCAGACCGCGCTCACGGGTAAATTCCCACGCGTCTTTTAGGTACGCCTGTGGCAGCACTTTGCCGTTATGGGTGTTTTCGATGCTCAGCAGTTTAGTGCGCGCGAAGTGGATATCGTCAGCTTTGATTTTCGCTGCCACTTTATCGAGCGGCAGCGTGCCGTCCGAGGCGGCATCAATCGGCTGCGGCTGGATGCTGCCCAGCACCGCGGCACCGCCCGCTTCATACAGATAGTTATGTGCGCCCTGGCCGACAATATACTCTTCACCGCGTTCGCAGTGGCTCAACAGGGCCACCAGGTTAGCCTGGGTACCGGTAGGTAAGAAAAGCGCCGCCTCTTTACCAGACACCTCGGCGGCGTAGTGTTGGAGGGCGTTAACGGTAGGGTCGTCGCCATAAACATCATCCCCGACCGGCGCGGCCATCATCTCTTCCAGCATGGCGCGCGTCGGGCGGGTTACGGTATCACTGCGTAGGTCGATCACGGCATTTCCTTTTTAACTCAGAATAATGCCTCCATTTTTACCTGAGCCAGTTGGTTTTCGCCAGTTCAATGACTTCATCACCGCGGCCGCTGATAATGGCGCGCAGCATATACAGGCTGAAACCTTTGGCCTGCTCGAGCTTAACCTGCGGCGGGATCGCCAGCTCTTCTTTCGCGACAACCACGTCAACCAGCACTGGGCCGTCGATGCTGAAGGCGCGTTGCAGGGCGTCCTCGACGTCAGCGGATTTCTCGACGCGGATGCCGGTTATCCCGCAGGCTTCTGCGATGCGCGCAAAGTTAGTGTCGCCAAGCTCCGTGCCGTCGGTCAGATAGCCCCCGGCTTTCATTTCCATCGCCACAAAGCCCAGTATGCTGTTGTTAAAGACCACGATTTTCACCGGCAGCTTCATTTGCACGACCGAGAGGAAATCGCCCATCAGCATGCTGAAGCCACCGTCGCCGCACATCGCCACCACCTGGCGCCCGGGTTCCGTGGCCTGCGCACCCAGCGCCTGCGGCATCGCGTTAGCCATGGAACCATGGTTAAACGAGCCCAGAAGACGGCGCTTCCCGTTCATTTGCAGATAGCGTGCGGCCCACACGGTTGGGGTGCCCACATCGCAGGTGAAGATGGCATCTTCGCTGGCGAAACGGCTGATTTGCTGCGCCAGATACTGCGGGTGGATGACCTTATCGCTTGGCTTGGCTAAATCGTCTAGCCCTTTGCGTGCGCTGCGATAGTGTTCCAGCGCTTTATCGAGGAAGCTCCGATCGCTTTTTTCTTCTAGCAGCGGCAGTAGCGCCGCCAGCGTGGCTTTCACATCGCCCACCAGCGCCATATCCACTTTGCTGTGCGCGCCGATGCTCGCAGGGTTAATGTCTATCTGGATGATGGTGCTTTCGGTCGGGTAGAACGGTCGGTAGGGGAACTGAGTGCCGAGCAGGATGAGGGTATCGGCATTCATCATGGCGTGGAATCCGGAAGAGAAACCGATAAGCCCGGTCATGCCGACGTCATACGGGTTGTCATATTCAACGTGCTCTTTGCCGCGCAGCGCGTGAACGATAGGGGATTTTAGCTTGCCGGCAAATGCGGTTAGTTCTTCATGTGCCCCGGCGCATCCGCTGCCGCACAGCAGGGTAATATTACGCGCTGACTTGAGCTTATCAGCCAACTTTTCCAGCTCGCTCAGTGGTGGTGTGACAATGGGATGCGGCGCGGGGTACCAGTTGGTGCTGGCGCTCTCTGGCGCGGCCTTCAGCGCGACATCGCCCGGCAGAACCACCACGGACACGCCGCGGTTGAGCACTGCTTTACGCATGGCAATGGCCAGCACCTGTGGGATCTGTTCTGGTGTCGATACCAGTTCACAGTAGTGGCTGCATTCGCGGAACAACTCCTGTGGATGGGTTTCCTGGAAGTAACCGCTGCCGATTTCACTCGACGGGATATGTGCGGCTATGGCAAGCACCGGTACGTGGTTGCGGTGGCAGTCAAAGAGTCCGTTAATGAGGTGCAGGTTTCCTGGCCCGCAGGAACCGGCGCATACTGCAAGTTCGCCGGTGAGCTGCGCCTCTGCGCCCGCTGCAAAAGCGGCCACTTCTTCATGTCGCGTCGGCATCCACGCAATGGTGCCCATTCGGTTCAGGCTATCGCTAAGGCCATTGAGCGAATCGCCCGTCACGCCCCAGATTCGTTTCACTCCCGCCTGCTCTAGCGTTTTGGCAATGTAGTTGGCTACGGTCTGTTTCATGGTTTTCCATCTCCTGAATTGTGATACCGGTTACAAGTTTAGATGAAACTCGTCGTTTCGCTGGGAAAATACCCTTATTTTCAGCGGGTATATTTAGTAAATGAGAAGCAGTACCGTAGATGGTTTATAGGGATAAACAGGGAAAAAATTTAAATGATTATAAAGTTACTTCAGGCAGTGAACCGCACGTTGTCGCATGAAGATTTTGGTAAATTATTACTGCGTCTTGTCGTTGGTGGGTTGATGCTGTTCCATGGGCTGCACAAGCTGTTTGATGGGGTTGACGGGATTAGCGCGATGCTGGTGGCAAAAGGGCTGCCGGGCTTTATCGCCTATGGTGTGCTGGTGGGTGAGGTTGTTGCGCCTATCCTGCTGATCCTCGGGGTACTGACCCGCCCGGCGGCGCTGGTGTTAGCGTTTACGATGGTTGTGGCATGGCTGATGGTTGGGCTGGGAAATACTGGTGCGCTGGATAAAACCGGGGCATGGGCGATTGAAAGTCTGGTGTACTTCTTTGTGGCGGCGCTGGCGATTGCGTTTCTCGGTGCTGGCAAATATGCGCTGGGCGGGAAATCAGCCTGGCAATAGTCTGTATTCGGACCGACATCTTAGCAGACGGTGATGCAGGAAAGGGTGAAAATGCGCTCGGGTGCTTGAGGCTATCTGCTTCAGGTGCTCTGCGGTAGATAGAGAAAAGCCCCACTCGACTCTAAATCGAATGAGGCCCCTATATGCTCGACACATACAGGCTAGCCTCTTACCCGCCGAAAGGCAGGAGATGTTAGCCATGTGTTAACACCAAGCTGTAATGTCCCCTTTGAACCATTCTAAAATGTCCCCAGACAATTCTCTGGGGGATTTTTCATGATCAAAGAGACTGTTACGATGAGTCATAAGGAACTCGACCGACTTCAGATTATTCAGGAGTCAGTTAATCGACATATTACTCAGGAACAAGCTGCGGCACGCATTGGCATTTCTATTCGGCAGGTTAAACGTCTGGTGCAACGGTATAGAAATGAAGGGCCTTCTGGTCTGGTTTCCCGCCGACGTGGAAAGCGTCCTAATAATTCCTTTTCTACCGAATTCAGAGCAACAGTAATTTCACTCCTCAAAGGCCGCTACGCTGATTTTGGACCTACATTTGCGTGCGAAAAATTGCGCGAGATACACGGTTTATCTTTATCCGTTGAAACTCTCAGAAAGTGGATGATAGAAGAGGGGTTATGGCGTGAACGCCGTCGTAAAATTGCCCGTATATATCAACGCCGCATGCGACGACCATCTTACGGTGAACTGATCCAGATTGATGGCTCACCTCATGACTGGTTTGAAAATCGAGGCCCAGATGCACACTGATCGTTTTCATTGATGATGCCACCAGTGCTTTGATGGCGCTGCGTTTCGCTCCTGCTGAAACAACCCGGGCTTACATGGAAACCCTCCGGGGTTACCTTAATGATCATGGCGTACCGCTCGCTCTCTACTCTGATAGACACAGTATATTCAGGGTAAATAACCCAGAGCGGGAAGGTGAGCTGACCCAGTTCACTCGTGCGATAAAGACACTGGGCATCGAGCCAATCCATGCCAACAGCCCGCAGGCAAAAGGGCGGGTAGAGCGCGCCAATCAGACACTACAGGACAGGCTGGTCAAAGAAATGCGGCTTCAGAGTATCAGTGATATTGAAACAGCAAATGCATGGTTGCCGACCTTTATTGAAGCCTATAACAACCGGTTCGCTACGTCGCCTCGTACTACTGATAATGCTCATCTTGATGTGCGCCATTCTGAAGAGGAACTGGGTTATATCTTCAGCCTACAGGCGAAGCGCATTCTGTCTAAAAATCTCACTTTCCAGTACAAAAGCAGTGCGTTTCAGGTACGCAGTGAGGGCCGGGGATATCGACTTAGGCATTCGGTTGTTACGGTATGCGAGAACTTTGACGGTGAAATTAAAGTTCTGTATGACGGGAAAGCGCTGGGCTGGGAAAAGTATGTTGATGGCCCGGAGCCTATACCACTGGATGATGAAAAGAGTGTCCATGAACGAGTGGATAATGCCCGTATCGATTTACGCTCAAAATACTATGTCAAGCCTAAAGCTGACCATCCCTGGCTTACGCGCCGAACGCAAAGTCATCAGCAAGTTAAGCCCCCGAAGTTACCTAAAAAGAAGTCTGATCCCGATAAAATAGATTGAAACCAGGATCAATTCGGTTGAGTGCATATCCATTCATAGGGTAGATTCTTAAGTCGCGTTTCTGGCGTTCATTTTCGGGGGGGTTGTTACTTTTTTTACCGGGGATATGTCAGAAACGCACCCAGCCCGTCTGAGCGGTACGCGTAATGAGACCTTATGGTAAATAGCCTGTGCTAATGTCCGCTATGAGCGAAAAGCGGACATTTAAGTTTTGTCCACCGGATATCTGAACTTAGCTTTGACATTGCAAAGTAGTAGCTAAAAAGTGCCAGGAAAATTTTTGGCACTTTTTAGAAAGTGGTCGTCAGAACTGGCTGGACTTATTTATTAGCGGCTGCCTGCGACAGGGGGTTTTTAGCCGGTGCGGCTTTTGACTTGCTGCTGGAGTAAATAAAGAACAGTGCGATCCCCAGGCAGACGATGGCGCCAAGTCGGCTCATCGAGAACGGAATCGGCTCATTGCCCAGCCAGCCGAAGTTATCAATCAGCATGCTCATGGTTAGCTGACCCAAAATGACGGCAACCGTGGCAATTGCAGCGCCAATGCGCTGGACGGCCAGTACCATAATGACGATATATGGCACGCCAAACATTGCACCCAGCAGTTGCCATTTAGGCACATCCATCAGGGTCAGGGCGTGTTTAGGTTCGAAGAAAAAGATAAGCAGCCCTGTCACCAGCGCACCTATCGAAAATGTCAGAAACGCGCTTTTGAATACGCCGACCTTGCTGCCCAACTGGCTGTTGATAGCCGCCTGGATACTCAGCATAGCACCACCGATGACGGCGAGAAAAATCATGATAATAGTCATAATGTTACCTTACCCTTGTGCAACCATAACCAGCGCTCCAATGATGAAAATCAGTGCAATAATGCGTTTACTGTCAATTTTTCTGTGCGGCGTGCCGAGCAGGCCAAAGTGGTCAATAATCAGGCTTTTGAAGACCTGGCCTGCCAGGATGCCTATCATAGTCATGGCGATGCCGATTGCCGGCGTTGCCACGGTCAGGATGATGACGTAAATCGGCCCAAGCACACCGCCAAGCAACTGCCATGAAGGCTGTGCAAAGAACGACGGGCTGTTACGAGGACTGAAAAAAAGCATCAGCAGGAATGTCAGTGCGGCGCCCACGCCAAATATGCTGAAGGTGGCCCAGAGGTCACCGACCTCTCCACCCAATGGCCCAAGCAATCCTGCCTCTACGGACAGCCCCATGCCTCCTGCAATTACGATAAAAATCAATATCAGTTGCATAACAATCAGTCTCCAGTTGTTCAGGCGGAGAAGATTACGACTTAACATAGATGAGAAAAATGCCATAATGTGATAAACACCTGTGCGGGATATGCATTAATGAAAGAACCTGGGAACATCAATATTCGCGCCCTGCAGATTTTTGTAGACGTCTATGAAACGCAGAATTTCTCTGTAGTGGCACGCCGAGAAGGGATATCTGCCTCTCAGGTATCGCGCATCATCCATCAGATGGAGGATGCGCTCGGACAGCAGCTCTTTTACCGCAACACCAGGGCTATCATGCCGACGGAAAGTGGCCATCTTTTTATCCGCTATGCGCGAGCCATGACGGGCAGCCTCGCAGAGGCACAGCGGGAACTAAACGAGAGAACGCTTGAGCCTTCCGGAGTGGTCCGCATAAACGCGCCGGTGTTCTTTGGACAGCGGCATGTGGCGCCAGCGTTACCCGGCCTGACAGAACGATATCCTGGTCTCATCATTGAGCTTACGCTGACCGATGATTACATCGATCCGCACCGGGAGCCGGCTGACGTCATTTTCCGGATTGGCACACTGACGGACTCATCATTCCATGCGCGCGTGTTTGGCCAGCAGTTCTACCATCTTGCCGCGTCACCGGATTACATCCGCCGGCACGGCATGCCTGATTCACCTGAAGATTTCGCTCGTCATAAATGCCTGGTCTATCGCGGCTCGTCGGGACCAAATCGCTGGTTGCTGCGCAGGCACGGAGAGGAGTGGGTTCACTATCCCGTCTCGCCACTGATGTCATCCAATAATGCTGAAACGCTGCTGATTGCCGCACTCGGTGGGATGGGGATTGTGTTGTTTCCTGACTGGCTGATTGGAGACAGGTTGAAGAGCGGCGAGCTTGTCGGGCTGCTGCCTGATCTGGACACCTCCATAAAAACAGAGCCGCAGCACATCGCGGCAATCTATCCGAATGCTCGCCACCCTCCGCTAAACGTTCGGGCGATTATCGATTACTACATTGACGCGTTCGGTTCACCGCTTTACTGGCAGTCTGAATAAGATATCCAACTGTATTGGTATTGACCGTCCTGAAAGGGGCTCTGACGCATTGAAGGCAGTTAACTTCCGCTTCTGGCACAAAGCGGACTGTGCTCACCGTTCTTACGACTACTTTTCTGACTTCCTTCGTGACTTGCTCTAAGCATGTTGTAGTGCAATACTTGTAATGACATTTGTGATTACAAGAGGTGTAAGACATGGGTAGCATTAACCTGCGTATAGACGATGAACTTAAAGCGCGTTCTTACGCCGCGCTTGAAAAAATGGGTATAACTCCCTCTGAAGCGCTTCGTCTCATGCTTGAATATATCGCGGACAATGAACGCTTGCCGTTCAAACAGACACTCCTGAGCGATGAAGATGCTGAGCTCGTGGAGATAGTGAAAGAACGGCTTCGTAATCCTAAGCCAGTACGTGTGACGCTGGATGAGCTCTGATGGCGTATTTTCTGGATTTTGACGAGCGGGCACTAAAGGAATGGCGAAAGCTGGGCTCGACGGTACGTGAACAGTTGAAAAAGAAGTTAGCTGAAGTACTTGAGTCACCCCGGATTGAAGCGAACAAGCTCCGTGGTATGCCCGACTGTTACAAGATTTAGCTCCGGTCTTCAGGCTATCGCCTTGTATACCAGGTTATAGACGAGAAAGTTGTCGTCTTCGTGATTTCTGTTGGGAAAAGAGCACGCTCGGAAGTATATAGCGAGGCGGTCAAACGCATTCTCTGAAACAAAGCATGACATCTCTGTTTCGCACCGAAGGTGACACTTCTGTTTTGCGTTGACAGATGTTAGCCATGAAGCAGCAAAGCTGGAGATTTATCACGTTGATAATTATCTGTATTACCGTTGTTCTGGTGGTACTGATAACGAGGAAAGATCTCTGCGAGGTACGCCTGAAAACGGGGCAAACCGAGGTGGCTGTTTTCACGGCTTACGAATCCGAGTAAGAGCACTGGCGGGGAGCAATCCCCGCCACTCTTTATGTGTTGGCTATCTTCATAGCACCCACAGACGTAAAAAAGGCCACCCGGCAAAACCGGGTGGCCTTTTCACATCGTAGCGCAGATTACGCCAGTACCAGATCGCCCTGCGGATGACAGGAGCAGGCCAGTACGTAGCCGTCGGCGATTTCCGCCTCGGTCAACGTCATGGTGCTGGTAACCGTATACTCGCCGGAAACCACTTTGGTTTTACAGCAACCGCAAACGCCCGCGCGGCATGCAGCGACTACCGGCACTTTGTTACTTTCCAGCGCATCCAGCAGCGTGGTGCCGACCGGCGCGTAGAACGTTTTCGCCGGCTGTAGCTTGGTGAACTTCAGGCCGCTGGTTGCTGCATCAGCCACCGGGGTGAAGAACTTCTCTTTAAAGAAGCGCGTCACGCCAAGCGCCTTCACCTCGTTCTCAACCATGTCCATATACGGCGCTGGGCCGCAGGTCATCACGGTACGAGAAGCCAGATCCGGCACGCTTTTCAGCAGTTCAGTGCTCAGTCGACCAGAAACAAAACCATGGGTCGCATTATTCTCCGCGACCAGCGTGACCGGATACTGACGCCACTCTTCGGCAAAAATGACATCCTGCGGCGAGCGAACGTTAAAGATAACCTGTACATCGGCCTCTGGACGGTACTTCGCCAACCAGCGACGCATCGACATAATCGGCGTAACGCCGCAGCCGGCGGCCAGCATCAGGAACTTGTCATCTGCTTTATCTTCACAGGTAAATTCACCCATCGCATCGGACAGCCAGATGTAGTCGCCGCGCTTCACGTCGCGGGTCAGCCACTGCGAACCGGCACCGTCATCAATACGGCGGACGGTCAGCGTAATGTATTCGCTCACGCCCGGCGTAGAGGAGATAGTGTAGGCACGCAGCGTATCCGCTGAGTTGCGCACGCTGACCAGTGCATACTGCCCGGCGCGGTACGGATAAGCGTCGTGGCAGAGCAACGAAATTGTCCATACGTCCGGCGTTTCCTGATGGATGTGGTGAACCTGCATCCGCCATGGGCACTGATTTGTTGGCATCGTCATTCTTTACTCCTTACGCGCTCAGCAGCTGCTTCATATCTTCTTCAACGGTGGTCACGGAACGCAGACCGAATTTCTCGTTGAGGACAGCCAGCAGGTCCGGCGTGAAGAAGCCTGGTGCGGTTGGGCCAGTGACGATGTTTTTCACGCCCAGAGAGAGCAGGGTCAGCAGGATCACAATCGCTTTCTGTTCGAACCAGGAGAGCACCAGAGACAGCGGCAGATCGTTCACGCCGCAGCCCAGTTTTTCTGCCAGGGTTACCGCCAGGATGATGGCAGAGTAAGCATCGTTACACTGACCAGCATCGACCAGACGTGGCAGGCCTTCGATATCGCCGAATTCCAGCTTGTTGAAACGGTATTTACCGCAGGCCAGGGTCAGGATCAGGCAGTCGTCCGGTACGCTGGTGGCGAAATCGGTGAAGTAGTTACGTTCACCGCGTGCACCGTCGCAGCCGCCGACCAGGAAGATGTGACGCAGTTTTTCGCGGCTCACCAGGTCAATCAGGGTATCCGCTGCGCCCAGCAGGGTCTGACGGCCAAAACCAACGGTGATCAGATGTGGGATTTCGCTGTACGGGAAGCCAGCCATCTGCTGTGCCTGAGCGATAACCGGACCGAAGTTATCGCCTTCGAGGTGGCTCACGCCCGGCCAGCCGACGATGCTACGGGTCCAGATACGGTCGTCGTAAGCGCCTACGGTTGGGTCGATGATGCAGTTAGAGGTCATCACGATTGGGCCAGGGAAGCGGGCAAATTCAACCTGCTGGTTCTGCCAGCCGCTGCCGTAGTTACCGATCAGGTGTTTGAATTTACGCAGCTCTGGGTAGCCGTGTGCTGGCAGCATTTCGCCGTGGGTATAGACGTTAACGCCGGTGCCTTCGGTTTGCTCCAGCAGGTTGTAAAGGTCTTTCAGGTCGTGGCCGGAGATCAGAATACATTTGCCTTCGGTCGCTTTCACGTTGACCTGAGTTGGCGTTGGGTGACCGTATTTAGTGGTTTCACCGGCGTCCAGAATGCTCATCACTTTGAAGTTCATCTGGCCGATTTCCATTGAACACTCCAGCAGAGCGTTCATATCGGAAGGCCAGGTACCCAGCCACGCCATGATTTTGTGATACTGCGCGTAGATGTCGTTGTCGTACTGGCCGAGAACGTGGGCGTGTTCCATATAGGCTGCTGCACCTTTCAGACCGTACAGGCAAAGCAGACGCAGGCCGAGAATGTTCTCACCGATGGTCGCTTTATCTTTGTTCGGAGTGAATTCCGCAGCCTGCTGTTGCAGGGCACCCAGATCGTCGCTGGCCAGCTGCAGGTCAGCCATTGGGTTATCAACGGTGGCGCTAGCATCAACGGCCAGGCACTGCGCTTTCAGCGCGTCACGCATCGCGATGGCTTCACGGGCATAGCTAACGATACGTGGGGAATCGAAGTTAACGTTAGTCAGGGTAGAGAAGAACGCGCGCGGGGCAAAGTTATCGACGTCGTGGCTGATAATGCCGTATTCGCGAGCTTTAACCGCCCATGCGGACAGACCTTGCAGGGACGCAATCAGCAGATCCTGCAGATCGGATGTTTCAGCGGTCTTACCGCACATACCCTGTGCATAAGAGCAGCCGTTCCCTGCCGGAGTACGGATGGTTTGTTCACATTGCACACAAAACATGGTCACACCTTTTAAAGTTATATTTAATATACATGTTTAAGAGTAAGCCTGGTGCTAAGCCTTGAAAAGGGATTTCTGGTGCAACTTAAAGGGAGGTTGATTTAGCGCAATTTTGGCGGCAGCCGGGGCTACCGCCATAGAGGTATCAGGCGGTGAAGAAGGCCATCATCAGAGGAACCAGCAGACTCAGCAGGAAGCCGTGGACGATGGCAGGTGGCACCATTTCCACGCCGCCGGAACGTTGTAGCACCGGCAGGGTAAAGTCCATTGACGTTGCCCCGCACAGCCCCAGCGCTGTTGAACGGCTGCGGCGAACCAGACCGGGAATCAGCATGATCGCGAGCAGCTCGCGCGCGAGGTCATTAAAGAAGGTGGCGCTGCCAATCACCGGGCCATAAGCATCAGTCAGAAGAATACCTGAGAGCGAATACCAGCCGAATCCAGAAGCCATCGCCATTCCGGTTTTAATCGGTAGTCCGAGCAGAAAAGCGTTAATCACCCCGGCCACCATCGAACTTGCGACCACCACCAGCGCAATTAGCATGCCGCGACGGTTGAGAATTATTTGCCGCAGCGTCATACCACTATTTCTCAGCTGAATACCTACAAGGAACAGGAGGAAGATAAGCGTATATTCGCTGGCGTCGGTGGCATGCTGTAAAAAAGCAAAACCACTTAGCCCAACCACGAAACCGGCAATCACAACAAAGCACAGTTTTAATGATTCCAGCGCCATGGCAACGCGGGACGGTAATTTTTCCTGATGGTGCGGATGCCCCCACGGACGCACTTTTTCAAGCCACATCAGCGCTAGCGTATTACACGCTAAAATAACCACAATACTAATAGCAGAATAGTGGAAAATAGCTAACAGGTTGTCCGCCAGATTATCCAGGAATGCCAGACTGATCCCCATAAAGAAGAGAATAAGATAAACAATCCAGCTTAGCAGACGGTTGATTAACTGCAGCGCGCTGCGGTGGGTAAGGGGGATAAGGTAGCCGATAATGAGTGGCACCAGAATGATTAGCAATCCCGATAACATGACGTGCTCAGTTCCTTGCAGTGTTGAAATAGCGCACAGACACTACCGAAAAGCCCATACTGAGTAAAGCCACGAAAAAAGAAAGACCCGACAAAGCCGGGTCTTTCTTATCCGTCGTCGGCGCCTGAGCGCCTCGTCAGGGCTACAGCCGTATTATTTCTTTTCCAGCAGGGTGCGATAAATCAGACCACCGAGGATACCGCCGATAATTGGCATGACCCAGAAGAGCCACAGCTGGTTCAACGCCCAACCGCCCTGGAAGATAGCCACCGCGGTACTACGCGCTGGGTTAACAGAGGTGTTCGTCACTGGAATGCTGATCAGGTGAATCAGGGTCAGTGCCAGACCGATAGCAATTGGGGCGAAGCCCGCTGGTGCATTTTTATCGGTTGCACCGTGGATAACCAGCAGGAAGCCGCAGGTCAGCACGATTTCAATCACGATAGCGGACAGCATGGAGTAACCGCCCGGTGAGTGTTCGCCGTAGCCGTTAGAAGCAAAGCCGCTGGCCGCTGCATCAAAGCCTGCTTTACCGCTGGCGATGAGATACAGAATAGCCGCAGCAATAATCCCGCCCACAACCTGGGCAATGATATAGCCGATAACATCTTTAGCCGGGAAACGACCGCCCGCCCAAAGGCCCAGCGTCACTGCCGGGTTAAAATGGCCGCCAGAAATGTGCCCTACTGCAAAAGCCATGGTGAGAACGGTTAAACCGAACGCCAGCGCCACACCCGCAAAGCCAATCCCTAACTCTGGGAATGCGGCAGCCAGAACCGCACTGCCGCAACCACCAAATACCAGCCAGAAGGTGCCAAAGCACTCTGCAGCCAATTTTCTAAACATAACCACCTCGAATTGAAAATATCATCGTCATAAAGGATGACGACTGAATTTACACCGGCCTGAATTGAATGGCGGGTATAGTCAGCGTTATTTTAAAAACTAACCTCATCCCTTAACCAGTTAAATAAATACGCGAACTTTGATGCAAAACAATGTGGTGTTAATCCTTAAGCAATCTTTTCATTAATTCAGAGTGTAGTGCATTATTTTAGGAATAATCGCGAAGAGTGATGGCGAGCGCACTTTATTACTTTGTACGGTTAATGACGATGCCTTCTGCCTGAAAGTAAGGGAATGAGCGGATGTCAATGCCCTTTCATGCCGCTATACTGCGAGAATGAAAGGAGAGCAGGCGTATCGTGTTACGGAGGAGTTATGCTTCTTGAGCGCACCGAGATTGCAGGGTTTCGCGGCATTAACCGTTTGTCGTTAATGCTGGAACACAATAATGTCTTAATCGGCGAAAACGCCTGGGGGAAGTCGAGTCTGCTGGATGCATTGACGCTGCTGCTTTCCCCGCATGAAGGGCTGTACCACTTTGTTCGCAACGATTTTTGGTTCCCGCCCGGCGACGTTCAGGGGCGTGAGCACCATCTGCACATCATTCTGACCTTTCGTGAGAACGAGCCGGGGCGCTATCGTGGGCGTCGCTACCGTGGCCTCACTGGCTGTTGGTCGCTGTGCCCTGACGGCTATCAGCGCATTTTCTATCGCCTGGAAGGTGAGCTAGCCGCCGACGGCAGCGTACTCACGTTGCGTAGCTTTATCGACAGCGACGGTCAGGCGCTGGAGCTGGATGATATTGATGCCTGCGCGCGCGAACTGATTCGCCTGATGCCGGTGCTGCGACTGCGCGATGCGCGCTTTATGCGCCGTATCCGTAACGGCACGGTGCCGAACGTGCCGGATGTCGAGATTACCGCCCGCCAGCTGGATTATCTATCACGTGAGCTGGTCACCAGCCCGCAAAACCTGAGCGATGGGCAAATCCGCCAGGGGCTCTCAGCGATGGGGCAACTGCTGGAACACTACTTCTCGGAACAAGGCTCTGGCCCGGCGATTCAACGCCTGATGCGCCGCCGTTCTCACGACGAGCAGCGTAGCTGGCGCTATCTTGATCTGATCAACCGGATGATCGACAAACCCGGCGCTCGCAATCATCGGGTGATCCTGTTGGGTATGTTCGCCACCTTATTGCAGGCGAAAGGAACCGTCAGGCTGGATAAAGACGCTCGTCCGCTGCTGCTGGTGGAAGACCCGGAAACCCGTCTGCATCCGATTATGCTCTCCGTGGCCTGGAGTCTGCTGAACCTGCTGCCTTTGCAGCGTATTGCAACCACCAATTCCGGCGAACTGCTGTCGCTGACCCCGATGCAGTACGTCTGCCGTCTGGTGCGCGAATCGTCCCGCGTTTCCGCCTGGCGTTTAGGGCCGGAAGGAATGAGCGCTGAAGACAGCCGCCGCATCTCCTTCCATATCCGCTTTAACCGCGCCTCATCGCTGTTTGCCCGCTGCTGGCTGCTGGTGGAAGGAGAGACGGAGACCTGGGTGATTAACGAACTGGCGCGCCAGTGTGGTCATCACTTTGATGCTGAAGGGGTGAAAGTTATTGAGTTTGCCCAGTCGGGATTAAAACCGCTTATCAAGTTTGCTCGGCGAATGGGCATTGAATGGCATGTGCTGGTCGACGGTGATGAGGCCGGGAAGAAGTACGCCGCCACCGTGCGCGGTTTACTCAACAACGACCGGGATCAGGAACATCATCACCTGACCACGCTGCCAGCACTGGATATGGAACACTTTATGTATAAGCAGGGTTTTTCCAGTGTTTACCATCGCGTTGCCCAATTGCCGGAAAATATCCCAATGAACATGCGCCGGGTGATTACCAAGGCCATCCATCGTTCGTCGAAGCCTGATCTGGCGATTGAAGTGGCCATGGAGGCGGGTCGACGAGGAACGGAAGCCGTACCGCCTTTACTGAAGAAAATGTTTTCCCGCGTCGTCTGGCTGGCGCGCGGGAAAGCGGATTAGAGTGTGGTGGCCTGCAAAATCTGCTGCTGGAGCGTATCCAGCAGCTCGTAGCGGCGGCGGTACTCCGCGCGTTTTTTGCTGGCAATCTCTTCCATGGTCTTACGCGGCAGCGCCAGCGGAAGCACGTACTCACCTTTGTTGTCTACCGTTGCGCTGAGCGATTCCCAGAAGCTGTTGTAATCGGCATGCAGCTTGTCGCGCTTTTTGCGACGATAGCGAATGCTGCGATAGATATGCGTCTCGTTACTGACGGCACGCACGTGTTCTACCGACAGCGGTGCGGTCAGCGTTAACAGCGCATCGACCACAAGCCTTTTCGGGAACAGGCCGTGGCAGGCTTTTGTTGCCGTCTGAATAAGCTGGTGCGGAACATGCGCCTTCGCCCCCTGCAAACCCCCAATATAAAACGTATTCACCCCGTTGAACTGACATAACGTAAAGGTCAGCTCAGCCAACACGGTGTTGTTTTCATCGCGAAACGTTAGCGTTGCTTCACCTTCTTTATCCTGCATGGCATCCGCGTTCAGGCGTATAGCGTATTGCTGACCCTCTTTGCCGTTGAGCGTCGCCAGTAGTGCGCCGTGTGGCGAAAGATATCCTTGCGTCACACCCTCAGGCAGATGGCTTAGCAGTTGCTGATAGTGCCAGCTTAATGCCTCGATCGTCTGCTGGGGATCGGTGTGAATGGATAACCACGGACGGTGCAGACGGCACGGTAGGCCGGGCTGTACGTCCAGAATCTGCATTAAATGTGGTTGTTTCGCCAGACGGTCCAGTAGCTTGCCGGTCATATGCGGGGTACTCAATGAACGCAGTATGAACTTGAAGCGGTAGCCTGGATTTTGCCACGCCCGACCGGGTGTTAACGCGCCGCTCGACAGCAGCCGAAAGAAGTGCCAACTGGACTCAGGTTGCAGGGAGGTTGACGGGGAAAGCGCGGCGATACTGGACATAAGGATAATCTCATAAGAAAGATTTACCTATTTAAGCAACGAGACTCTCAACACAATTTCAACAAATGTAAGAATTGTGGAGATTAACGCTTGTTGATTAAGCGTTTAGGTTTGATGATGTCTGTTTTTTACTGTTTTCAGCGCACTGCATCAGCAGCGCGCGGAAAAGAAAGCTTAACGCGGGTTAAAGAGCGCTGACATTTGTACATCAATGGTATCGAGCAGCTCATAGCGACGGCGGTATTCCGCGCGCTTTTTACTCGCGATCTCGGCGATATCTTTGCGGGCGATAGCGCCGGGGATATGAAAATAGCCGGTTTGATCGCATTCGCCACCGACGGCTTCCCAGAAGGTGTCGTAATCAGAGAGGATGGTTTTGTTTTTATCGTGGTAGCGCTCGCCACGGAAAATATGGACCGCGTTGCTAACGGCAAGAATTTGCTCCACCTGCAGACGCTCAGCAAAGTGGCAAATGGCTTCCATCACCAGGCGTTTTGGGAACAGGCCGTGGCAGGCCTTGGTCGCTTCCTGAATGGCTTCATGGGGAAGCTCGCGTTTGCCACCCTGCAGTCCGCCAATAAACAGCGTGCGCTGATTCTGATAGTTCAGGATGGTAAAAGTCATTTCCGCCAGCGTATCGCCATTTCCGTTGCGCATCAGGACGGTACTTTCACCTTCTTTGTCGAGATTGACTTCCATGGTCAATTCAAAGCTGAAGATCTCGCCGTTTTTCCCCTCCACTTTTGCGAGCGGGAAATACTGCGAATTCAGATAGGTCTCAAACTCTTCAGAGGACATTGCCTCAGATAACAGCTTATAGTGATAGCGCAGCGCATCCACGACCAGAGGGCGGGCAAAATTAACGGCCAGGTAAGGACGATGTAGCCGCACCGGCAGGCGAGGTTGGCGTGCCAGTACCGCGTTAAGATTTGACCATTGGGAAAGCTCGCGCATCCATTCACGGCTTAAACGTGGCATGAGCAACGATCGCAGCATAAACTTCCGCCGAAAGCTGCGTTTTTGCCACTGTTTCCCTGGTTGCCATTGGCCACTAAACAGGCTGAAAAATAGACCAAAACTGGAAAATGAGCGTGCTGAGGAGAGTGAATTATCACTGAGTTGAGACATGGCTGGCGACCTGAATAAAAACTTTTCTAAAGTTTACAATTGGAAAACTAAACCAAATCTCAATAACCAGAGAATGCTTAAGTGTTTGTTATGACCCGTTTACCTTCTGTTTACATTAGCTTTTACATTCTGTCGAATACACTGGGGAATACAGGATTTTTATGAACATCAAGGGAAAGTTTAAAAAACGCTATGTGATTGCGGCGATCGTCGTGATCATTGCCGTGATAGCGGTCTGGAAAACGCTGAACGCGCCGTTGCCCAATTACCAGACGTTGATTGTCCGCAAGGGCTCCCTTGAGCAGAGCGTACTGGCCACCGGCAAACTTGACGCGCTACGCAAAGTGGACGTCGGCGCGCAGGTGAGCGGACAGTTGAAAACATTGTCGGTGAACATTGGCGATAAAGTCGCGAAAGATCAGCTGCTAGGGGTGATTGACCCCGAACAGGCGCAAAACCAGATAAAAGAGGTGGAAGCCACGTTGATGGAACTGCGAGCGCAGCGCCAGCAGGCGGAAGCGGAATGGAAGCTGGCGAGCGTGACCTTTTCACGTCAGCAGCAGTTGGCAAAAACCCAGGCAATTTCGCGCCAGGATCTGGACACGGCTGCCACCGAAATGGTGGTGAAAAAAGCGCAGATTGGCACAATTGACGCACAAATTAAGCGAAATCAGGCCTCTCTGGACACCGCTAAAACCAACCTCGATTTCACCCGCATCGTCGCGCCTATGGCGGGCGAAGTCACGCAAATTACTACTCTGCAGGGGCAGACGGTGATTGCCGCTCAGCAGGCGCCGAATATTCTGACTCTTGCCGATCTCCGTACCATGCTGGTGAAAGCGCAGGTGTCGGAGGCCGATGTTATCCACCTCAAGCCTGGGCAGAAAGCCTGGTTTACGGTGTTGGGTGACCCGCTGACGCGTTACGAAGGTACGCTCAAAGACATTCTGCCAACGCCGGAAAAGGTCAACGATGCCATCTTCTACTATGCCCGTTTTGAAGTGCCTAACCCGCAGGGCGTTTTGCGCCTGGACATGACGGCTCAGGTGCATATCCAGCTCGGTGGCGTAAACGATGTGCTGACCATCCCGCTTTCCGCGTTGGGTGAGAACGTGGGCGATAATCGCTACAACGTACGCCTGCTGCGTAACGGCGAGGTGAAAACCCGTGAAGTCGTGATTGGCGCGCGTAACGACACCGATGTGGAAATTGCCAAAGGGCTGGAGGCGGGCGATGAGGTGATTACCGGAGAAGGTAAAGCCGGGGCCGCACAATGACCGCACTGCTTGAACTGAGCAACATCCGTCGCAGCTACCCGTCCGGTGACGGCAGCGTGGATGTGCTTAAAGGCATCTCACTGCAAATTAACGCCGGTGAGATGGTGGCGATTGTCGGGGCCTCCGGTTCGGGCAAATCCACTCTGATGAATATCCTGGGCTGTCTTGATAAGCCCACGAGCGGGACTTATCGGGTTGCCGGGGTAGATGTCGCGACGCTGGATAGCGATGCGCTGGCAGCGCTGCGGCGCGAGCATTTTGGCTTTATCTTTCAGCGCTACCATTTGCTGTCTCACCTGACGGCCGCGCAGAACGTTGAAGTGCCTGCCGTCTATGCTGGCATGGAGCGCAAAGCCCGCCTTGAGCGCGCTGGAGAACTGCTGCAGCGTCTTGGGCTTGCCGATCGCGTGGATTATGCGCCTTCGCAGCTTTCCGGCGGCCAGCAGCAGCGCGTCAGTATTGCCCGCGCGTTGATGAACGGCGGTCAGGTGATACTTGCCGATGAACCCACGGGGGCGCTTGATACCCATTCGGGTGAAGAGGTGATGGCTATCCTGCATCAGCTAAAAGAGCAGGGGCACACCATTATTATCGTCACCCACGACCCGCAGGTTGCCTCGCAGGCCGAGCGGGTGATTGAAATTCGTGACGGCGAAATTATCCATAATCCGCCCCCGCGTCAGACGACGGTAGCGGCGCGCAAACCTGCAGCTCAGAATGCGTCCGGCTGGCAGCAGTTCAGCAACAGCTTCCGCGAAGCGTTGTCGATGGCCTGGCGCGCGATGGTTGCCAATAAAATGCGCACGCTGCTGACCATGCTGGGCATTATCATCGGCATCGCCTCGGTGGTCTCCATCGTGGTGGTGGGCGACGCGGCCAAGCAGATGGTGCTGGCGGATATTCGCGCTATCGGTACCAACACCATTGATGTCTATCCGGGGAAAGATTTCGGCGATGACGACCCGCAGTACCAGCAGTCGTTGAAATACGATGACCTGCTGGCGATTGAAAAGCAGTCGTGGGTCAGTTCAGTCACCCCATCGGTGTCAAAAAACCTGCGCGTCAGGGCAGGCAATATTGATGTCGCCGCCAGCGTTCAGGGTATCGGGCAGCACTACTTTAACGTTTACGGCATGACCTTCAGCGAAGGGAATACCTTTAACGGCGTACAGTCCGCGGAACGTTCGCAGGTGGTGGTGCTCGATAGCAACACGCGCCGCCAGCTGTTCCCGAATAAAGCCAATGTGGTAGGCGAAGTCATTCTGGTCGGCAATATGCCCGCGACGGTTATCGGTGTGGCAGATGAAAAACAGTCGATGTTTGGCAGCAGCAAAATTCTGCGCGTTTGGTTGCCATACTCAACGATGTCCGGAAGGGTGATGGGGCAGACGTGGCTAAACTCGATTACCGTCAGGGTGAAAGAGGGTTACGACAGCAGCCTTGCGGAAGAGCAACTCACCCGGCTACTCAATCTGCGGCACGGCAAAAAAGATTTCTTCGTCTGGAACATGGACAGCGTCTTGAAAACGGCAGAACGCACCACACATACATTACAGCTGTTCTTAACGCTGGTGGCGGTGATTTCGCTGGTGGTGGGCGGTATTGGCGTGATGAACATTATGCTGGTGTCGGTGACGGAGCGTACCCGGGAAATCGGCATTCGTATGGCGGTTGGGGCGCGGGCCAGCAACGTGCTGCAGCAGTTCCTGATAGAGGCGATCCTGGTCTGCCTTGTCGGCGGTGCGATCGGCGTGGCGCTTTCCATGATGATTGCGCTGCTCTTACAGTTGGTGCTGCCGGGATGGGAAATCGGCTTCTCACCGCTGGCCCTGCTGACGGCATTTATCTGCTCGACGCTGACCGGCGTGCTGTTTGGTTGGCTACCTGCGCGCAACGCTGCCCGGCTCGATCCGGTCGATGCGCTGGCGCGGGAATAAGCGCAAAAGAAATGAAAAAATGCCAGTCAGAAGGACTGGCATTTTGACAGCGGGATGTACACAATGGGGCAGTAACTAGGCGGCTGTTTCTGCTTCCAGAGGGATAATCACGCTGGCATGATTACCTTTCGGCCCCTCGTGGACATCAAACTGGACGGATTGCCCGGCTTTTAACGTTCTGTACCCATCCATCTGGATGGTGGAGTAATGGGCGAAGATGTCCTCGCCACCGCCTTCCGGGCAAATAAAACCGAACCCTTTAGCATTGTTGAACCACTTAACAGTACCCATTTCCATACTTCGACATCCTTCGTAACACTATTATACGTTTATAAGTAGATGGAATGAACCGGTGGTGGAGTCAGGAGTTGTTCAAAACCTCACCAACTCTCGCCAGTACAATTTAGATATTTCGCACAATGCGTCAAGCGTTTGAGGGAGGCTGAAGGGGGAAAATGCATCAAAATTTGAAGCAGTTAACGCTATTGACGGGAATGTGACAGAGTTCGCGAATGACAGCTATAGGTGATAGCTATCTATGATCTACAGTAAATTTAGAACGTGTATGCACAGGAGCAAGTGGCTGCGTAGCGGACGGTAAATGTGTCATTAATACCGTCAATAATACGAGGCGCTTAAGTGCAAACAGGAACGTCAGTAGCACGAGATGACACCCACAATGATGACTGACAATGAGTAAGACCAGAGACTGGCTGGATTTCGACCAGCTTTCGGCAGATAAACTTCAGGATGGGCTTAAGCCCCCATCGATGTATAAAGTGATATTGGTCAATGATGATTACACTCCGATGGAGTTTGTTATTGACGTGTTACAAAAATTCTTTTCTTATGATGTAGAACGCGCAACACAACTGATGCTAACGGTTCACTATCAAGGTAAAGCAATTTGTGGTGTCTTTACGGCAGAAGTCGCCGAGACCAAAGTTGCCATGGTGAATCAGTACGCGAGGGAGAACGAGCATCCACTGTTGTGTACGCTGGAACAAGCCTGATACAGGCATGAAAATTGGGGGAGGTGCCTATGCTCAATCAAGAACTGGAACTCAGTTTAAACATGGCTTTCGCCAGAGCGCGCGAGCACCGTCACGAGTTTATGACCGTCGAGCATCTGTTGCTGGCTCTGCTTAGCAACCCATCAGCCCGTGAAGCGCTGGAAGCGTGCTCGGTCGATCTGGTGGCGCTGCGTCAGGAACTCGAAGCCTTCATCGAACAAACCACGCCGGTGCTACCGGTCAGTGAAGAAGAGCGCGAAACGCAACCGACGCTCAGCTTCCAGCGTGTTCTGCAGCGTGCGGTCTTCCACGTCCAGTCTTCCGGGCGTAGCGAAGTCACCGGCGCTAACGTCCTCGTGGCTATTTTCAGCGAGCAGGAGTCGCAGGCTGCGTATCTTCTGCGTAAACATGAAGTCAGCCGCCTTGACGTGGTGAACTTCATCTCTCACGGCACGCGTAAAGACGAGCCAAGCCAGCCTTCCGATTCCGGGAATCAGCAGACTAACGAAGAGCAAGCAGGCGGGGAGGAACGTATGGAAAACTTCACCACCAATCTTAATCAGCTTGCTCGCGTCGGGGGAATTGACCCGCTGATTGGCCGCGACAAAGAGCTGGAGCGCGCCATTCAGGTGCTGTGCCGTCGCCGTAAGAATAACCCGCTGCTGGTGGGGGAGTCTGGTGTCGGTAAAACGGCGATTGCTGAAGGCCTCGCATGGCGCATCGTGCGCGGCGACGTGCCGGAAATCATGGCCGACTGTACTATCTACTCGCTCGATATTGGTTCGCTGCTGGCGGGCACCAAGTATCGTGGCGATTTCGAAAAACGCTTTAAAGCGCTGCTCAAGCAGTTAGAGCAGGACACCAACAGCATTCTGTTCATCGACGAGATCCACACCATTATCGGTGCGGGCGCTGCGTCGGGTGGGCAGGTGGATGCCGCGAACCTGATTAAGCCGCTGCTCTCCAGCGGCAAAATTCGGGTGATGGGCTCCACCACTTACCAGGAGTTCAGCAATATCTTTGAGAAGGACAGGGCGCTGGCGCGTCGTTTCCAGAAAATCGATATTACCGAACCGTCGGTAGAAGAGACTGTACAGATCCTGAACGGCCTGAAGCCGAAATACGAAGCACACCACGATGTCCGTTACACCGCGAAAGCGGTACGTGCGGCGGTGGAGCTGGCGGTGAAATACATCAACGATCGTCATCTGCCGGATAAGGCCATTGACGTGATTGATGAGGCAGGCGCGCGCGCCCGTCTGATGCCGGTGAGCAAGCGTAAGAAAACGATCAACGTGGCGGACATTGAATCCGTGGTGGCGCGTATTGCGCGTATCCCGGAGAAAAGCGTCTCCCAAAGCGATCGCGATACGCTGAAAAACCTCGGCAACCGTCTGAAGATGCTGGTATTCGGCCAGGATAACGCTATTGATGCGTTGACCGAAGCCATTAAGATGAGCCGCGCAGGCCTCGGCCACGATCATCGCCCGGTGGGCTCCTTCCTGTTTGCTGGCCCGACTGGGGTGGGTAAAACGGAAGTGACCGTCCAGCTGGCGAAGGCGATGGGCATTGAGCTGCTGCGTTTCGATATGTCCGAGTATATGGAACGCCATACGGTGAGCCGCCTGATCGGTGCGCCTCCGGGATACGTTGGTTTTGACCAGGGCGGCCTGCTGACCGATGCGGTTATCAAGCATCCGCACGCGGTACTGCTGCTGGACGAAATCGAAAAAGCGCACCCGGACGTCTTTAACCTGCTGTTGCAGGTGATGGACAACGGTACGCTGACCGATAACAACGGTCGTAAAGCCGATTTCCGTAACGTGGTGCTGGTGATGACCACCAACGCCGGCGTACGTGAAACCGAGCGTAAATCGATTGGCCTTATCCAGCAGGACAACAGCACCGACGCGATGGAGGAGATCAAAAAGATCTTTACGCCGGAGTTCCGTAACCGTCTCGATAACATTATCTGGTTCGATCATCTGTCGACTGACGTGATCCACCAGGTCGTCGATAAGTTCATCGTCGAGCTGCAGGTTCAACTGGATCAGAAAGGCGTGTCGCTGGAAGTCAGCCAGGAGGCCCGCAACTGGCTGGCCGAGAAAGGCTACGACCGTGCGATGGGCGCGCGTCCAATGGCGCGTGTGATTCAGGACAACCTGAAAAAACCGCTGGCCAACGAACTGCTGTTTGGCTCGCTGGTTGACGGCGGCCAGGTCACCGTGGCGCTCGACAACGAGAAGAACGAACTGACCTACGGCTTCCAGAGTGCGCAGAAGCATAAGCCAGAAGCGGCGCATTAACGTTAATCACTTGCGGTAAAAACAAAAACCGAGCTGTCAACAGCTCGGTTTTTTTATGCGCCATCTTCGTTGTTTCACGCTGACATTCCATTTTCGCAAATTTGAACAGCCGGATAATAACCAGACGTAAGGGTTGGCATGATGGAGGCAGAAGATAACCAAGCGGTGGCATAATGTTTTCGAAATTGTTATCGGTGATTTTACTCACCAGCGCGTTATTCTCTGGTCAACTTATGGCCGGACATAAAGGACATCAGTTTTTGTGGGTAAAAAATGCCGATCATCAGCTCCGTCATGAAGCGGATAGCGATGAGTTACGTGTGATGGCGGAAGAGTCAGCAGAAGGGCTGCGTGAGCACCATCACTGGCAAAAATCGCGAAAACCGGAAGCGCACAATTTATGAGGTGATGTGGAAAAGACAAAAAAATGCCCCGCTATAAGCGAGGCATTAATATTCGGCAAATAGCGCTCGGCGAAAGTAGCGCCAGACGCTCATTATCTGCGGCGATTAGCGACTACGGAAGACAATGCGGCCTTTGCTCAGGTCGTACGGGGTCAGCTCAACAGTCACTTTGTCGCCCGTCAGGATACGGATGTAGTTTTTGCGCATTTTACCGGAGATATGTGCAGTAACCACGTGCCCGTTTTCCAGTTCTACGCGGAACATGGTATTAGGTAACGTATCAAGAACGGTACCCTGCATTTCAATATTGTCTTCTTTGGCCATCTAATCCTCTGGGGTATCACTACCGTAATTTGAACCGGCAAGATAATGCCGAAGTTCATCAAGTAAGTAAAGAATTGTCCGTCTTAATCGGCGAAAGTCGTTTTTGCGCATTACCCTTTCACCACACAAATGCATCGTGTGATGGGCACGAACCAGGCCGGAAACAGCAGGATAAACGTGGGCGTTATCTGACTCGAAGATTCCCAAACGTCGGCGGGGTAAAAGGCAGAAGCGACTCTCGTCGGCAATTATATCATCCTGATGGCAATTGTGCTGAAATCATTTACGCTTCAGGTAAAAAGAGCGCACGGGGTACCCAAAACTTATCGGCAAGCGGCTGCATGCGAAGCGTATTGAGATGTTCTAGGTAGTCACGACGTGGAATTTCCTCCGCGCCCAGGGAGGCGGTGTGGCTATTGAGCACCTGACAGTCGATGAGTTTGCCACCCGCCTGACGGAATGCCTCGCAAAAGACGTACAGCGCCGTCTTAGAGGCGTTCTCCGCGCGGCTGAACATCGACTCGCCGCAGAACAGTTCGCCCATGGCAACGCCGTACATGCCGCCTACCAGCGTGTTCTCCTGCCATACCTCGATAGAGTGCGCATGACCAAGCTCGTGCAGGCGATGATAGGCCTGGCTGATGCTGGTGGTAATCCAGGTACCTTCGTGGCGATCCTGCGCGCAGCCGGCGATCACATCGCTAAAGGCGTAGTTGATCGTCACGCGATAAGGGGAGGTTTTGTGAAACCGCTTCATGCTGCGACTGAGATGAAACTGCTCAGGCCACAACACGGCGCGGGGATCCGGCGACCACCAGAGGATAGGGTCACCGGGGGAAAACCACGGAAAAATGCCGCGCTGATAGGCCATCAGCAGGCGTGCAGGGCCGAGATCGCCCCCTAAAGCGAGCAGTCCGTTTGGTTCACGTAATGCGCCCTCAGGTGAGGGAAACGCGATCGAGTGTCGAGAAAGCTGGACAAGGCGCATGTCGCGATGACCTCACGAAACAGGGTTAACTAATCATAGTCTACAGACGCTGTTTAAACTGGTAGTAACGACCTTGTTTTGCCAGCAGTTCTGCGTGATTACCTTGCTCAATAATTTGCCCGTTGTCCATGACAATTATCTGATTAAATCGCGCCAGCCCGCGCAGACGATGGGTCACCATCAGCAGCGTTTTATGACGCATTACGTCGGCCAGTAGTTCAAGCACCTGGCTCTCGGTGGTGGCGTCTAATCCTTCAGTCGGCTCATCCAGCATCATCAGCGGTGCATCGTGCAGCAACGCCCGCGCAATCCCCAGCCGACGCAGCTCGCCACCGGAAAGTTGACGCCCACCTTCACCCAGCCAGCTGTTCAGCCCGGCGTCTTCGAGCAGCTTCTCAAGGCCGGTACGACGCAGAACATCGCTGAGCGCTTCATCGCTTGCGTTAGGCTTAGCCAGCAGCAGGTTATCGCGCAGAGTGGCGCTGAACAGATGCACGCGCTGCGGCACCAGGCTGATGGTCTGACGCAGCGTCTGCTCATCAAACTGGGTCAGCGGCATGCCGTTCAGCAGAATCTCGCCCTGCTGCGGGTCCCAGGCGCGGGTAAGCAACTGGAGCAGCGTCGATTTACCGCAGCCGGTACGGCCGAGGAGGGCGATATGCTGGCCCGCAGTAATATTCAGAGACAGATTATTCAGCGCAGGCTGCGCTTGTTGAGGGTAGGTGAATGACACCCGATCCAGCGTCAGCGATACCTGTTGAGGACGCGCCACCGTCTGTTCCGGGAAGGTCACTTCCGGTTGCTGTTCAATAATCTGGCTGATGCGCAGCGCCGAGGCGATAACCTGCCCAAGATGTTGGAAGGCTCCGGTCACTGGCGCCAGCGCTTCAAAGGCCGCCAGCGCACAGAATACAAAGAGCGCAATCAGCGCGCCGGGTTGGCTATTGCTACCAACGCCGCCAGCGGCTAACCACAGCATGGAGACCACAGCGACGCCGCCAATTAGCAGCATTAACGCCTGTGACAGGGCGGTCAGCTCAGACTGACGGCGCTGGGCGTCGTGCCAGTTAAGTTCGGTTTGCTCCATTTGCTTCCGATAACGCTGGCTGGCGTTAAAAATAGTCAGCTCTGCCTGTCCCTGCAGCCAGCCGGTTAACTGTTGGCGATACTGCCCACGTAGGCTTGTCAGCTGTTCGCCGGTGGGTTTACCTGCGCGATAGAATAGCGGCGGCAGCACCAGCAGCGTGGCCAGCATAATGCCGCCTAGGGTAAGCGCCAGACCAACGTCCAGTAGGCTAAGCCCGGCGGTCACCACCAGAATGACGACTAACGCACCGACTAATGGCGAAATAACGCGCAGGTAGAGGTGGTCGAGGGTATCGACGTCCGCCACCATACGGTTAAGCAGTTCGCCTTGGCGAAAACGCGCCAGCCCGGCGGGCGACAGCGGCAGCAGCTTGCTGAAGGTAAAGACGCGCAGATGCTGCAAAACGCGGAAGGTTGCATCATGACTGACCAGCCGCTCAAAGTAGCGCCCGGCGGTGCGGATAATCGCCGCGCCACGTACGCCTGCCGCTGGCAGCATGTAGTTGAAGGTGTAAGCGCCCGCGAACCCGACAACCGCTGAGGCAGAAAGAAACCAGCCGGAAAGGGTCAGTAAGCCAATGCTTGCGAGCAGGGTGATAATCGCCAGAACAACGCCCAGGCTTAACAGCCACTTGTGACGTTTGTAGAGCGCCAGATAAGGCAATAATGCGCGCATTTAAATCTCCTCCTGACGGCTAGCCAACAGGCTGGCAAATACACCATTAGCATCAACCAGTTGCTGATACGTGCCCTGCTCAATAATCTGGCCGTTTTCCATCACCCAGATAGCATCCCAATCGGTAATGCCTTCAAGCTGATGAGTGACCATCAGCGTGGTTTGTTGGGTGGAGGCTTCGGTCAGCGCCTGCATAACACGCTGTTCGCTGTGGGCATCCAGACTTGCGGCAGGTTCATCCAGCAGCAGCAGACGGCAAGGGGCGAGCAGGGCGCGGGCGACGGCGACGCGCTGGGCCTGACCCACGGACAGACGTGCGGCCTGTTCTCCGACAACGGTGTCGATACCGTCAGGAAGCTGCGGCAGGAATTCGCTGACCCAGGCTTTATCCAGCGCCTGCTGTAACTGTTGTTCGCTGGCCTCCGGATTCCCGAGCAGGACGTTCTCGCGCAGCGTGGCGGCTGGAAGCTGCGGGTTTTGCCCGACCCAGCTCATCATGCGGTGCCAGCCTTCCGGGTGCAGATTGCGTAATTCAACGCCGTTCACTTTCAGCGAGCCGCTGTAGGGCAGGAAGCCGGCCAGCGCATTCAGCAGCGAGCTTTTACCGGAGCCACTCAGGCCAACCAGCACGGCGCGTTGCCCGGCGTTAAGCGTGAAGTTCAGCGGCCCAACCAGCATTTTGCCTTCCGGCGAGGTGATAAACAGATCCACGGCGCTAAGGGTAACCGGCTCATTGGTGTCCAGCGTCTGGTCACCCTGCTCAGGATGCGCCAGCGGTGCTTCGAGGAACGTTTTCAGGCTGTCGGCGGCGCCTACGGCCTGCGCCTTGGCGTGATAGAAGGTACCTAAATCACGCAGCGGCTGGAAGAACTCAGGGGCCAGGATCAGCGCGAGGAAACCGGAGGAGAGCGTCACTGCAGTGCCGTAGCTGCCGAAGTTTAGCTCGCCAAGGTAGGAGAAGCCGAAATAGACGGCGACCAGCGCAATGGAGAGCGAAGTAAAGAACTCCAGCACGCCGGAGGAGAGGAAGGCCAGTCGCAGGACTTCCATCGTGCGTTGACGGAAATCCTGCGAGGCTTCGCGAATGCTTTCCGTTTCTGCTTCGCCACGACCAAAGATACGCAGCGTATCCATGCCCCGCAGACGGTCGAGGAAGTGACCGCTCAGGCGCGCCAGCGCCAGGAAGTTGCGGCGGTTGGCATCGGCAGCGCCCATTCCCACCAGGGCCATAAACAGCGGAATTAACGGTGCCGTCACCAGCAGTATTAACGCGGCGACCCAGTTGGAAGGGAAGATCGCGACCACAATCAGCAGCGGCACGCAGGCCGCCAGCGCCATCTGCGGCAGGTAGCGGGCATAGTAATCGTGCATGTCATCGATTTGCTCGAGGATAAGCGTCGCCCAGCTTCCGGCTGGCTTGCCCTGAATCCAGGCCGGACCGGCCTGCTGCAGGCGGTCGAGCACCTGACGGCGTATTTCAAATCGAATTTGTTGCCCGGCGTGAAAGCCAACGCGCTCCCGCAGCCAAACGACCCAGGCGCGCAGGATAAAGATCAGCACAAGTTGGATAAACGGCAGCAGCAATGCTTCTCGCGGGATGTTCTCCATAATCATGTGATGGAGAATGCGGGCAAGGAACCAGGCCTGGGCGATGATCAGTACACCGCTAACGAAGCCGAGCAGACGGGAGGTCATCAACCAGCGGCGTGACAGGACGCTTTGCTGTTTGAGCCAGCGGGTGAGTTCTTGTTGGCGACTTTTATTCATTGGGCGCTTAGCAGGTGCTTATGGCTAATGGTTTCAGTTATGGGCGCGGCAATGTTACATCGCAGAAAAAATAAAGGCGACTTATCGTCGCCTTTTTTACTTTTGTTACTGACTTGTAAAGATTATTTGCACGCGTCAGCCAGACCGTCGAGGTAGCGCTCAGCGTCCAGCGCAGCCATACAACCGGTACCTGCAGAGGTGATCGCCTGACGGTAAATGTGGTCCATTACGTCACCCGCCGCGAACACGCCAGGGATGCTGGTTTGCGTTGCGTTGCCGTGAATGCCGGACTGCACTTTGATGTAGCCATTTTCCAGCGCCAGTTGACCTTCGAAGATCGCGGTATTTGGGCTGTGGCCGATAGCCACGAACAGACCCGCGACGTCCAGTGATTCAATGTCGTCGTTTTCAGTAGAACGCAGACGCAGACCGCTCACACCCATCTGGTCGCCAGTCACTTCTTCCAGGGTACGCTTGGTGTGCAGCACGATGTTGCCGCTTTCCACTTTGTCCATCAGACGTTTGATCAGGATTTTTTCCGCACGGAATGAATCACGGCGGTGAATCAGATGCACTTCTGATGCGATGTTGGACAGATACAGCGCTTCTTCCACGGCGGTGTTGCCACCGCCGATGACCGCGACTTTCTGGTTGCGGTAGAAGAAACCGTCGCAAGTGGCGCAGGCGGAAACGCCGCGGCCTTTAAACGCTTCTTCTGACGGCAGGCCCAGATAGCGAGCAGAGGCACCGGTCGCGATGATTAACGCATCGCAGGTGTATTCGCCGCTGTCGCCGGTGAGGCGGAAGGGACGGTTTTGCAGATCCACGCTGTGAATGTGATCGAAAATAATTTCGGTCTCAAACTTGGTGGCATGCTCATGCATACGTTCCATCAGCAGCGGACCGGTCAGGTCGCTAGGATCGCCAGGCCAGTTTTCCACTTCTGTGGTGGTGGTCAGCTGACCGCCTTTTTCCAGCCCGGTAATCAGTACCGGTTGCAGGTTTGCGCGTGCAGCATAGACCGCAGCGGTGTATCCCGCAGGTCCAGAACCAAGGATTAACAACTTACTGTGTTTGGCCGTGCCCATGAGATCCCCATAATTGTTGGCAGACATTGTTCTGGATTGTAGGGAATTTGTAGACGTAAAAAAAGAGCACAACGATTTTGTTAACGATATGTGTAATAGAATGAGCCGATTGATTGTCTATTTTAACATCAAAAAATATAACTATTTCTACTGCCAGGCCGATGATTATAAGACGATTACATGTGAAACCGGACCCAGGATTCATGAATATCTGGCATGTTGTACTAAAAAAAGATGTTTTGCTTTGACAATCCCCTAAGCTTTTGCGACAACATTCAAGGAAGAAGAAAAGCAGTGTTTCGCGTGTGGTGAATTTTCATGCACGCAAATGCCATTTTTACCCGGATCACTGAAATCTACGTATGGTGTGGACAGACATCATACGTGATGTCGGAGGGTGGCCGTGAGGCGCCGGGGCTTCTCATACGCATACCCTGGGATATTCGTCGTTGCAGCAACAACGGCGCATTGAAATCGGGAGAAGGCTCTGAACAGTGAAGTGCACAGAGTCAAGACAGGAGTAGGGAAGGAATACAGAGAGACAATAATAATGGTAGATAGTAAAAAACGCCCTGGCAAAGATCTCGACCGCATCGACCGCAACATTCTCAATGAACTGCAAAAAGATGGGCGTATTTCGAACGTCGAGCTTTCCAAAAGAGTAGGACTTTCTCCGACCCCGTGCCTTGAGCGCGTACGTCGTCTGGAACGACAGGGTTTTATTCAGGGCTATACCGCGCTGTTAAACCCGCATTATCTGGATGCATCGCTGCTGGTTTTTGTTGAGATTACTCTGAATCGCGGTGCGCCGGACGTGTTTGAACAATTTAACGCCGCTGTGCAAAAACTTGAAGAAATTCAAGAGTGTCACCTGGTTTCCGGCGATTTCGACTATCTGTTGAAAACCCGCGTACCGGACATGTCGGCTTACCGTAAACTTCTTGGCGAGACCCTGCTGCGCCTGCCAGGCGTGAACGACACCCGTACTTACGTCGTTATGGAAGAGGTTAAGCAGAGTAATCGTCTGGTAATTAAGACCCGCTAAAACGGAACAGGTGCAAAATCAGCGTAGTTTGATTACACTCCTGTTAATCCATACAGCAACAGTGTCGGCGTAATCTGGCACTGTTGTCCGTTTTAGCATTCGGCACCTGGAGAGCCTTTCTTGAGCCAGGAATATACAGAAGACAAAGAAGTCAAACTCACAAAACTCAGCAGCGGACGCCGACTCCTTGAGGCGTTACTCCTTTTATGCGCCATTTTTGCCGTTTGGTTAATGGCTGCACTACTGAGCTTCAATCCTTCCGATCCTAGCTGGTCCCAAACGGCCTGGCATGAACCTATCCACAATTTATGTGGCGCTTCCGGCGCATGGTTAGCGGATACGCTGTTCTTCATCTTTGGCGTAATGGCTTACACCATACCGGTCATCATTGTTGGTGGCTGCTGGTTTGCCTGGCGACACCGCTCGAGCGAAGAGTATATCGACTACTTCGCCGTCTCGCTGCGCCTGATTGGCGTGCTGGCTATCATCCTTACCTCATGCGGCCTGGCGGCGATTAACGCTGATGATATCTGGTACTTTGCCTCCGGCGGCGTGATTGGCAGCCTGCTCAGCACCGCGCTGAAGCCAATGCTGCACAGCAGCGGCGGAACGATTGCACTGCTCTGCATCTGGGCCGCGGGGCTGACGCTGTTTACCGGCTGGTCATGGGTCAGCATTGCCGAGAAAATGGGCAGCTGGATCCTCAATATTCTGACGTTCGCCAGCAATCGAACCCGTCGTGATGACACTTGGGTTGATGAAGACGAGTACGAAGAAGAAGACGAATATGAAGACGACGGCGAGGAGACGCAAAAAGCGTCGCGTGAATCTCGTCGTGCGCGCATCCTGCGAGGTGCGCTGGCGCGCCGTAAGCGGATCGCTGAAAAATTCGCTAACCCGATGGGACGTAAAACGGACGAAGCGCTGTTCTCTGGTCGTCGTATGGACGAGCCGGAAGAGGCGGGGCGTTATGCGGCTCAGGTCGATCCTGATGATGTGCTGTTCTCTGGCGCGAGTGCGACGCGCGCCGCTGAATATGATGAGTACGATCCTCTACTGAATGGTCATACCGTCGCAGAGGCCGTTGCCGTTACAGGCGCAACGGAGTGGGCAACTGACCCAACACTCGCTGCACCGTCCATGAGCGAGCAGCCCGTTGCTTCAGCTGCTGCTGAGTGGCAGGCCGTTCCAGCCCCAACGGCGGAGGCACCTGCACCAGGAGAATGGCCGCCGGTGCAGCAGCCTGCTTACGAGCAGCCGCAGTATGCACAACCACAGCAGCCTGCTTACGAGCAGCCGCAGTATGCACAACCACAGCAGCCTGCTTACG
>NZ_JAPKIB010000019.1:0-66567 GCF_036759925.1 Kluyvera sp. CHPC 1.2972 | reverse complement strand
GAAAACCAGTATTATCAACGGCTCGGAAGTGTCTAGATTATCCGTGGCGATTCAAAGCAGATTTTCTCCGACCTTGGATCGGGGATTAGCCTAAACCTTGCCCTCCTCGGCAAGTTGTCATGTCGGACACAAAACGGCATTGAGCGCGGCGGTGAAGATATAAGGTCTCCCACTGTCGTGCTCACCCATTCTTAAAGCGTGACTCTCTGGCTCGCGCTCGCAATATCTCTCCATCAGAAAAAATTCATCTCTCCGATGATCTACCAACCGGGGCAGGCGCTTTCCTGCTTCCGGATCTTTTTTATCGCTGGTAGCGATTTGGCGGAGCCAAACCCGATAACGGGTATTTTCTGCTTGGAACACGAACAAAAGAATGCCGTCCGTTGGACGGTATTTTTTCAACTCAACCCGGCATATTCGCCGGATTATAAAAACTGTATGGAGATACAAAAAATATGGCATTCGAATACGAAAGTAAAACCCCGGCTGATGTGCTGGTTTATACCCAAGATCCTGTATTTCACAAACAAGAAGTGATCCTTGATCTGACTGCTGACGTGACTTGTGGTGATGTTATTAACCCAACAACAGGCGCGGCCTATGTTGCAGCCGATGCTGATAACTGTGCTGTTGCACTGCAAAACCAAATTGCAGGTGATGATCGTAGCCTAGTTATTTCAGACCGTGGTTGTGTGTTCAACCCTGCTGGTTTGGTCGTCGCTACTGCTGCAAAAGATGCTGCATACGCAGCCCTTGTTAAGCAGGGTAATCGCATTGCAGACGCAAACACTGCAATCTAATCAAGGAGAGATAACGATATGAAATTAAATGATTTTACTAACCTGAGCGGATCTTTTGTTAAACCTTATGGTGAAGGTTTCCTTCTGTCCAGCCTGGGGATCTTTACCAGCCGTCCAAGTGACACGCAGATCATTTCCCTCGATACCCTGGAAGATGTACAACGGGAAGTGACAAAATCTGTTGCCCGTTATGGCTCGGAAATGAGCGCTATCAACTTTCCAAAAGCGGCTAACGTGACGGTCACCTCCCCGTTGCATGTCTACAGTTCAACCATTACCAGCCAGGATTGGCAGGGTAAGAGAGCACCGGGCGAGAACCGTCAACTAACCGCTGAAGATGTTGTTTCTAACCATGCATTGAAGCACTACCTTCAGACGCGCCGTGATGTTGAATATGCAATGAGTCAAAGCCTCCTGCATAACACTGTTGAGGCAACTCACCTCCGTGAGGGACCAACCTTGCATTGGGATCAGTTCTGGGGAATTCAACAACCGTCTACTGTGGTGAAAACTGGCACCAGTGCCAACGTCATTACTGAGATGCAGAACGCCGTCACGATGCTGAAAAAGAATCTAGGTGGTTGGTCATCCAGCATCAAGCAGATTTACCTGCTGGCTTCACCTTCGTTATTTACCTCTATTATGGCAAACCCAACCGCTTATCAAGCGGCCCTGTTTGGTGCAACATCGAAAGATATTATCTTCCCTGAGTCAATCTCAGCATATGATCGCTATAACCTTGGAAAAGTTACAGTTATTCAGGTTGATGATCCACTTTACGGCATTGCAGACGGTGACGGCTACATGTTGGCGACCTTCTCCAATATCGTTGAAGGTGACCTTAGCCCATACATGACGTACCAGACCCCGGCGAGCCGTCATGCAGAGGTTGCCAATGGTCCGGTTTATCCGTCTTATCACTACGTGTTGCGCGATAAATTTGCCAACTATGAGGTGGTATCGGAACTGAGCCAGATTCAGATCCCAATGCGTCCGGACTTCGTACTGAAGATCACAATGGACGACGCAGCGTAAAACAGCGGATTTTGGGGACACATTGTCCCCGCTGCTGGCGAGGCAAAGGAAAGGAGATACATATGAAATTAGCTTTGATCGGTACTGGCAATCTGCCGCTGATGCAGTGGATTTTAGACGGTACGAACGATGACGCGATCATCAACATGTCAGCACTAGCGCGTCGGCTTGGGTGTAGCAGGTCGAGCCTGTTGGACCGGATTCAAACCTACGGATTCGACAGCGCCGTGAAGTTTTACCTGAACGAACAGCGACAACGAAAAATCAAAACCAAATGAGGCTGGGGCAACCCGGCCTTTTTTGTATCTGTGAACTACCCCGCTATGGATAAACGCCCCAAATCATGTAATCGTTTTATCCTCTGGATGTAATGATTGAACTTAAAAAAGGATAGTGACATGACTACTTGTAGAATATGTGGAATGTTGTATGACCCTTCTGATGCGGATGACAAGAAGTACCATGCGGCAGAGCATAAAAAGCTGGCTTCGGGTATACAGCCACGTAAAGTCCGAGATTTTTCAAAGGCTTTCGGATGGGCTGTTGCTCATAACGACGGCGGTGTTGAGCGGCTCAAGGATGAAGATCCAGAACTTGGAAAATTGGTTGTTGTTTACTCATGGTGGAACCGCGCTCTTCAAAACGGTGTTCCTCAGAAAGATTTCGATGCTTACATGAATGCACACTTAGCTTTCGCTGATTCTTTGGTTAGCTGCGAAGGAGAAGTTGAGGCCCGCGCTGGTATCGCGAAATGGGGAAGATACGACGGGTAGTTTTTTACCGTAAGAGATCACCATAGTTTGCCGCCATTAAGATGGCGGCAATGTAATACTAAGGACAAAATTCATAACCCACCAACTCGACATACTCCGAAAGCTCTTTCATGCTCGCCCCCTGTGAATAGGTGCGGAATGCTTCGGTTTTCGCTTTCTGCTCTGTATGCCCGGTAATAGCTCCTATTCGTTGTTCGGGTACTCCTGCACGGTCCAGGCAGGTAATGAAGTGGCCCCTCAAGGAGTGGAAGCATTGCCTATCTGTCACGGTTGGCAAAACGCTGTCACGTAACCGGGTGAACTTTTGGCTGTACCACGGACCCCGCTTGCCATCCTTCCGAATGATGTTATTTGACTGAGCCAGAAGATATTCACCGCTGTTCTGTGCCAGATGCTTATCAACAATCCCCATTAGTAGCGAGTGGATCGGAACATACCGCACCCCGGCAAGCGTTTTGGACTTACTAACGAAGAAACACCGGATACCCTCCATCATGACAATCTCTTCCCGCTTAATGCTGGCGATCTCGTCTAATCTCATGCCTGAGTAAAGCCCGATCAGGATGACATCGCGTAGAACGTCATCGGCTTCCCTGATAAGGGTTTGCAATTGTTCCGGTTCAAATGGCTGATAGCTTTCAATCGTGCGACGGGCTTCGAGGTTGTGACCGTGAAACGGGTTGCTGTCTGGGATTGCGTCATAGCGACGTTTGGCGAACTCGTACAGGCTTCCCAAAGAGGTTAACCAGTTTTGCACGGTCTGAGGTGCTGCTTTTTTCTGCTGCTCTTCGATGAAGTCTGTAACGATTCTGCGTCCGATCTTGTTCAGTGCAATATCGACTTTCCCAATACTCTGGAGAAATACTTCCACGGCTCGCGCGGATTTGCTGAGTGTGGAAAAAGCCCGACGCTCACTATAAACCGTCATGTATTCATCACGGATGACCGCCAGCGTTGGGATCGGGGTGACTGCTACAGGCGCACTCTTAGCTTGTTTGATCGTGGTGTGGAGTGTTGTGATCGCGCTCTGAATGCGAATGTCTTCACGGTCTGGATTCAACATGGCTTTCAGATTGTTGAACTCAATCAACATGTGATTTCTGAAGTGACGAGCCTTAAGGATGTCTTTTGTCCCGGTGGATTTTCGCCAGGCGCGTTTGTTGTCAAACAGGTGGCGCATGTAAACAGGTACAAAGACCTGAAAGATCCATACGCCCGAATGACTTTGAAAAAGATACTGATTGTTCTTGATAGTCATGATTTTGATCCTCTAAAATCACACCATCAGGTACAGCCATATGTACAATGTCGGGATGGAGTAACGAGAGCTTCCCAAGCTCTATACGAGGGTTCGATTCCCTTCGCCCGCTCCAAACTCAAGTCTCCTGAAGTCTACCAAACCTAATTTTTCCCTGAACAATCAACCGCTATAGCACTCTGTTTTTGAAATTATCATCAGGTGAATCTCTGGATGTTCTGTCCTGGGTACTTTCGGTTATTTGAGGTTTAGCGTCCACTCTAAAAAGCGCAGTGCTCGCCTCAATAAGTCCATTCGACAAGAATAAACCCCCAGATACAGGAAGTTGTCACCAATTCCTTCAGAAAAAGCCGAGTTGGTTTTCGCGTAGCGCAATCGAGAATATTTATATTAATACGGAAATGGTATTAAAAACCGGTGGTTAATTCTTTAGCGTTGCGTAAAAAAAACAATACGGTATGAAATCTTCCTGGTGCTTCGTTATGTCATGGTTATCACAGATAAATACCTATCCTGCCTAATGTTACCGTTAATATTTAGTGTCAAGGCGCTGGGCGTGGTGCTGTTTTTGGTTGAGATCCTCACCTTCGTGGTATTACCTATGATTCGAGAAATGAAAATCTGGTGGCTGCGTCGCGGTGAAATTCGCCCTGCCAGACGGGTGCGCATTGTGCTGGTGGTGGCGGTATTGCTGGCGGCAGTCCTGCTGCCCTGGTCGCGCAGCGTCTCCCTGCCTGGCGTGATTGATGCCGCCCTGGTCCAGCCCCTCTACACCCCCTTTGGCGCCAGAATGTTAAAAGTGCGGGTCAGCGACGGCGAGACGGTAAAGAAAGGACAGCTCCTCTTTGAACTGGCCGCTCCTCAGCCTGAAACCGACGAACACAAAGCCCTTGCCATGCGTCAGGCCTGGGAGGCGAATGCCCGTGGGGCGCAGGGGCTGGAAAAGGAGAGTGCGGCAAGACAGGTGCTGGCCGATCAGATGGCGCGTCAGTTCGCCTTGCAGCAGCAGGCTGGCACCATGGAGATGCGTCGTCTGCAGCTGGTGGCGTCTATTGATGGCCGTCTTGAGGAACGTAATCTAACGTTCCAGGAGGGAAGTTGGGTATCGCCGGGTGAGCGGATCGCCACCGTTATTGATAGCCGCAGTTGGCAGGTTGACGCGCTGGTCACCGAAGACGATTTGGGCAGGATGAAAGTGGGGGCCGCCGCGAAAGTCTTCCTGCCCGGTCAGATAGTGCCATTAACGGGGACGGTGGTCTCTGTCGATCAGCACAGCCTGACGAAACTGCCTTCTCTGGCGCTGGCCAAAGCGTCCGGTGGTGAAATTGCGCTGGCTCCGGGCGTTCCTGCCAAAGAGCTTAAGCCCGAGGGGGTCTGGTATCGGGTGTCGATTCAGGGTCAGACGGGGAGTGACAAAGTGACCCGGGAGATGCCGGTTAAGGTCGTGGTGGAGAGCGAACGCCAGAGCCTGGCGCATCGCTGGATCAACAGCGCGATGCTGATGCTCATTCAGCAAAGTGGGCTAGGGAAAGAGGGATAACGGTCGGCTTTTGACTCTCGCCCGCGTGATGAGCGCTTTCAGCCCACATGAATGTGGGCTGAAACTGTTCACCATCGGCCTCTATGCCCGTGCCGCCCTTATCAGGCGTTACGGCCTGCCATCACGCCACCGTCAACGTCCCAGATAGCGCCGGTGACCCAGCCGGCTTTATCAGACAGCAGGAAGGAGACGGCTTCAGCCACATCGCCAGGCGTACCGACGCGGCCAATCGGGTGGAAGCTGTCAAAGCTGTTCATCACTGCGCCAACCTCTTCTTTTGGGATAAAGCCTTCGTAGATCGGCGTGTGTACCACCGCAGGAGAGACGGCGTTCACGCGGATCCCTTTACCCCCTAACTCAATGGCCAGGTTTTTGGTCAGCGCGTGCAGACCCGCTTTCGCCATGGAGTAGGCAGAGGACGGCGTTGCGCCAATGGCCTGCTGCGCCCACATCGAACCGATATTAACGATAGCGCCCTGAATACCGGCATTCACCATATTACGCACCACGTCACGGGTGATAAAGAAAGTGGCGCGGTTGATGCTCATATACATGTCGTAGTCCGCCATGTCGTGCTCGGTGAACGCTTTCGGGAAGAATACTCCCGCGGCGTTGACCAGCAGACTGATATCCTGATGCTCTGCGTTAATGGTGTTGATAACGTGCTGCATTCCCTCTTCTTTCATCAGGTCGGCAATAATGATAGAGACCTGACCGTCGGCCATCAGCGCCTGGCGAGCTTGCTCCGCTTTATCCTGACGATTACCCACCAGCACCACGCTGCCGCCGTTTTTCAGTACCTGTTTTGCGGTTTCAAAACCCATACCGCTGGTGCCGCCAACCACTAACAATTTTTTACCGGAGAATAATGCGCTCATTGCTGACCTCGATGGTGATGTTCATTTCTACGGCGACATGCCGTGTGCTGTGGGGTCATGATGGCAGCGAGCGTCGAGCATGACGAATCAGAAGATATCGCTTACCACTAAAGAAAAACTATCTCGTGATGCAAAAGCGACGTTTTCTCACAAAAGTCAGAGGAGTGGGTATTACGTCGGAGCGTTGAGCGCAACTGCTTATTCCTGTCTATAAGGCCGTTAAATAAACTACCAAAAATGGCTGGTTTGTATCATGAAATAAGATGATGAATAGGGATATATGTAACGAGTTATGGCGCTAATGCTTGGTATTTATATTGTTGGACGTTAAAACTATTAAAGATAAATAAGTAACGTAAGTAATTAATTTCATATCTTATTGATTTTAATTGGCAAACTCTAAATATAAAGATATGTAAATTTAATGTAAGTTAATCTTTGGTGTGATCTGTAGCGCTATTTTGGGTTAGTCAATCGCTATTTACTTGAGGCCCGTCACGTCCTTGTTATCCATACATTCATGAAATAAATCTTTACGATCTCGATCACTAAAATAAACTTCCTAAAAAAATAAAATGCAATTCCATAAAAATGAAACGTAATTTCAATTGAGGGTTATTGCATGTTTAAGAAATCTCTGGTCATGATGGCTTTGTGTGGCGCCTCTTTCGCAGCATCTGCAGTCACTGTCGATCTCCGTCATGAATTCATTGATGGTGGTAAAACAGATAAAACTAACGCGGATCGTGTATCCGTTTCTCACCGCTTTGCGAATGGCTTTGGCTTCTCGGTAGAAGCAAAATGGAAATCAGGTGGGAATAATACCGACCAGCCGTTCTCTGACTTCGTTGGTAACGGTCATGAAGAAACGATCAGCTATCAATATAAATTCAATAAAAACTTCTCTGTTCAACCTGGTTTTAATATCGAAAGTAACGACAGCCGCTCCATTTACAAGCCAAACCTGCGCGTGCAGTACAGCTTCGACAATGGCTTCTACGTCGCTGCCCGCTACCGTTATGACTACACTCGCTACCCGTCAAATGCCAATAAAAATGACGATAAAGTCAACCGTGGCGATGCATGGGCTGGTTATGTGTTTGGCGACTGGCGTACCGAGCTGAACTATGTTTATGCACGTAGTACCGAAGGGACTGCACGTAACAACAACAAGCCATACTCCCAGGAATATAACGTCAAAGTGGCGTACAAAATTGATAAAAACTGGGCCCCATACGGTGAAGTGGGCAACGTTGGCGTGAACGACCGTGATGATCGCCAGACCCGTTTCCGTGTCGGTGTGGCATACTCCTTCTAATATATTCTGATTTAGCAATAGCCCCGACATCATTGTCGGGGCTGCATGCTTTCTTTTTCCATTGTGGAATATCTGCAAATACGCATTCTTTATTATCGAGCAGCCCTACCGGTTATTCTTCATTAATTTCCATCGTCTCAATGCTTCACTCTCGCCCACGGATGAAAACTTTCTCGCGACGGTTTTTCACAACAGGTGATGAATCTCACCCCCAGACAGGTCTATGCTTAGTCTCGAACCCATATAAAAAATAGAGGCAATGTCATGGATAAGGAACTACTGGACGCAGGTTATCGTGTCTATACCGGGGAGAAGATTGATGTCTACTTCAATACGGCGATGTGCCAGCATTCGGGGAACTGTGTGCGTGGGAGCAGCAAGCTGTTCAACCTGAAACGTAAACCGTGGATCATCCCGGACGAGGTTGACGCGCAAACGGTGGTGCGCGTTATCGACACTTGCCCGAGCGGGGCGCTGAAATACCGTCATCACGATTAAGAGAGGGAAACATGGACATTCTGGAAGGTCATAACAAGTTCTACGTTAACGACAGCGACGGTAATCAGGTGGCGGAAATTGTCTTTGTTCCCACCGGCGAGCATCTGAGCATTATTGAACACACCGACGTTGACCCGAGCCTGAAGGGGCAGGGCGTAGGTAAACAACTGGTCGCTAAGGTGGTGGAGAAAATGCGTCAGGAACAGCGCAAAATCATCCCGCTGTGCCCGTTTGCGAAACATGAGTTTGATAACACCCGCGAGTATGACGATATTCGCGCCTGAAACGTCGCGCCAGCGTGAGCTGGCGCACCTTCATTAGCGAAGCTGCTCGAACAGCAGCGCCACGGCGATAAACACCATCAACCCACCCGAAATCCGGCTGACAACCCGCGCCGCCTGCGGACGACTTGCCAGTAGTGCACGCGAACCGTAGCCCACCAGTAAATAGATAATCGTGCAGGTGATGAGATGCATCACGCCGAGCGCCGACATCTGCATTGCCACCGACCACTGGCCGTGCGGGTCGGTGAACTGCGGTAGCAACGCCAGAAACAGCAGAAAGACTTTCGGGTTGAGGCCGCTGATGCACATGCCTTTCAGCGCCCACTGGTTCCAGCCGCCGCTTTGCTGCGTGGTGCTGGATACCGTTGCTGGATGGCGTAACAGCGACACGCCGAGCCACAGCAGATAACAGGCCCCCAGCAGCGTAATCGCGGACAGCGCCAGCGGATGCCCCGCTATAAGCACGCCAACGCCCGCCACCACGATAATCGTCGCCAGCAGGTGGCCGGACATCAGCCCCGCCACCGCAGGCACGATGGTGCGCCCGTGGATCCCGGCGCTGATGGTGTAGGCCCAATCGGCCCCCGGCGTCATGATAAGCAAAAACGAAACCAGCCAGAATCCCGCCACCAAACTCATTTCCATACCCGAATTGCCTCGCGTTTGCTCATCACGTTAACCCCGAAAATCCTCACTGAATGTCAGGAAAGAATATCGGTATTACCGCGCAATGAGCTTTCAATGTTATGCTGAAAACTCGGCCTGAAAGAGAGAATCTTCTAAATGGACAGTATCGATCGAAAAATTCTTGCGCAGCTACAGGCCGATGGCCGTTTATCTATCACTGAGCTTGCCGAACGGGTAAATCTGAGTCTGTCGCCGTGCCATCGACGCCTGCGGGCGCTGGAGCAGGAAGGGGTGATTACCGGCTATCGCGCTAACCTCGACCCTGGAAAAATGGGCTTTAACTTCGTCGCGCTGGTCTTTGCGACTCTGAAAGAGGGCGACCGGAAGGCGGTTAGCGCGTTTGAAGAGGCGGTAGGGGAGATCCCGCAGATCGTGATGGCCCAGCGGCTGTTCGGCGACCCGGACTATCTGATGCAGGTAGTGACGCGCGATCTCTCCTCATTCCAGAAGCTCTACGATCAAAAGCTGTCGGCGATGCCGGGTGTGCAGCATCTGCGCTCAACGCTGGTGATGAAAACGGTGGTGCAGGACCGGCCTTTCCCGCTGGAGACGCTGAAATAACCCCGTGCACAAAGTATTTGGCTGAAACGATTCGTGTGCTAATATTCATTCATAGGGGATGGCATTCCCCCTTGAACCGCCGTGTGGCTGATGATGCCTGTTTGTATTCCTGGACCGGGAATGAACAGGCACACCTCTACTGCGTCCAGGATGATTAATTCATCTAAGGATGCGTCAATGCACTCTGAACACTTCGCTCGTAAAAACTCGCTTTTCTTCCTGATACAGTGGCTCCTGCTGGCTGTGGTTATTGCCGTTCTCGTCGGCTCTGCATCGGCTTTATTTCTCTTCTCGCTCGACTGGGCGACCGCCACGCGCCTTCAGCATCACTGGCTTATCCTGCTGCTACCGTTCGCCGGGTTTGCCGTGGGCTGGATCTATCTGCGCCTCGGCCGTTCGGTAGAGGCGGGGAATAACCTGATACTGGAAGAGGTACATAGCCCGGCGAACACCATTCCACTGCGGATGGCGCCGCTGGTGTTTATCGGCACGGTGGTGTCTCATCTGTTCGGCGCGTCGGTTGGCCGTGAAGGCACGGCGGTACAAATGGGCGCCTCGATTGCCGATCGGTTCACGCCGCTGCTAGGGCTGGATAACGATGCGCGCCGTATGGTGCTGATGGCGGGCGTCAGCGCGGGCTTTGCTTCCGTATTTGGTACGCCGCTTGCCGGGGCAATTTTCGGCCTTGAGGTGATGGCGATAGGCCGCATGCACTACACCGCGATTTTCCCCTGCCTGGTCGCGGCGGTGGTGGCGGATCAGGTCGGCCTGATGTGGGGCGTGCACCATACGCATTACGCGATGTCATCTATTCCGACGATGTCGGTCTGGGTACTGGGTGCCGTTATTGTGGCGGGCTGCTGCTTCGGCCTGGCTTCCCGGGTGTTTGCCGATGCCACTCACCTGATTGGCGGCATGATGAAAAAACGGATTGCCTATGCGCCGTTGCGCCCATTTATCGGTGGGGTAGTGGTCGCTGCGGCGGTCTATCTGCTGCATGCCGACCGCTACATTGGTCTTGGTATTCCGGTGATTGTGGATGCGTTCCAGCACCCGCTAGCACCGTGGGATTTCCTTGGCAAGTTGGTCTTTACCGTCACCTCGCTCGGCAGCGGATTTAAAGGCGGGGAGGTGACGCCGCTTTTTTACGTCGGCGCTACGCTTGGCAATGCGCTGGCACCGCTGCTGCATCTGCCGTTTGCTTTCCTGGCGGGACTAGGATTTGTGGCGGTCTTTGCCGGTGCGGCGAATACACCAATTGCCTCGACGCTGATGGCGATTGAACTGTTCGGCGCGGATATCGGCGTGTATGCCGCGATGGCCTGCGTCGTGGCCTATCTGGTTTCAGGTTACACCAGTATTTATCGCTCGCAGCGGGTGGCCTGCCTGAAGCACAGCATTGTGCCGGAAGGAATAAAGCTGGCGGAGCTTCCTGCCTGGCAGCGTGAAAACCGCCGCCCGGAAACTGTCGTTATCGAAGCTAAAGAGGATAACTGACGCTTATCCGGCCAACAGGCCTTCACTGGCTTTATTGCAAAAATGTAAATAACTAACTCAATATTTGTTATTTCAGAATGGCCGCGCATTTTGGCTATCTTGGTTTCAGCCCACTTTCGGCATCGAATCAGGAGAAACCAGAATGAGCAGACAGATCAAATTAGGGGCTTTCCTTCCCGGCGGCGGCCAGCATATCGCGGCGTGGCGTCACCCTGACGCTCCCGCGGATGGCGCGACCAGTTTTGAATTCCATAAGCAGCTTGCCCAGACCGCCGAACGCGGCCTGTTTGATGCCTACTTCCTGGCTGACGGCCTGGCGATCCCCGCTTCCGGCGTGACCGACGGTGGTACCGCGAAAGTGGCGGGCTTCGAGCCGGTCACCCTGTTTTCGGCGCTGGCGCCGCTGACGCAAAATATCGGCTTTATCGCCACCGCCTCCACCACCTACGAAGAACCCTACAATCTGGCGCGCAAGTTTGCTTCGCTGGATCTCATCTCCGGCGGGCGCGCGGGCTGGAACGTGGTGACCACCGCCACCGAATCGGCGGCGCACAACTTTAATCTGGATACCCAGCATCCGCATGAGTACCGCTACCAGCGGGCGAAAGAGCACGTTGAAGTGGTGAAAAAACTGTGGGATAGCTTTGAAGACGACGCATTTTTACGTGACAAAGCCTCGGGCCAGTTCTTTGACCGTAGTAAGGTGCACAACACCGATCACGTCGGCAAATTCTTCAAAGTGCGTGGGCCGCTGAACGTGCCGCGCTCGGCGCAGGGTCAGCCGGTGATTGTGCAGGCGGGGCAATCTGAAAGCGGCCGAGCGCTGGCTGCCGCGACGGCCGAAGTGATCTTTACTTCACATCAGCATCTCGACACCGCGCAGGACTTCTATCGCGATATCAAATCACGCGCTCGCGCCGTCGGCCGTAACCCGAACCATGTGCTGATTATGCCAGGCGTCGCGCCGTTCATTGGGCGAACGGAGGAAGAGGCGAAAGAGAAGTACCACAAGCTGACCTCGCTGATTGTCGAAGCCGACGGCATCGCTCTGCTGAATGGCCTGGCCGGTGGCGGTATCGATCTCGGGAAATTCGACCCGGACGGCCCGCTGCCACCGCTGCCGGTGACCGAAGGGATGAAATCGCGCCCCGAGCTGATTCGCCAGATTGCCGATGAAAACAACTTCACCATTCGCCAGCTCTACCAGTGGGTGGCGACCGCGCGCGGTCATTTCACCGTGGTGGGCAGCGCCGAGCAGGTGGCAGATACGCTGCAGGAGTGGTTTGAAAACGAAGCCGCCGATGGCTTCAATGTGCTGCCGCCGTGGCTTCCGGGCGGACTGGATGACTTTATTGAGCTGGTGGTGCCGATTTTACAAAAACGCGGGCTGTTCCGTACTCAGTACGAGGGCAAAACGCTGCGTGAAAATCTGGGGCTACCGTTTGCCAGCAACCGCTACAGCGCCGTGCGTAACAGCAAAGTGGCTTAAGGAGGCGCAATGTTCTATTCCACGACCCGAATTCGCCTGAAGGCGCGCGTACAGGCTAAGCCTGCTTACCTGGTGTGGTATCAGCGCAGCCTGTCGCTGATTGCGCGCTACGGCCTGCTGGTGCTGTTCTTTGCCGGCTGGCAGATTGCCAGCACCGCCGGTTGGCTGAACGCGGCGATCATCCCGCCGCTGGATAAAATCTTTGTCGCCTTGTGGAACGGTATTACTCAGGGTGCGCTGCTGGGTGATATTACCATCAGCCTTCAGCGTGCCGGCTTGGCTTTCGCTGCGGCTATCGTGGTGGGGATCCCGCTGGGGCTGTTTATGGGCCAGATTCGCCCGCTGGAGCAGGCGCTGGATCCTATCTTGCAATTGTTCCGCCAGACCTCGGCGCTGGCGCTGTATCCGATCTTTATCCTGCTGCTGGGCTTAGGGGAAACCTCCAAAGTGTTCGTGATCTTTTGGGCGGCGCTGTTCCCGATTCTGCTGTCGACCATCAGCGGCGTGAAAGAGGTGGATACCAAACTGCTGGAGATGGCGCGTACCTTTGGCGCCGGACGCCTGACGCTGTTCTACCGGGTGATCGTTCCTGCTTCCGTTCCCTCTATTTTTATTGGCCTGCGCCTGTCGGCCACCACCGCGCTGCTGCTGCTGATTGCCGCCGAAATGATCGGGGCGAATCAGGGGATCGGTTTCAGGGTGATGAATGCGCAATATAACTTCCAAATACCCATGATGTTTGCCGCGATATTCCTGCTGGCGTTTGCCGGGTTATTAGCGAACGCGATTCTGGTGGTACTGCAACGTCGCCTGTGTCGATGGAATATCCGTAGCCGTTAATTTTGTACGTTATTTTGCGTTTTTACTTATCGCCATAAAGGAATTTTTATAATGAAAAAACAGTTCTATTCAGCGTGGGTTGCGGTGCTTTTCTTATTGGGTGCTAGTGCGTCGGTTCGTGCTCAGGATGAAGTAACGATGCGCTATATGGCGAGCTATGGCGGTATTTCCGCTCACGAACTGGCGGAAGCGCTGGGATATTTTAAAGGCACCGGCGTGTCGATTAAAAATGCCGGCTACGCCAGCGGTGGACCTGAGTCTTTATTTGCTCTGGCGTCCGGCAGCATTGATGTTGGTTCAGCGGCGACGCCAGCGGTGATTAATGCCATCGCTAACGGTAACGACTTTGTGGCGGCTTACCCGACCAACGGCATCAACGAAACCACCAAATCTATCTTCTACGTGAAGGAGGATAGCCCGATTAAGTCGATCAAAGATTTAGTCGGAAAAAGCGTGGCAGTAAACACCCTGGGCGCGCATCTGGACTATACCCTGCGTGAAGCACTGCATCAGGCGAACCTGCCGGAAAACGCCGCCAAACCGGTCGCGGTTCCGGGCCCGCAGCTTGAGCAGACATTGCGTTCAGGTCAGGTCGACGTGGCTGCTTTTGGCTACTGGCAGACCACCTTCGAAGGCGTGGCGCGCAGCCACGGCGGCCTGCGCCCAATCTTCAACGATGCGGATGTGCTGGGGCCGATTGCCGGTGGCTTTACGGTGCTGCGTTCAGACTTCGTCAAACAGCACCCGGATGCGGCGCGCATCTTCGTGGTTGAATCGGCTCGTGCGCTGGATTATGCCCGCGATAACCCGGCGCAGGTGCGTGACATTATGGCGAAGATCCTGAAAGAACGCGGCGAGAACCCTGACGTGGCGCAGTACTTCACCGGCTACGGTGTCCGCAAAGGCGGACTGTCGGAACCTCATGATGTGCAGTTCTGGCTGGATATTCTTGAGCGCGACGGCGTACTGAAAAAAGGCCAGCTTAAAGCGTCAAATATTTTGCTGAAAACGGAAGGTGCATAATGACATCAACCACGCAGACCGCCCGTGGCGACATCTCGATTCGCCGCTTACGCAAGACCTTTTCCCTCGAGGGGAAGCCGTTTGATGTCTTCCGCGACCTTAACTTACAGATTGAAAGTGGGCAGAGTATCGCCATCGTCGGCCCCAGCGGCTGCGGGAAAACCACGCTGCTGCGAATTCTCGCGGGGCTGGAAACGCCGGATGCGGGCGACGTGGTGATTGACGGCCAGGCGGTACATGGCATGAGCCGCGAGCGGGCGGTGATTTTCCAGGAGCCCCGCCTGCTGCCGTGGCTGACGGTGCTGGAAAACGTCAGCTTCAGCCTCGATGTGCAGGGCGTGCCGCGTAAGCAGGCCAGGGCGCGGGCGAAAGAGGCGATTGAGCTGGTGGGGCTCAGCCACTGCGAGCAGGCGCTGCCCAACCAGCTTTCCGGCGGCATGGCCCAGCGCGTCGGCATTGCCCGAGCGCTGACCATTCAGCCGGAAATTCTGCTGCTGGATGAGCCGCTCGGGGCGCTGGATGCGATGACTAAAATCACTATGCAGGAAGAGCTGGCGCGCATTCGTGATGCGGAAAAGATGACGATGGTGCTGGTGACGCACGATCTGGAAGAGGCGATTTACCTTGCCGATCGGGTGATTATTTTGCCAAAAATGAAAGGCGACCCGATTCGCACCATTGAGGTGACATTACCGCGACCGCGTGAACGTAGCAGCACGGATTTTGTTCTGTTACGCCAGCAGCTTATGGCGGAATTCGGCCTGCATTAATTGCTGAATTAAACTCAAATTATTTAAATTTTATTTCCACGCAAATAATGCGGATGCTTTTTTTAATTTAAAAAAGCAGAGTGGGTAATTTGTTAATAACTATAAGTGGAAAGTGAGTGGTATTTTAAAATAATGTAAAAGTGCGCTACTATTAGCGCACACATTACATTTAGCTATGCGAATATCATCATTATGCCTGCTATTAATAAAAAACTATTTACTCTGGCGACCATCGCGCTGCTGGTCAATTCAGCGGCTTACGCAGATACCGATACCACTGAAAAAACCGACGTCCTGCTGATTGGCGGCGGGATCATGAGCGCTTCACTGGGCACCTGGTTACAGGAATTACAGCCTGACTGGAAACAGGTGATGGTGGAGAAGCTCGATAAAGTCGCGATGGAATCTTCTAACGGCTGGAATAACGCCGGTACCGGCCACTCCGCTAATATGGAGTTGAACTACACGCCGGAGCGCCCGGACGGCACCATCGACGTGACTAAGGCGCTGGAAATTAACGAACAGTTTATGATTTCCCGCCAATTCTGGTCCTCGCAGGTGAAGCGCGGCATTCTGAATAATCCCCATGCCTTTATTAACTCCACGCCGCATATGAGCTTTGTCTGGGGCGATAAAAACGTGGAGTACCTCGGCAAGCGCTACGACGCGCTGCAAAAAACCACCCTGTTCCAGGGCATGAAATTCTCCACCGATCATCAGCAAATTGCCCAGTGGGCGCCGCTGGTGATGGCCGGTCGTGACCCGCAGCAAAAGGTCGCTGCGACCTGGACGCCGGTCGGCACCGATGTTAACTACGGCGAAATTACCCGTCAGCTGATCGGCAGCCTGAAGAAGAACAACCACTTCACGCTGCAAACCTCCTCTGAAGTAACTGAATTCAAACGCAACGGCGATAACTCCTGGCACGTCACCATTGAAGACGTGAACAGCGGTAAGCAGCACGCTATCGACGCGAAGTATGTCTTTATCGGTGCGGGCGGCGGGGCGCTGAAGCTGCTGCAGAAAACCGGCATTCCGGAAGCAGACAACTACGCGGGCTTCCCGGTCGGCGGCTCTTTCCTGATGACCGAAAACCCAGACGTTACGCGTCAACATATGGAAAAAGTCTACGGTCAGGCTTCCGTGGGTGCGCCGCCGATGTCGGTGCCGCATATCGATGCGCGCTTTATCGATGGCAAGCGCGTGGTGCTGTTTGGGCCGTTCGCAACCTTCTCCACCAAGTTCCTCAAACAGGGTTCGTTCTTTGACCTGCTGAGTACCACCACCACCAGCAACGTGATGCCGATGACCCATGTGGGCCTGGATAACTTCGACCTGGTGAAATACCTGGTGAGCCAGGTGATGCTGAGCGATGACGACCGCTTTGCCGCGCTGAAAGAGTACTACCCCGAGGCGCGTAAAGAGGACTGGAAGCTGATTCAGGCAGGCCAGCGCGTGCAGATCATCAAGAAAGATGCCGACAAAGGCGGCGTGCTGAAGCTGGGGACCGAAGTGGTGGTTGACCAACAGCGCACCATCTCTGCGCTGCTGGGCGCATCGCCGGGTGCCTCTACCGCTGCGCCAATCACGCTGAACGTGATTAAAAAGCTGTTCCCGGAGCAGTTCAACTCACCGGAATGGCAGAGCAAAATTCGCGGTATCGTGCCGAGCTTTGGCCAGAACCTGAACGGCAACGTCGCGCTGACCCAGCAGGTCTGGGATGACACCGCTGCCACGCTGGAGCTGACTAAGCCGCCGGTGATTCAGATGCCAGCCGCCCCAGTTGCTCAGGCAAAACCGGCAGAGCAACCAGCGAGCGCGTCACCGCAGCACGATATGGCGCTGTAATAGCAGGCTGTTTAGAACCGTAGCCCGGCCAAGCGAAGCGCCGCCGGGGAGTGCGACAAGCCTGCATACGGTATCGAACCTCCCCGGAGTCGGCGTAAACGCCTCGTCCGGGCTACCATGATTTAGCCAACAAAAAAGGCCTGCTGGGTTTCCCCGACAGGCCTTTTTTACATCCGTGATGTACTTATCCGAAGAACATCACCGACACACACAGCAGGCCGACAATCAGCGTAATCAGGCTACCGATAGAACGGTAAGGCTTGAGCGACGGAATAAGGTAGGTCGACAGCGTTGGCATGATAAACAGAATCATGGCAATCAGCGGGCCGCTGATGGCGTAAATCATCGAAATCGCGTTCGGGTTAATGCAGCAGACGATAAAGGTCACCGCCGACACCAGCAGGATAGAGAGCCCGCGGTTAAACGAGCGGCTCTTGCGAACGCCGACCTGGTTCAGCGACGATTTCACCATCTCGCTGGCCCCTTCAATCACCCCGAAATAGGTGCCGAGGAACGATTTCGACATCGCGACCACGGCGACCACAATCCCGGAAATCGACAGCCAGCTCGGAGAGTTCGGCATCATCGACAGCGCGGAAAGAATGGTCACGCCTTCGGCTTTCGCCGTATTGATATAAGACGGCGGAATCGACATCAGGCAGCTGAACACAAAGAACAGCACACTCAGGCAGATGACCAGATAAGCCACCTTCATGATTTTTTTGCATTTACCCATGGCCTGCTCGCCATATTTCTCCCGCCGGTCGATGGCGAAGGTGGAGATAATCGGCGTATGGCTAAAAGCGAAAACCATCACGGGAATGGATAACCACACCTGATGCAAGGTATGGGTGCTGACTTCCATCTGCGTGGTCAGCAGCGACGGCTGCCAGCTTCCGGTCAGGTAGATAGACAGGAACAGGAAGTAGGCAATCAGCGGGAAGACCAGCATGCCCATCACTTTGATGGTGGTCTGACGGCCCGTCAGGAAGATCAGGTTCAGCAACAGCACGACGCCAAGACTCACCAATGCTCGTGTCGTGAGATCGACCGGCATATGGTGACCAATTTGCTCGGTCAGCGAGTTGGTAATGGCAACCGCGTAGATCAATACCACCACGAAGAAGGCAACGAAGTAGAGCGTGGTAATCAGGCTGCCGATCTTTTTGCCGTAATAGTGGCTGACGGCACCGGTGATGCCAACGCTTGCCGGGGTGTTAGCGGACAGGATGAACTGACATAAGGCGCGATGCGGCCAGTAAGTCAGGGGCCAGGCGACGAGGGCGGTAATAAACAGCACCACGGCACCCGCGGCGCCAAGCTGGATGGGCAGGAAAAGGGTCCCCGCGCCGACGGCAGTGCCATATAAGGCAAAGCTCCATAGCGTCTCTTCTTTAGACCAAATTTTAGACATTATCTGAATATATCAACCATAAAACCAAAAAAATGGCGGATAATTTACCATAATTAGCTTTTCGTGTGGCTGAACATTTTCAGACCGATTGTTATCGGCCTGAAAAGCGGATTAATTTCTCGCGTAAAGGTTCTGTTGACGGCGCTTGATAATGCGATCGCGCAGGGTGTCGTAAACCCAGTTGTAGAGCATGGTGTAGGGCAGAAAGAACAAGAAGAAACCAATCTCCAGCGTGAGGGCCTGCAGAAGCGTCACGCCCAGCACCAGCGACACGATGCTCACCCCGATGACGATAAACCCGCACTCGAAGCCGAGCGCGTGCAGCGCACGGACTTTAGCGGTACGGATAACGCGGGTCACCGGCCAGAAGCGGTCGAAACCAGCGTTATAGATGATATTCCAGATCATCGCAGTGGTGGCCAGAATGACCGTCAGCCCGCCCATTTCAAGCACGGAGCGTTGCATCAGGTAAGCCGCGGTAGGGGCGAGGATCGCGGTGGCGATCCCCTCGAAGCACACGGCATGGAAGATACGCTCCGGGAGTTTTCTGCGATGTAATGAATCGTTTTGCATCTTGTGACCTTTGATTTATGGAATGCGATAGTGGGCATTTTATGGATAAATATGATAAGTAAAAGATAGAAACCATCGATAAAGTAGATACATCATGCGCTATTCTCCTGAAGCTCTGACCGCCTTTGTTGAAACCGTCTCCTGCGGCTCTTTCTCTGCGGCGGCGCGCCGTTTGCGGAAAAGCCAGTCCACCATCAGCACCGCCATTGCTCATCTTGAGGCGGATCTTGGCGTGACGCTGTTTGACCGTTCCACGCGCCAGCCGCTGCTCACCGCCGAAGGGCAGCGGGTGCTGAGCTACGTACAGGCCATTCTGAGCGCCAGCGAACGGCTGGATGAGCTGGCGGTGTCGCTTAGCGGTGAGACCGAGGCGCGGCTTACCTTTGTGCTTTCCGATACGCTGCATCCCGACGTACTCGAAGATCTGCTGGCCCAGTTTGACCGCCGTTTTCCGCACACGGAGTTTGAGTGCCTGGTGGGGGAAGACGACGATGTGGTGGACCTGCTGCAAAAAGGGCGTGCGCAGGTTGGCTTAATTGAAGCACGGGATAGCTATCCTACCGATATCGGCCACACCCGTTTGCCGATGCAGACACGCATGGCGATTTACGTGTCGCCGACGCATCCCCTGGCCGCCGAGCGAGGGCTGGAGTGGGAGCAGTTGAGCACCTGGCGAGAGCTGCGGCTGAATACTTATCTGGAGAACCACACTACCCCTGCGCGTGGGCCAGTGTGGTCTGCGCCAAACTATCTGATGCTGCTGAGCATGGCGGCGCAGGGGCTAGGTTGGTGTGCATTGCCTTGTGCGCTGGTGGATGAATTTGCGCGCTCGGCGGAGCTGACTATGCTGGATATTGTGGGCTGGCCAATCTCGGTATCGACCGACCTTCTATGGCATAAAGCCTCACCGCTGGGGGCGGCGGGAAGCTGGCTGCGTCAGTATTTGCAGCAGGTTTCAGCCTGAATGAAACGGGGTGAATTTCCTTTGTGATAGAACTCACTTTTTTTAAACAATTACGAAAATAGTTGATAACAATCATCTACTATACGCGGATAATTTTGCGCTGAGGTCGAGATGAAAGACGTCGTTATCGTAGGTGCTGTCCGCACGCCCATAGGCTGTTTTCAGGGGGCGCTTGCCCGCCATTCTGCCGTGGAGTTGGGGAGCCTGGTGATTAATGCCCTGGTCGAACGTAGCGGAATTTCCGCCGCGACCATCGATGAGGTGATCATTGGTCAGGTATTAACGGCGGGAACCGGACAGAACCCGGCGCGACAGTCTGCGATTAAAGGCGGCCTGCCGAACACCGTGTCGGCGATTACCATCAATGATGTGTGTGGTTCAGGTCTGAAAGCGCTGCATCTGGCCACTCAGGCGATTCAGTGCGGTGAAGCCGACGTGGTGATTGCCGGTGGGCAGGAGAATATGAGCCGCGCCCCACACGTGCTGACCGATAGCCGCACCGGCGCGCAGCTCGGCAATAGCCAACTGATTGATAGTCTGGTGCACGACGGTCTGTGGGATGCCTTCAACGATTACCATATGGGCGTGACGGCGGAGAACCTGGCGCGTGAGTATGGTATCAGCCGCGAGCAGCAGGACGCGTGGGCGCTTAGCTCACAGCACAAAGCGCGTCGGGCCATCGACTCTGGACGTTTTCGCGATGAAATTGTCCCGGTCGTTAATCTACAGCCTGGCGGTTCACACATTGTCGATACCGATGAACAGCCGCAAACCGATGCCAGCGCAGAAGCGTTAGCGCGTCTGGTTCCCTCTTTTGATCTGGCGGGCTCCGTGACCGCGGGCAACGCTTCGTCCATTAATGACGGCGCGGCGGCGGTGCTAATGATGAGTGAAAGCAAAGCGCTGGAGCTGGGGCTGCCGATCCTTGCCAGGATCCGCGCTTTCGCCAGCGTTGGCGTCGACCCTGCGTTGATGGGCATCGCACCGGTCTATGCGACTCGCCGCTGCCTTGAACGAGCCGGCTGGCAACTGAGCGATGTTGATCTGATTGAAGCCAACGAAGCGTTTGCTGCGCAGGCCATTTCGGTGGGCAGAATGCTGGAATGGAACGAGCAGAAGGTCAACGTCAACGGCGGGGCGATTGCATTAGGGCATCCTATCGGTGCTTCAGGCTGCCGTATCCTGGTGTCGCTGGTTCACGAAATGGTGAAACGCGATGCCCGTAAAGGACTGGCCACGCTGTGCATCGGTGGCGGTCAGGGCGTGGCGCTTGCTGTTGAACGTGATATTCAGTAATCACGCTTTAGTTTCCCCTTAATTCCCCCTTCCAGAAAGACCTCAATTGAGGTCTTTTTTTGTTTATATGCCTGAGTTTATGAGAATAGAAATGGACTTCTGTCTAGTTCATTCCCTTATGCATTTATGTTTATTTGTATCAGTTGTAAATGACGCGCATGAGATAACGCTTAGGTAAATTATTAGTAAAACATAAATTATTACTATTGCTAAGAATAACTATAGTTATTTGTTTTTTTGGTAACTAATTGTTATTTATGGTTATTCTACTTATTTATAATACGATTATATAAATATTTGTGATCTGGGTTTTATTTTTAAGGGGTGTTTTCAATTTTTTGTTGAGCTTTATCACGTCCTTCTTGTGCCGGATTTTATGAAACAAATAATTACGATCTTGATCACTAAAATACACAACCGGAAAAAATAAAATCCAATTTCATAAAAAAGAAACATAATTTTAATTGAGGGATGGCAAATGTTTAAGAAAACTCTGGCCCTGGCCGTATTATCGGGTATGTCTTTCGCTGCATCTGCGGTAACCGTTGACCTGCGTCATGAATATATTGACAGCGGCTCCAACGCAGACCGTGTTGCGGTGTCCCATCGTTTTGATAACGGTCTTGGTTTTGGCGTGGAAGCAAAATGGAAAACGGGTGGCGATACTGATAAACAGGATCGTCCGTTTAACGAAATGGTGGGTAATGGTCATGAAGAGTCCATCAACTGGCGCTGGAAGGCGACAGATAACTTTGCCCTGAACCCAGGCTTTAACATTGAGAGTAAGGACAGCTTCTCAATCTACAAACCTTATCTGCATGCGCAGTACAGCTTTGATAACGGTTTCTACGTAGCAGCCCGTTATCGTTATGAATACACCCGCGTACCGGCAACCTCTAGCAACGGCGGCGGCGTTGACGATAAAGTGAACAAAGTGGATACCTGGGTTGGTTGGGCGATGGGCGACTGGCGTGCGGAGCTGAACTACGTGTATGCACGCAGTACGGTAGCCGACGATCAGCATAAGAGCCTGTATCGTAACAACAACAAACCGTACAGCACCGAGTATAACGCTAAGCTGGCGTACAAATGGGATAAGAACTGGTCCCCGTACTTTGAAGTGGGTAACGTGGGCGTGAAATCTACCGATGAGCGTCAGACCCGTTTACGTGTGGGCGTTGCTTACTCCTTCTAAATAAATTCGGACCCTCATCCGTTTTCCCCCCCGGAGCATTTAGCCGGGGGTTTTCGTTTTTGGCGCGGGGGGCGAGTTTTCCCCTCACCCTAATCCTCTCCCCAAAGGGGCGAGGGGAGCGTTGGGTGTTGGGTGCAGTTAGTCATTTCCGCACGGAATATTCCCTCTCCCTTTTTAAGGGAGAGGGTTAGGGTTCCTGCTCCAACCGAAAAAACAGCCCAAAAAAAAGCCCTCCAGAGGAGGGCAAGGCCAGTTACAGAAACACAAAACTTAGATTTATTACGCTTTTACTAACACACGTTCAGCAGGCAGTTTGGCAATGTACAGCGCCGGCTTACCGTCTTTGTCAGAGCTGAACAGCACCGCGCTGTCGTCTGGGGTAAAGGACGGATGCGGGTGCGTTACCTGACGGCTGTTTTGTACCGTTGCCCATGACGTATCGTGACGAGCAATGCGGAAGTAAGCCTGTTTTGCTACGTCGAACGCGTACAGGTAAGGATCGTTATCAATGGTGTAGCCGCTGGTGTCTTTCACATCAACCGGCGTACCTGAACCATCACCAACCAGCATCGTGCCGTCGAAGTTGCTCATCAGGTGAGAGCAGGCTGGCATCTGCATCAGCGCTTCGTTTACGTTGGTGTCCGGGTTAAAGCGGTAGATGGTGCGGCCCTGTTGCCCTTTCAGGTACGAGACGTACACCAACGCGGAGCCGTTTGGCACCCAGAATTCGTGCGTGCAGCTTTCGCCTTCCGCGTGTTCTTTGACTTTGCGAACGTTGCTGCCGTCTTCATTAACCAGCCACATACGTGCGTCGACCAGGTCGTGCGGGCCTTCGTGGCAGAAGGCCACGGTGCTGTCGTCGAACGGACGGTAGATTGGGTGACCGAGCCAGATTTTTTCTTCGTGAATCGTCGCGCTTTCACCGGTTTTCAGGTCAACGCGCAGCAGGCGGCAGTGCGGGCCTTTATGGAAGAAATCATGGAACAGCTGCCAGTCGTTCAGCGGCGTCCAGTCGCTCTTCGCGATTTCGATGCCAACCAACTTGGTACAGTCGCTGTTCGATACCCAGGTGCCATAGCCAACCCACTCATCCGGCACGCGGTATACTTCACGCTCAACCAGGGTTTTCAGGTTAACTTCCAGCAGGGTACGGTCATTCTTCACATAGTAGAGTGATTTATCGTCCGGAGAGAGGAAGCCGCCAAAGGTGTTGTCACCCGCGCCTTCGGTCAGCTGTACGGCTTCGGCGTTGGCGACATCCAGTAAATAGTAGTTCCAGTGACCATCGAACTCGCCGGCAAATAACAGGTGGCTGCCATCATTAAAGAAACACTTCTGATAGAAGTAGTTACGATGACACGTTACTTCCGGTGGCGTTAAGCGGGTGACTTCCGCGCCAGTATCGGGGTCGCGGCTGACCTCATAGTTCAATTTAACCCGCATGCCTTTAGCCATGATGCTCTCCTTTCACTCACTCTCGCGGTCGCAGGGGGCTATCTCCCTTGCTGGCCGATTCTGATGTTGTTTTAAAAACTGGGTGTCAATTTATCAAAACACTGTTTCATTGTTTGTGATGTCAGACGCACTTTATACGAAAAATCATCATTTCTGCTACTTTTTTGTGTAGCCGATCTGCAGCTTGTCAAGCTCGCCTTTGTTTTCGCGACGTCCTTTCTACTAAAGTGGTATTTTTTCAAAGAAACCTGTAACTGAATGAATAATAGTATTTTTTGTTTTTTCGTTACGCGATAAAAGCGCGTATTCGTGATCGCTTTTGCATTTTTGATATTATTACGCAGAAAAAATGAAACAACGTTTTATTTGGAATTGAAAACCCATTTCATCAGGGATAAGATACAAGCATTAAACAAAGCGGAACGCAGTTTCGTTTCTAAAATAGAAGATAAAACCACATTTTCCTGGAGGTTCAGGTGGAAGTAAGACAGAGCATTCATAGCGCTCATGCTAAAACGCTGGATACGCAGGGCCTTCGAGACGAGTTTTTAGTTGAACAGGTTTTCACTGCTGATGAATACACCATGGTGTATAGCCATATTGACCGCATTATCGTTGGCGGCATTATGCCAGTAGCGAAAACGGTCTCCGTCGGCGGCGAAGTCGGCAAACAGCTTGGCGTCAGCTATTTCCTCGAGCGTCGCGAACTGGGTGTCATCAACATTGGCGGTGCGGGCACGATTACCGTTGACGGCCAGTGCTATGAAATTGGCCATCGCGATGCTTTGTACGTCGGTAAAGGTGCGAAAGAAGTGGTGTTCGCCAGCATTGATGCGGCGAAACCAGCGAAGTTTTACTACAACTGCGCTCCGGCCCACACCACGTACCCGACCAAAAAGGTCACCCCTGCAGACGTTGCGCCGGTCACGCTGGGGGATAACCTCACCAGCAACCGCCGTACCATCAATAAATACTTTGTTCCTGATGTGCTGGAAACCTGCCAGCTCAGCATGGGCCTGACCGAACTGGCGCCAGGTAACCTGTGGAACACCATGCCGTGCCATACCCACGAGCGCCGCATGGAAGTGTACTTCTACTTCAACATGGATGAAGACAGCTGCGTGTTCCATATGATGGGGCAGCCGCAGGAAACGCGTCATATCGTTATGCACAATGAACAGGCGGTGATTTCACCGAGCTGGTCAATCCATTCCGGCGTCGGTACGAAGGCTTACACCTTCATCTGGGGAATGGTGGGTGAGAACCAGGTCTTTGATGACATGGATCATGTAGCAGTTAGGGATCTGCGCTAGTCGCGGACAGCATTAGATCAACAATGCCTGTCCGGTACAGGCGCAAAACGACAAGGAATATAAAATGATTTTGGATTCATTCTCTCTGCAGGGCAAAGTTGCCGTGGTGACGGGTTGCGATACCGGTCTGGGTCAAGGTATGGCGTTAGGTCTGGCGGAAGCGGGCTGCGACATCGTTGGTATCAACATCGTTGAGCCAACCGAAACCATCGAACGCGTTACCGCACTGGGCCGTCGCTTCCTGAGCCTGACCGCTGACCTGCGTAAAATCGATGGCATTCCAGAACTGCTGGAGCGCGCGGTAGCTGAATTCGGCCATATCGATATCCTGGTGAACAACGCGGGTCTGATTCGTCGTGAAGACGCGATCGATTTCAGCGAAAAAGACTGGGATGACGTCATGAACCTGAACATCAAGAGCGTGTTCTTCATGTCTCAGGCGGCGGCTAAGCACTTCATCGCGCAGGGTAACGGCGGCAAAATCATCAACATCGCGTCCATGCTCTCCTTCCAGGGCGGTATCCGCGTTCCGTCTTACACCGCATCCAAAAGCGGCGTAATGGGTGTAACCCGCCTGATGGCGAACGAGTGGGCAAAACACGGTATCAACGTGAACGCGATTGCACCGGGCTACATGGCTACCAACAACACCCAGCAGTTGCGCGCTGACGAAGAGCGTAGCGCGGCGATCCTTGACCGTATTCCGGCAGGTCGCTGGGGTCTGCCAAGCGACCTGATGGGGCCAATCGTCTTCCTGGCCTCTCCGGCATCTGACTACATCAACGGCTACACCGTAGCGGTGGATGGCGGCTGGCTGGCGCGCTAAGTTCGCGGCTGGATGATAAAAAAACCTGCTTCGGCAGGTTTTTTTATGCCTGTGGGATCCCCGGGGTCCTTAATCATCCATATCAACATATTCATATAGTCCATGACCTTCTCCCTATCAGAAAATAGTAACGCATATGTAATAGGGTTTTTTGACGATATGTAACGGGTTTCACTTCCATGCGAAAGTCGAATGTCCATCACAAAACCGACCTATGCAGCAATATCATCCATATTAATAACGTTTATGGCCTGACGGTCTGGCGCGCCTATCTCGTATTTTCATTCCATGTCTTACTTTGTCTGGCAGGAAAAAAATGACTTCAATCAGCAACGATTCAACGTTAATGCCGAACGCCCAGCGCGATACCCGGCGCATGAATATGTTTGTTTCCTTTGCCGCTGCGGTGGCGGGGCTGCTCTTTGGCCTTGATATCGGGGTGATTGCCGGGGCGCTGCCCTTTATCACCGATCACTTCGTGCTCTCTAACCGCCTGCAGGAGTGGGTGGTCAGCAGTATGATGCTGGGGGCCGCCATTGGTGCGCTCTTCAACGGCTGGCTGTCGTTCCGCCTGGGCCGTAAATACAGCCTGATGGTTGGCGCCGTGCTGTTTGTGGCCGGTTCGCTGGGCTCCGGTTTTGCCGTTAACGTGGAAATGCTGCTGGTCGCCAGGGTTGTCCTCGGCGTTGCCGTGGGTATCGCCTCGTATACCGCGCCGCTGTATCTGTCTGAAATGGCGAGTGAAAATGTGCGTGGCAAAATGATCAGCATGTACCAGCTGATGGTGACGCTGGGCATCGTGATGGCGTTTCTCTCTGACACCGCGTTTAGCTACAGCGGCAACTGGCGCGCGATGCTCGCCGTGCTGGCGCTGCCTGCTCTGGTGCTGATTGTGCTGGTGGTGTTCCTGCCGAACAGCCCGCGCTGGCTGGCGGAAAAAGGCCGTCATATTGAAGCGGAAGAGGTGCTGCGCATGCTGCGTGACACGTCTGAAAAAGCGCGCGACGAGCTGAATGAAATTCGTGAAAGCCTGAAGCTGAAGCAGGGCGGTTGGGCGCTGTTTAAGGTGAATCGCAACGTGCGCCGCGCGGTGTTCCTCGGCATGCTGCTGCAGGCGATGCAGCAGTTTACCGGCATGAACATCATCATGTATTACGCGCCGCGCATCTTCAAAATGGCGGGCTTCACCACGACTGAACAGCAGATGATTGCCACCCTGGTGGTCGGTTTAACCTTTATGTTCGCCACCTTTATTGCGGTGTTTACCGTCGATAAAGCCGGGCGTAAACCGGCGCTGAAAATTGGTTTTACGGTGATGGCTATCGGTACGCTGGTGCTGGGTTACTGCCTGATGCAGTTTGATAATGGCACCGCGAGCAGCGGGCTCTCCTGGCTCTCCGTCGGTATGACCATGATGTGCATTGCAGGCTATGCGATGAGTGCGGCGCCGGTAGTGTGGATCCTCTGCTCTGAAATTCAGCCGCTGAAATGCCGCGATTTCGGTATCACCTGGTCCACCACCACCAACTGGGTGTCGAACATGATTATCGGCGCGACCTTCCTGACGCTGCTGGATTCCATTGGCGCGGCGGGGACGTTCTGGCTCTATACCGTGCTGAACGTGGCCTTTATCGGCGTAACCTTCTGGCTGATTCCGGAAACCAAAGGCGTTACGCTGGAGCACATTGAACGTAAGCTGATGAAAGGCGAGAAATTGCGGGATATCGGCGTCTAATCATGAACCCGGCGGCGCTGCGCTTGGCCGGGCTACTAGAATCTAAACGTAGCCCGGCCAAGCGCAGCGCCGCCGGGAAAGCTCCGTTCTACACCTTCGCTAAATACAGCGCCGGCATTCCCTCAGCGTCCGAGGTATACAGCACCCACTCACCGTCCGGCGAAAACGACGGATGCGGATGGGTGACCTGACGGTCGCCGTCCAGCACCTTCCAGCTGCTGTTATGCTGGCAAATCGCCGTCTTCTCCCCGGTTTTCAAATTGAATACCCAGATAAACGGATCGTTCAGGCTGATGTCGCCGGTGTTATGCGGCGCGCCGTCACCAACCACCAGGGAACCGTCGTGGTTACTCATCAGGTGAGAGCAGGGCGGGATCGCCATCAGCTGGCGATTTTCCAGCGTCTGCGGGTCGGCGCTGTAGAGATAACGGTGCGGGCTGTTCTCCTGATGCGCCACGTAGTACAGCGCAGAGCCGTCCGGCACCCAGAATTCATGGGTAAAACTTTCCCCTTTTTGATGCTGACGCACGCAGCGAACGTGGCTGCCGTCTTCATTGACCAGCCACATGCGCGCGTCGATGGCGTCACGCGGGCCTTCGTGACAAAACGCCACGGTCTTATCGTCAAACGGGCGGTAGATAGGGTGCCCGAGCCAGCGTTTTTCCTGCAGAATGGTCCGCTGTTCCCCGGTTTTCAGGTCGATGTTAATCAGACGGCATTCCGGGTTGGTAAAGTAGTAGGCGCGGAACTTCGACCAGTCGGTTAACGGCTGCCAGTCGCTTTTTTTAATTTCGATGCCGACGAGCTTCGTGCAGTCTGAGTTCGCGACCCACGTGCCGTAGGCAACCCACTCATCGTCCACTTCGTAGACCACGTACTCTTCCAGCGTCGAGAGATCCAGGCGTCTCAGCTGGCGCGTGTCTTTCACGTACCATAAAGATTGATCGTCGTCGGACAGGAAGCCGCCGAAGGTGTTATCCCCCGCGCCGTCGGTAAGCTGGGTCGCCTGCTGAGCAGCAATATCCAGTAAATAGTAGTTCCAGTGCCCCTCGAATGCGCCGCCAAAAATCAGCTTGCCGCCGTCGCGGGTAAAGCATTTTTGGTAGAAGTAGTTTCGGTGGCAAATAATGTGCGGTGGCGTCATCCGGATCACCTCGTGACCGGTTTCGCTGTCTTTCTGCGTACGGAAATTCAGCGGGATGATTTTGCCTTTCATGTGCTTTCTCCTTGAATAAAAAAATACCCCGCAACCGGAAGTTGCAGGGTATTGATAGCTAAATCGCGATTAGCGCATAGCGCGTTTCAGAATACGCTCGCCCTGGCGTTGGAAGTCCGCTGCGGCTTCTTCTACGGATTTCTGGCCGTAGTCGATGTACTGCAGCGTGGTGCCGAACTGGGCAACGATCTGCGGATCGTCAAAGTAAGGAGAGACGCTCAGCTTCGCTGGCAGAGACTGCGCCAGACGCAGGCCCGCAACGGAAGGATCGCTCTCTTTCAGGATGCCGTCTTCGGTCAGGTATTTCACCGCGACTTTGCTCAGCGGCACGCCACGTTCCAGACCTAAGGTATCGACACCTTCTTTGCTGTTCAGCAGGAAGTTGATGACTTTCGCCGCGGCTTCCGGGTTCTTGGTGGATTTGCCGATGGAGAGCATCTGTGCTGGTTTGAAGAACAGACCTGCGTCGGTAGCGCCCGGCAGCATTGGATAGCTACCCAGCTCCAGCTTCGCTGGTGGCTTCAGGTTATCGGAGTACTTGTTAATGGTGGAGTTCCACATGTAAGTACCGCCCCATTCGCCCTGGATCCACGGCTTCATTTCATACATGTTGCTCTTACCAAAGGACGCGTAGTACTTGGTATCAGGCATCACGTGGCTGTCGACCAGCTTTTTGTACATCTGGAAGAACTCAACCCACTGCTCTTTGGAGTAGGAAAACTTCTTGGTGTCCGTGTTGATGGCCGGAATGTTGTACTTCTGCGTCATATAAGAGTTCAGCAGCGCCAGGGTATCCTGGTGCTCCAGAACCACCGGGAAGTACTGTTTTCCCAGCTTGCTTTCGAAGGTTTTACCCGCCGCCAGCAGATCGTCCCAGGTTTTCGGGTAGGCTACGCCTGCCTGTTTCCAGGTCTCATCGTTGAAGTAGAACACGCGAGCGGTAACGGAGATTGGGATCCCGTTCAGCTTGCCGTTCACGGTGGTGGACTGCAGCTCTTTGGCATCGAACTGGCTTAAGTCGATCACGTCCTTCATTTTGTTCAGATCGTAGAAGCCGTCGCCGTTTTTCGAGAAGATCGGCAGCCAGTTCCAGTTAGTCTGCATCACGTCCGGTTCAGTGCCGCCAGCAATCTGAGTGGTCAGACGGGATAAGTGACCGTCCCAACCGGTGTACTCGGCCTTCACGTTAATGTCCGGGTTCTGCTTGTGGAACTCTTCCAGCGCCTTCAGAGTCACCTGGTGACGGCCGTTGCCGCCCCACCAGGACATACGAAGGTCAACATCCTTTGCCATCGAAGGAAGGGCGGTAAGACCCAGAGTGGCGGAGATTGCTGCGCTTAAAAGCACTTTTTTCATTTTAATACTCCAGATTATAGGGAGAGGTTCTGTTCAGTTTTAGCATCAAAGATATGGCATTTATTCATATCAAACTTGAAGTACACCTTACGATGAAGCCCCTTATCAATCATTGGTTTAGCTTCATCTGAAGGGATTCGTGCCGTCAGCTCGTAGTTCGCCACTTTCAGGTAAACGAAGAACTCATGGCCCATGTTTTCCACGCGAACCATTTCACCGCTGCAGCCACCTTCAGCAAACGGCTCGTCGGACAGCGAGACGAATTCAGGACGGATACCGTAGAACACTTCTTCATTGTCGTGACCGGCCAGTTTCTGGTTCAGCCCTTCGCTGAGCGCCATGAACTCATCGCCAATCGCCAGGTTCAGGGTGCCTTCTTTATTCACCAGCTTGCAGGAGCGGATGTTCATTTCCGGTGCGCCGATAAAGCCGGCGACGAACATGTTTTTCGGCTTGTGGTACAGGTTGTCCGGAGTGTCTACTTGCATGATGTGACCCAGCTTCATCACGCAGATGCGGTCGCCCATGGTCATCGCTTCGGTCTGATCGTGAGTCACGTAGACGGTGGTCGCAGGCTTGCCGGATTTCTTCAGCTGCTTGTGCAGGTCGGAAATACGGATACGCATTGACGCACGCAGCTTGGCATCCAGGTTAGACAGCGGTTCATCGAACAGGAACACGTCGGGTTTTTTCACGATCGCACGGCCTACCGCCACGCGCTGTGCCTGACCGCCGGAGAGCTGACGCGGCAGACGGTCGAGCAGCTCTTCCAGTTCGAGGATTTTCGCCGCTTCGTTAACCTGTGCGTCAATCTGCGCTTTCGGCAGCTTGCTCAGCTTCAGGCCGAACGCCAGGTTTTCACGCACGGTCATGTGCGGATACAGCGCATAGTTCTGGAACACCATCGCAATCCCACGCTCTTTTGGCGCGAGGTTGTTAACAATTTTCTCGCCGATGCGGACTTCGCCACCGCTGATGGTTTCCAGGCCAGCCAGCATACGCAGGGTGGTGGACTTGGCGCAGCCGGATGGACCGACAATCACCATGAACTCACCTTCAGCGATTTTCAGGTCGATACCATGTACCGCTTTGAAGCCGTTGGAGTACACTTTTTCCAGTTTGTTGAAAATAACTTCAGCCATGATATATCCCTCTTAACCTTTAATTCCGCTGCTGGTAACGCCCTGTACGAAGTAGCGCTGCGCCAGGAAGAACACAATGATAGATGGCAGAATGGAGATGCTCGCCATTGCCAGAATTTCGTTCCACGGCGCGCCTTCGGTCACGTCGATGGACATTTTAAGTGCCAGTGCAATCGGATACTTATCAACGCTATAGACGTAGATCAGCGGGCCGATAAAGTCGTTCATGGACCACATGAACTGGAACAGTGCGACGGAGATAATCGCTGGCTTCAGAATCGGTACTACCACGTACCACAACACCTGGATGGAGTTACAGCCGTCAATCTGCGCCGCTTCTTCCATGTCACGCGGTACGCCGCGCAGGAACTGAATCAGCATGAAGACGAAGAACCCTTGCGTGGCGAAGGCCAGCGGCAGGTACAGCGGCATGTAGCTGTTCAGCATGCCCATTTCGCGGAACATCAGGTACTGAGGAATCAGCAGTACGGTGCTCGGCAGCAGCATGGTGGTGATGAGCGTAGCAAACCAGAATTTCTTCCATGGAATCTCGAAGCGAGCAAAGCCGTACGCCACGATGGTGGAAGAGATAATGGTCAGAATGACCTTAGGAATCACATACTTGAACGTGTTCAGCATGTAATGACCGAAGGTGTACTCGGTACCGGTTTTCCAGCCGTTAATAAAGCCATCCCAGGTGGCGTGTGCTGGCCACAGGCTCAGCGTGGTGAAGATCTCGTGGTTCGGTTTGAACGACGCCGAGAACATCCAGGCCAGCGGGTAAAGCATTAACAGACCGACGATCAACAGGATGACGTAACGGATCCAGGCGTTGATCTTCTCGCGACGAAGGGTGCGGGCAACCTCACGCTCTGCGATGGTTCTTGCGTCGGAGATTTGTTGGATATCAGCCATTTTTGCCTCCCTTATCGGCGGAGTAGAACACCCAGTATTTTGAAGACTTAAAGGCGATGCCTGCGAAGACAGCAACCACCAGGAACAGAACCCATGCCAGCGCTGCGCCATAGCCCATATCGAAGTACTTGAATGCTGTGTCGTAGATGTACAGCGAGAACAGATACGTCGAGTAGGTTGGGCCGCCGCCGGTAATCACGTACGGGCCGGTAAACTCCTGGAATGCCTGGGTGGTCTGCATGATAAAGTTGAAGAAGATAACCGGCGTAATCAGCGGCACGGTCACTTTCATGAACATCTGCCATTTGGATGCGCCATCGATCATCGCGGCTTCATACTGGGACTGCGGTACGTTTTGCAGTGCGGCCAGGAAGATAACCATCGCGGAACCGAACTGCCATACGCGCAGCAGGGTAACGGACATCAGCGCCAGTGAAGGTTCGCCCAGCCAGTTAACCGGATCGAAGCCCAGCACGCCGATAAAGCTATTCAGCAGGCCGTCGATGGCGAAGAGTGCGCGCCACAATACGGCGATAGCCACGGAGCTACCGAGGATAGACGGAATATAGTAAGCCGTACGGAAGAAGCCGATACCGCGTAATTTAAAGTTCAGAACAAACGCAATCCCTAAAGCAAAAGCGAGCTTTAATGGGATAGTTAAAAATACGTAGGCGAACGTGACGCCCATGGATTTCCAGAAGAGGGCATCTTCTGTAAACATGTAGCGATAGTTCTCAATGCCGTTAAATACCGGCGGACTCATCAAGTCATACTCAGTAAAACTGAGGAAGAAAGATGAAACGAACGGGAAGGCCGTGAAGATTATCAACCCAATGATATAGGGTGAAATCCAGGCCAATCCCAACATTCTGTTTTCATTCATACATACCTACCTGGCGAACAAGTGTGTCAAACGGATTGGGTGTCTGTTACATCCCCCCGCGCCTACTGGCGCCTGGGTGTTTAAAGTGTTAGCTTGTTATCGGTCATTCAGCCTTTCCCTGTAAGTAAATGTAATTCAAAATCTTTTTTCGCTATCCATCGTCTGGTTCGTTGGTGTTTTAAAATCTTGCTCTTTGTGAGGGTTTTTTTATAAAACGCCGTTTTAAATTTATTTTATTGCGATTTGTTTCTGCGTCATTCGATTAATCGTGAAAGTGTGATCGAAGTCGAAACGATGTTTCATTAAAGTGATGGCGATGGCGTTTTTGCCGAGAATACGGCGCTTTCAGAGGGATCTGGTATGGAAGTTGACGGCCAAAAAAAAGCGATATAGTTGATCGTTAAAATGATTAACCCACTAATTTTTAGCGGTGCAGGAAATAGGTATCTGTAGCAATAAAGATAGGGCCGGACAACGCAATGAATACATTAATTTGCCGTTCATTGGTACGCGGATAATGAGTAGGTATGATCGTTTTTGTAGGAAATAACGAATATTTAACGTGCGGAAAAGCAGGGCTACGACAAATATATAAATAAAAAAGCAGCCGGGGATCGTGAAACGACACCCGGCTGCTTTTATGCGGTATCAGGCTTTAAGAAAATCCTGACGCACCGGCGTAAAGGTATCCAGCAGCGTACCGGCTTTCAGACACACGCAGCCGTGCATGATGTTCGGCTGCTTATACAGCGTATCGCCCGCGCCAACCAAGTGCTTTTCGTCACCGATGGTGAATTCGAATTCACCGGACAGTACGTAGGTCAGCTGCTCGTGCGGGTGGTTGTGCATCGGGCCAATGGCGCCCTGTTCGAAGTTCACCTCAACGGCCATCATTTTGCCATCGTGCGCGAGAATGCGGCGGGTTACGCCATTGCCCAGATCTTCAAGGGTGGTTTCTTTATGAAAAATAAACATCAGGCGGTCCTGTTAGTATGTTGAAACGTTGTTTCATTAAATTTATCTCAGAAACGATCAAAAAGAAATCTATCGCCGCAGATGTGGAAAGTTGATCACAACTTTGGTTCACTAGCGGTACGACACCAAACAAGGTAAACGGCATGAAAACGATCGGTCTTCTGGGCGGCATGAGCTGGGAATCCACTATTCCTTACTATCGCCTGATTAATGAAGGGGTGAAGCAACGACTCGGCGGCCTGCATTCGGCGCAGATCCTGCTGCACAGCGTGGATTTCCACGAGATTGAGCTTTGTCAGTCTCAGGGGGACTGGCTGAAAGCGGGGGACATTCTGGCCCAGGCGGCGGTAGGTCTCCAGCAGGCGGGAGCCGAAGGTATCGTGCTGTGTACCAACACCATGCATAAAGTTGCCGAAGCTATCGAAACCGCCTGTGACGTGCCGTTCCTGCACATCGCCGATGCGACTGGCCGCGCTATCAGCCAGCGGAAGATGACCAACGTGGCGCTGCTCGGCACGCGCTATACCATGGAACAGGATTTCTATCGCGGGCGCTTACAGCAGGAATTTGGCATTAACACGCTGATTCCTGGGCAGGATGAACGTCAGAAGATTAACCAGATTATTTTCGATGAGCTGTGCCTGGGCGAGTTCAGCGACGCCTCGCGCGACTATTACCTAAGCGTGATTGAAACGCTGGCGCGTCAGGGGGCGGAAGGGGTGATTTTCGGCTGCACGGAGATTGGCCTGCTGGTGCCGACAGCGCTGAGCCCGCTGCCGGTGTTTGATACCGCGGCGATTCATGCGGCGGACGCAGTTGAATTTATGCTCTCTTAACGCTCGCTCAGCACCGCCTCCAGCGGCGTCGTTATCTGTGACAGACTCTGCTGCAGGTGGGCCGTAAAGGCCTCGACCAGCGCGGAGCGGGGGCGGTGTATCGGGCGAACCAGGCTGACGGTAAACGGCACATCGATGCTAAAGCGTCGAATGGCCACGCCGCTGTTGGCGTAGTCGAGCGCGGTCAGCGGGTTGACCACCGAAATGCCGACGCCGGCTCTGACCATCGCGCAAATGGAAGCGGCGCTGTGCGTCTCCACCACCATCCTTCTCTTCACCTGCTGTTCATTAAACAGCGTGTCCAGCAGCTGGCGATAGCTGTCGGTGCGCGACAGGCTGATGTAGTTCTCACCCTGAAAATCAGCGGGCGTCAGCACCGCTTTTTCCGCCAGCGGGTGATCCTGCGGCAATACGCAGACTTCGTTTAGCGTCAGCAGCGGCATACGCTCGGTGCCTGCTGGCGTATGCAGCGTCTCGGTAATGCCCAAATCATGGCGCTGCGCCGACAGCCACTCTTCCAGCAGCGGCGACTCCTGCGGCACGATCTGAATATTCACCTGCGGGTAGCGGGTCAGAAACGGCTGTAGCAGCGGTGGCAAAAAGGATTGGGAAAAGACCGGCAGGCAGACAATCGACAGCTCGCCCTGGCGGAACTCACGCAGGCTTTCCGCAGCGCTGACGATCCTATCCAGCCCGTACCAGGAGCGCTGTACCTCTTCAAACAGTCGCAGCCCCTGAACGGTGGGATGCAGGCGACCACGGCTGCGCTCAAATAGCTTAAGCCCTAGCACCTGCTCGAAGCGCGCCAGCTCGCGGCTGACCGTGGGCTGCGAGGTGTGCAGCAGGCGGGCGGCTTCCGTCAGGTTACCCGCCGTCATGATGGCGTGAAAAATTTCGATATGGCGTAGGTTAACGGCTGGCATGGGCGACCCTCGGGCTAAGCATTCTATATCATTTTTGCATAGACTCGCGATAAAACGATATTTTTTATTCGGTTCACGCTGTGGCGTAATCATTAAAAAGATGATTACCGGAGTTCGCCCATGCCACGCCCGCTCAACAATACTGAAACCGACCTCACCGCCGACAACCTGCTGCGCCTGCCTGCCGAATTTGGCTGCCCGGTGTGGGTGTATGATGCGCAGATTATTCGCGCGCAGATTGCCAAACTGCATCAGTTTGACGTGGTACGTTTTGCCCAGAAGGCGTGCTCGAATATCCATATTCTGCGCCTGATGCGCGAGCAGGGCGTAAAGGTAGATTCTGTTTCTTTAGGTGAAATCGAACGTGCGCTGGTTGCCGGTTACGAAGCGGGTAAGGACGATATCGTCTTTACCGCCGATACCCTTGATGAGGCCACGCTGGCCCGCGTGCGCGAGCTGCACATTCCGGTCAACGCGGGCTCTATCGATATGCTGGAGCAGCTTGGCCAGGTTTCCCCAGGGCACCGCGTGTGGCTGCGCGTCAACCCAGGCTTTGGTCACGGCCATAGTCAGAAAACGAATACCGGCGGTGAAAACAGCAAGCACGGGATCTGGTATAGCGACCTTCCGGCGGCGCTTGAGGTGATCCAGCGTCATCAGCTGAAGCTGGTGGGTATTCACATGCACATTGGTTCCGGCGTGGACTACGGTCATCTGGAGCAGGTGTGCGGTGCGATGGTGCGCCAGGTGATTGAGTTTGGTCAGGATCTGGAGGCGATCTCCGCGGGCGGTGGTTTATCTATCCCGTATCGCGAAGGGGAAGAGGCGATCGACACCGATCACTACTTCGGTTTATGGAACGCCGCGCGTGAGCAGATTGCTAAACACCTGGGCCATCCGGTGAAGCTGGAGCTGGAACCGGGGCGTTTCCTGGTGGCGGAATCCGGCGTGCTGGTGGCGCAGGTGCGTAGCGTGAAAGAGATGGGCTGCCGTCACTTTGTGCTGATCGACGCGGGCTTTAACGATCTGATGCGCCCAGCGATGTACGGCAGCTATCACCATATTTCCGCGCTGGCGGGCGATGGTCGCGCGCTGGACGCAGTGCCGCAAATTGAGACCGTCGTGGCCGGGCCGCTGTGTGAATCGGGCGATGTCTTTACCCAGCAGGAGGGCGGTAAAGTCGAAACGCGCCTGCTGCCAGCGGTGGTACCGGGCGATTACCTGGTGCTGCACGATACCGGCGCGTACGGCGCGTCGATGTCATCGAACTATAATAGCCGCCCGCTGCTGCCGGAGGTGCTGTTTGATAACGGCGTGGCGCGGTTGATTCGTCGTCGTCAGACGATTGAAGAGCTGCTGGCGCTGGAGCTTATCTGATAGCAAGAATTCCCGGGGTCGCTGCGCTCGCCCGGAAATGTAGCCCGGGCGAGTGAAACGACCCCGGAACTCGCACTATTTGTAATACGGCCCCGTCGTCACCGAATCACGCAATACCAGCGTACCAGTAAACGGCGGGATCGTCTCGATCTCTTCCCCGCTTGCCAGCTTAATCGCCTGATCGATAGCGGTAACGATCATATTATCGATCGGCAGATAGACGGTAGAGAGCCCCGGCTCCAGCCATTTGGCACTAGGCGCATCATCGAAACCGAACAGTGAAATATCCTGCGGGATCTTAAGCCCCGCCTGATGTAGCGCTTTTGACGCACCGAGCGCCATATCGTCGTTACAGGCGAACAGCGCGCTGAACTTCACCTTCTCCTCCAGCAGCGCATTGCACATGTCGTAGCCGCAGTTCATGGTGGAATCGCCGTGCTTCACCTTTGCCGGGTCCCACTTGATACCGTTTTGCTCCAGCGCCCGGCGATAGCCCTGTAAACGCGCTTTACCGGTTGGTGTGTGGATAGGAACGGTAATACAGGCGATATCGCGGTGACCCTGATTAATCAGGTATTCAACGGCCTGAAATGCAGCATCCTGCTGTTCGAAGAAGACACAGCGTTCGCGCGCCTGGCTGACGTCACGGTTGATGACGACCAGCGGCATCGGCGTGCTGTTGACCAGCGACATGATCGCCTTTTCGCTCATATGACGGGTGTACAGCACGATGGCATCGCACTGACGGTCGGCTAGCATCTGCACCGCCTGTTCTTCCCGCTCTGGGGTATCGTGACCGTCGGTGACGATCAGTTGCTTGCCCCAGGCTTCCGTCTGGCGGGAAGCCTGCTGAAGCAGTCGACCAAAGTAGAAGCCGTCGAAGGTGGAAACCACAAGGCCAATGCTGTTGCTGGTACGGTTAGCCAGCGAACGCGCCAGAAAGTTGGGGCGATAGCCTAACTCTTCCATTGCTTTGAACACCTGCTGGCGGGTGCTCTCTTTCACCTGGCCCGTACCATTCAGCACGCGGGAAACCGTCGCTTTTGAGACCCCAGCATGTATTGAGACATCCAGCATTGTTGCCATTATTATTTCCTGAGACTACGTTTTGTTCCGCAGTTTATCACAGACATTCAGTGGCATAAGCTCTATGAAAGCGGCAAATAACCACCGGGATCACGCTTTTTAGCGCTGCCGGGTAGAATATCCACCTTGTGTAAGCGAATAATCCATAACCGATTGTGCCTGATGGCCGACAACGAGACTGCCATATGAACATTCAACCGCTCTACAATGCGCCTCAACACGCCCCGCAGGTCACCGACTGGCTCTGGCAGGCGTTTGGTGATGGGCTGTCGCGCGACTTTTTTGCTAGCATTATTGCGCATAGCCAAACGCCAGGTGCGCTGCCGTTAACGTTTATTGCAACCGAAGGGGAAAGGCTGCTCGGCACGGTCGGGCTGTGGCGTTGCGACCTGATAAGCCGCCAGGATCTCTGGCCGTGGATGGCGGCGTTGTACGTGGATGAATCGACGCGCGGGCAAAGGCTTGCGGGGAAGCTTCAGCAGTATGTCATCGACTATGCCCGTCAGCAGGGCTTTGACCAGCTTTTCCTCTATTCCGCCTGCCGGGATTTTTACGAACGCTTTGGCTGGCGGTACATCGGTGATGCGCTGGACTACCCGGACACCACCGTGCATTTATATCGCTACGACTTTACCTCTTCACCCGGCGCAATCACCGAATGACGGCGCACCAGCGTCGGGCTGAATAGGTGGGTAATATCCGGTAGCGGGCGGTTATCCGCCAGCGCCAGCGCCAGCTCCGCTGCCTGGGTTGCCATGGTGACAATCGGGTAGCGGATGGTGGTCAGACGCGGACGTACATAGCGAGAAACCAGCACATCATCGAAGCCAATTAGCGAAATCTCCTGCGGTACATCGATACCGTTATCGTTGAGCACGCCCATCGCACCTGCGGCCATCGAATCGTTATAGCACGCTACGGCGGTAAACTGCTTACCACGGCCTAACAGTTCGGTCATCGCCTGCTCGCCGCCGCTTTCGTCCGGCTCGGCGAAGGTGACCAGTCGCTCATTGCACGGCAGGCCGCTCTCTTTCAGGGCATCGTAGTAGCCCTGCAAACGATCTTCCGCATCCGAAATCATATGGTTTGAGCAGATATAGCCGATGCGGGTATGGCCCTGCTGAATCAGATGGCGAGTGGCAAGCCAGGCGCCATAGCGGTCGTCCAGCGCCACGCAGCGCTTCTCAAAGCCGGGCAGAATGCGGTTTATCAGCACCATGCCGGGGATCTGCTTCATTAAATCCGCCAGTTCGGCGTCGGGAATAAGCTTGGCATGCACGACCAGCGCCGCGCAGCGGTGGCGAATGAGCTGCTCAATCGCCTGACGCTCTTTGGTTTCATTATGGTAACCATTACCGATCAGCAAAAAATTACCGGTGTTGTAGGCCACCTGCTCCACGGCTTTTACCATTGCGCCGAAGAAAGGATCGGAGACATCGCCGACGACCAGGCCGACGGTTTCGGTCGACTGCTGGGCCAGCGCGCGGGCGTTGGCATTCGGGTGATAGCTGAGCGATTCCATCGCGGAGAATACGGCCTGGCGCGAGGCATCGCTGGCTTTTGGGGAGTTATTGATGACGCGGGATACGGTGGCGACGGAGACGCCTGCAAGCCGGGCCACATCTTTAATTGTCGCCATAATATGCCTTAATCAAAATTCAGAGGGTAAACGCTTACACCATAACAGTGTTACGGAAATTCCCCTGCTATTCAAGGAGAGCGGAACGGCGAATTGCACAATGATGATGCAAACGTGACATTCTGTGGAAAAGTGACGCCAGCCCTGCAACGAAACGCGAGAATTCAAACGTTTGCTTACACTTTGCGAAACGCTGTTGCGAATGTCTGCTGGAGGATGCGTAACGGGAGTTGCTAATCTGATTATCCCAGAGGTATTGATAGGTGAAGTCGCCCCACAAGGTTGACCACTTGATTACACCAACCTGCGCAGATGCGCAGGTTTTTTTTTGCCTCATGCCCACCTGTTACAGTTCCCGACAATCGCAATACCTCGTTTCATTTGCGCTCATTCTCTTGCGCTTTTCCGCTGGTTGCAGAGTGGGGAGGGCGCGACAATAGCGGTCCCAGAGGTATTGATTGGTGAATGTTTCATAGTGCGCTTTGCGTACTCATCACTTACACCGACCTGCGCAGATGCGCAGGTTTTTTTTTATCTCGATCTTGCCACGTACTGCTTTTCCTCAGTTTTCTCGTGTAACCTTCAATGACAAAACTATGGCAAAAGGAGTTTGTATGCTTCTCTGTTTTTTCCGACAGCTATTTAAGGTGCTCTTTCGAGTCAGGATGACGGGAAACACCGACGCGCTGAACCAGCCGAAGGTGCTGATTACCCCGAACCACGTATCGTTTCTCGACGGCATATTATTGGCGCTGTTTCTCCCCGTTCGTCCGGTTTTCGCCGTCTACACCTCAATTTCACAAAAATGGTTTATGCGGTGGCTGACGCCAATCATCGATTTCGTTCCGTTAGATCCGACAAAGCCAATGTCCATCAAGCACCTGGTGCGCCTGATTGAACAGGGCCGCCCGGTGGTGATATTCCCGGAAGGGCGAATCTCCGTTTCGGGTTCGCTGATGAAGATTTATGACGGCGCGGCCTTCGTGGCAGCGAAGTCCGGGGCGACGATTATTCCACTCCGCATTGAAGGCGCGGAATTGACCCACTTCAGCCGCCTGAAAGGGCTGGTAAAGCAACGTCTGTTCCCCCGCATCTCGCTGCATCTGCTGCCGCCAACCACGCTGCCGATGCCGGAAGCGCCGCGTGCGCGTGACCGCCGCAAAATTGCCGGTGAAATGCTGCACCAGATTATGATGGAAGCGCGCATGGCGGTACGCCCGCGCGAAACCCTGTATGAATCATTACTGACCGCCATGCACCGTTATGGCGAGAAAAAACCGTGCGTGGAAGACATTAACTTTCAGCCGGATAGCTACCGTAAGCTGCTGACCAAAACGCTGTTTGTGGCGCGTATTCTGGAAAAATACAGCAAGCAGGGCGAGAAAATTGGCCTGATGCTGCCGAACGCGGGCATCAGTGCCGCGGTGATTTTTGGCGCCATTGCCCGTGGACGTATCCCGGCAATGATGAACTACACCGCAGGCGTCAAAGGGCTGACCAGCGCGATTACCGCCGCGCAGATTGGCACCATTTTTACCTCCCGTACTTTCCTGGATAAAGGCAAACTCTGGCACCTGACTGAGCAACTCACCCAGGTGCGCTGGGTATTCCTCGAAGATTTAAAAGGCGATGTGACTACCGCAGATAAGCTGTGGATCTTCTCCCGCGTGCTGCTGCCACGTTTGGCGCAGGTGCCACAGAAACCGGAAGACCCGGCGATCGTCCTCTTTACCTCCGGCTCTGAAGGCCATCCGAAAGGGGTGGTGCACAGCCATAAAAGCATCCTGGCGAACGTGGAGCAGATTAAAACCATCGCTGACTTCACCGCCAACGATCGATTTATGTCGGCGCTGCCGCTGTTCCACTCCTTTGGCCTGACGGTCGGGCTATTCACACCGCTGTTGACCGGCGCAGAAGTGTTCCTCTACCCAAGCCCGCTGCACTATCGCGTGGTGCCGGAACTGGTCTATGACCGTAACTGCACCGTGCTGTTTGGTACCTCCACCTTCCTAGCCAACTACGCGCGCTTCGCCAACCCGTACGATTTCTATCGTCTACGCTATGTCGTGGCGGGGGCGGAAAAGCTGCAGCAGAGCACCAAAGAACTGTGGCAAGACAAATTTGGCCTGCGCATTCTCGAAGGTTACGGCGTGACCGAATGCGCGCCGGTGGTCTCCATCAACGTACCGATGGCGGCGAAGCCGGGTACGGTGGGGCGCATTCTGCCTGGCATGGACGCACGTTTGCTGGAGGTGCCGGGCATTGAACAGGGCGGTCGCCTGCAGCTGAAAGGGCCGAATATCATGGCGGGCTATCTGCGCGTTGAGAATCCAGGCGTGCTGGAAGTGCCGATGGCGGAAAATCAGCACGGTGAGCTGGAAAACGGCTGGTATGACACCGGTGATATCGTCGCCTTTGATGCACAGGGCTTTGTGCAAATTCAGGGGCGAGCGAAGCGTTTTGCCAAAATTGCCGGCGAAATGGTATCGCTGGAGATAGTCGAGCAGCTGGCGCTGGGCGTATCCCCTGAGAAGATGCATGCCGCGGCGGTGAAAACCGACGCCAGCAAAGGCGAGGCACTGGTGCTGTTTACCACCGATAATGAACTCACCCGCGACAAACTGCTGCAGTATGCGCGGGCCCACGGCGTACCGGAGCTGGCGGTGCCGCGAGATATTCGCTGGCTGAAACAGCTGCCGCTGCTTGGTAGCGGTAAACCGGATTTCGTCACCCTTAAGAGCATGGTCGCAGAGACGGAACATCCGAATGAGTGAGTCAGTACACACTAACAACTCCCTGCTGTCAAAAGGCATGATGGCAGTGATTGTGGCCCAGTTCTTGTCGGCGTTCGGCGATAACGCGCTGCTGTTTGCCGTGCTGGCATTGATGAAGCAGCAGTTCTACCCGGAGTGGAGCCAGCCGGTTCTGCAAATGGTGTTTGTGGGCGCTTACATCATCTTTGCCCCGTTTGTTGGCCAGGTGGCAGACAGCTTTGGCAAAGGTCGGGTGATGATGTTCGCCAACGGCTTGAAGCTTATCGGTGCGGCGACAATTTGCGCGGGCCTGAACCCGTTTATCGGCTATACGCTGGTGGGCATTGGCGCGGCATCATACTCTCCGGCTAAGTACGGCATTCTCGGTGAAATCACTACGGGTGATAAGCTGGTGAAAGCCAACGGTTTAATGGAAGCCTCGACCATTGCCGCTATTCTGATTGGCTCCGTCGCTGGCGGCGTGGTGGCTGACTGGAGCGTGGTGGGGGCACTGGTGCTCTGCGCGGTGGTGTATGCCGGGGCGGTGGTGGCCAACATCTTCATTCCGAAACTGCCTGCGGCGCGCCCGGGCCAGTCCTGGCGTTTCCGCCCCATGACCCGCAGCTTCTTTAACGCCTGTAACGTGCTATGGCACAACGGTGAAACGCGCTTTTCTCTGCTCGGTACCAGCATGTTCTGGGGGGCTGGGGTGACGCTGCGTTTCTTGCTGGTGCTGTGGGTGCCGGTGGCGCTGGGAATTACCGACAATGCGACGCCAACCTATCTGAATGCGATGGTTGCCGTCGGGATTGTCGTCGGCGCGGGGGCGGCGGCAAAGCTGGTCACGCTCGACACCGTGGCGCGTTGTATGCCTGCCGGGGTGTTGATTGGCGTTGTGGTCGCCATTTTTGCCTTCCAGCATGCGCTGCTGCCCGCATACGTGCTGCTGTTTATCATCGGTATCTGCGGCGGTTTCTTCGTGGTGCCGCTCAATGCCCTGCTGCAGGATCGCGGTAAACAGACCGTGGGTTCCGGTAATGCGATAGCGGTACAAAACCTCGGTGAAAACAGCGCCATGCTGATTATGCTGGGGCTCTATTCATTGGCGGTGGCGGTTAATATTCCGGTAGTCGGCGTGGGGATTGGTTTTGGCGTATTGTTTGCGCTGGCGATTCTCGCGCTGTGGCTGTGGGGTAAGCGCCGTTGATGTAAACCCGGCGGCGCTTGCGCTTGGCCGGGCTACCACTATCAATGTAGCCCGGGCGAGCGCAAGCGACCCCGGGACTGCTCGAACTTAAGGTGCCGGGTAGGTATAAACCTGATGCACCGCTTCAATCTCCGCCAACACTTCCGCACTTAGCTCCAGATGCAGACTTTCAACGTTGGTTTTCAACTGCTCCATCGTCGTCGCGCCCAACAGCGTGCTGGCCACGAACGGCTGACGGCGAACGAACGCCAGCGCCATTTGTGCCGGGTCGAGGTTATGACGTTTGGCGATATCGACGTACGCCTCCACGGCTTTCTGCGTCTGCTCGCCGCTGTAGCGCGTGAATCGGCTGAACAGCGTATTACGTGCGCCCGCAGGCTTCGCGCCGTTCAGGTACTTACCGGTGAGCGTTCCGAAGGCCAGGCAGGAATAAGCCAGTAGCTCAACGCCTTCAAACTGACTCACTTCCGCCAACGCCACTTCGTAGCTGCGGTTCACCAGGCTGTACGGGTTCTGGATGGTTACGATGCGCGGCAGGTCGTGTTTATCCGCCAGATGCAGGTAGCGCATCACGCCAAACGCCGTTTCGTTCGACACGCCAATATAGCGAATCTTGCCGGCGCGCTGGTACTCGGTGAGCGCTTCCAGTGTCTCCAGCAGCGACACGACCGGTGCTGAATCGGCCCAGGTGTAGCCCAGTTTGCCAAAGCAGTTAGTCGGGCGCTGCGGCCAATGCACCTGGTAGAGATCGAGATAATCGGTCTGCAGGCGCGTCAGCGAGTTGTGCAGCGCATCGCGAATGTTTTTGCGGTCCAGCGCCTGATTTGGGCGAATGCCGCTGTCGTTGTTGCGTGAAGGGCCGCTCACCTTCGAGGCGATCACCAGCTTCTCGCGGTTGCCATGCTTCGCCAGCCAGTTACCGACATAGGTCTCGGTCAGCCCTTGGGTTTCCGGGCGCGGAGGAACGGGGTACATCTCGGCGACATCGATAAGATTGATGCCCTGACTAACGGCATAATCAAGCTGTGCGTGGGCGTCGGCTTCGCTATTTTGTTCACCAAACGTCATAGTGCCCAGCCCGAGGGTGCTTATCTCAAGCGAGCTGTGGGGGATACGGTGGTACTGCATAAGCCGGCTTCCTTTTATCAACAGCGTCAGGAGAGAGTCCCGACAAAGGAATATAAAAATGGCAGAGGGGGAGAAAAAGGGAAAGCAGAAAATGAAAAAAGGCCAGCAGACGGCTGACCTCTCTGATTATCGTTGGATAATTTGCGACACGTCGTCGCGGTTGATCTGCATTTTATTACCTTGCTGATCTTCATAGCTGATAAGCCCGGTGTCGTCATCGACTTCCGGTTTACCGTCGGTCAGGATCATCCGACCGTCTTTTGTGGCCATCACGTAATCGCTGCTACAGCCGGAAACTGCAAAGGCTAAACCTACTGCGGAAATCAACACTGCCCATTTTGTCATCGTTATCCCCTTCATCGCCGCACTTTTAATAGTCTAGTAATAACCGACTCAGGGAACAGCATAAAGCAGGAAAATCTTAAAAAAAACCGATACAGCCCTCAATTGAGGGCTGTTGATGAACGATTAAAGGGGATTTTTCTTGCTTCGCAGCAGATTGAGGCTCTCGACCGCCATAGAGAAGAACATTGCAAAGTAGATGTAGCCTTTTGGCACATGCACATCGAAGCTTTCGAGGATTAGGGTGAAGCCAACCAGAATCAGGAACGATAGCGCCAGCATCTTCACCGATGGATGACGCTCGACGAACTCGCCAATCGAGCGCGCGGCGAACATCATCACACACACGGCAATCACCACGGCGGCCATCATAATGAACAGATGGTCAGAGAGGCCCACGGCGGTAATGACCGAGTCGAGGCTGAAGATGATGTCCAGCATCATAATCTGCACGATGGCGCCCAAAAACGAATGGACGTTCGTTTTCATGCTCTCTTCATCACCTTCGATAGTCTCGTGGATCTCCATACTGGCTTTCCAGATAAGGAACAGCCCCCCAACCAGTAAAATCAGGTCGCGAATCGAAATGGCCTGACCAAACAGCGTGAACAGCGGCTGAGTCAGCTTCACCACCCAGGCAATGGAGGCCAGCAGCGCCAGACGCATTACCATCGCCCCCATCAACCCCAAACGACGGGCATGAGCACGTTGAGCAGTAGGAAGCTTAGCCACAACCAGAGAGAGGAAAATAATATTGTCGATGCCCAGAACGATTTCCAGAATCGTCAGCGTGCCGAGCGCAAGCCAGGCATTGGGATCGGTGATCCATGCAAATAACATTAGATAAGTCCTGCCAAATAGAACAAAAGCGTTAATCGATGTACGTTGATGTGCTTCCCCGTAACCGCTGCTGGCACCGGCCCATCCTTTGAAACGAATACTATCGCTTTAGAGAAAGGGCAAAGGCGTACCAGCGAGCCCGTCACGTGCAGCAGGGAGGAGTATAAGCCCGCAGCGCAGCAGGACAAAAAAATTAATCGGTGCGTAACATAAAATGGCGGGCCAGCAGGGCGGCGGTGAAGTTCTTTTTGAGATAAAAACCGCGCGGTAGCGTCATGATGGGCTCCCCCAGTGCGCCGATAGCTTCGGTCAACGCTTTACTGTTGGCCGCCTTTGGCCTGAGCTGAAGCACCTCGCCGTGGCGGGCGGTAATACGCTCCACCTGGCCGAGCACGATCAGATCCATCAGCTCTTCCCAGTCCATCTGCAATTGATGCTCTTCTTCCGCGCTTGGTGTCCATAGCAGCGGCGCGCCCACCCGGCGCTCGGCAAGCGGAATGGCGCGATCGCCCTCGACCGGGATCCACAGCACGCGTTTGAGCTTATGGCGCACGTGGCTATTTTCCCAGGTGACGCCTGAATTGCCGGTCAGCGGTGCGACGCACACGAAGGTGGTTTCTAGCGGGCGGCCTTGCGCATCGATCGGAATGGTTTTTAGCTCCACCCCCAACGCGGCAAAATCCTGCTCGGGCTTGCTGCCGGCGCTGGCTCCCAGCCAGATCTCCAGTAGCACGCCAATCCAGCCTTTATCGCGCTTTAAATCCTTTGGCGCGACGATACCGGCCATCGCTGCCAGCTCTCCTAACGAATAGCCCGCCAGACGCTGCGCCTGGGCGAGCAGCTCAGCCTGAGTTTTGGGCGATTCGGGAAGCGGTGCGAGGGTTGACATAACAATGCGCCTTTTGGTGAAAAAATGAACGACAGTTTTACCGGGTGTGGATAGAGTTTAACTTTTTCTGAGTAAATAAACCAAGGTGATGATTATCATCGTTTTTTTACGCAGAAATTACATAAAAAAATCCGCTGAAAAAAGGTTTTCCAAATCTGGTCACTGACAATGAACAGGATCTTACACCATGTTATCCACAGAAAAGTGGGATAACTGGGGAAAAGCCTGACTACTGTTTCAATTTACAGCCTTGACGTGCGACGAAAATCGAATTTTCGCACAAAAGATGTCTAAGATGTTTGCACAATCTGTGGATAAAACCAACGTTGTTCGATCTTTCATCAATTGAAGGATCGCCCATGTGATGATCGTCACGTTATGCGCTAATACATCAAGATTAACTATAATAACATAATGAAAAATATCATTTTACTGAACGTGGGTGTCATGCGATTATTCAGAGTACTCTGGGTTTTCCCTGGGTAATTCCGTACTTCTTCACAACTCTATCCACAGAAAAAGTGAATAAAATCGCTGACCAGCGCGGTTCTCTGTTTATAACTCTGATGATTACTGTGAGTTATTCAAATGTTATTCGTTGGTAGAGGCGTAATAGAGTGGTTTACCGTTTCCAGCGAGTGTGAAACAATCATTCACATTGAAGCTTATTTTGAGGTAGTCCGGTGATTGATGACGATGGCTACCGCCCGAACGTTGGTATTGTAATTTGCAATCGTCAGGGTCAGGTAATGTGGGCCCGACGCTATGGTCAGCACTCCTGGCAATTTCCCCAGGGGGGCATAAACCCCGGTGAGACAGCAGAACAGGCGATGTATCGGGAACTGTTCGAAGAAGTTGGATTAAGCCGCAAGGATGTGCGGATCCTCGCTTCGACCCGAAACTGGTTGCGTTACAAGTTGCCAAAACGTTTGGTGCGTTGGGACACTAAGCCGGTGTGTATCGGCCAGAAACAAAAGTGGTTTCTCTTGCAGTTGATCGGCAATGACGCGGATATCAATATGCAAACCAGCAGCACGCCGGAGTTCGACGGCTGGCGCTGGGTGAGTTACTGGTATCCGGTGCGTCAGGTCGTCTCGTTTAAACGCGACGTCTACCGCCGGGTGATGAAAGAGTTCGCCAGTGTAGTGATGGCGCTTGCGGAGAGCGCGCCAAAGCCGCAAAGCGCGCCTGCTTATCGACGCAAAAGAGGTTAAGCCACGCATATTATGCTCACGCGCTTACGCGAAATTGTTGAGAAGGTCGCGAGTGCGCCTCGTCTGAACGAGGCGCTGGATATTCTGGTTACCGATGTCTGCCAGGCAATGGAGACGGAGGTTTGCTCGGTCTATCTTGCCGACAACGATCGACGCTGCTTTTACCTGATGGCGACCCGCGGGCTGAAAAAGCCACGCGGTCGTACCATTACGCTCGCCTTTGATGAAGGCATCGTTGGCCTGGTTGGCCGACTGGCTGAACCCATCAACCTTGCCGACGCACAAAAACACCCCAGCTACAAATATATCCCCTCAGTAAAAGAAGAGCGCTTCCGGGCCTTTCTCGGCGTGCCGATTATTCAGCGCCGCCAACTGCTGGGCGTACTGGTGGTACAGCAGCGCGAGCTGCGTCAGTTCGACGAAAGCGAAGAGTCATTTCTGGTGACGCTCGCCACCCAGATGGCGGCGATCCTCTCTCAATCTCAGCTGACGGCGCTGTTTGGTCAGTATCGTCAGACACGCATCCGCGCGCTGCCTGCCTCGCCGGGTGTGGCGATCGCCGAAGGCTGGATGGACGCCACCCTGCCGCTGATGGAGCAGGTTTACGAAGCCTCATCGCTGGATACCGCCCTTGAGCGTGAGCGCTTAACTGCGGCGCTGGAAGAGGCGGCGAACGAATTTCGTCGCTACAGCAAACGCTATGCCGCCGGGGCGCAAAAAGAGACGGCGGCGATTTTTGACCTCTATTCACACCTGCTCTCTGACGCCAGCCTGCGCCGCGAACTGTTCGCGGAAGTCGATAAAGGCTCGGTCGCCGAATGGGCGGTGAAAAAAATTATCGAGAAGTTCGCCGAACAGTTTGCTGCCCTGAGCGACGGCTATCTGAAAGAACGGGCGGGCGATTTACGCACGCTCGGGCAGCGTTTGCTGTTCCACCTCGATGACACCACACAGGGGGCTAACGGCTGGCCCGCGCGGTTTGTGCTGGTGGCTGATGAACTCTCTGCCGCGACGCTTGCGGAAGTGCCGCAGGATCGTTTAGCGGGTGTGGTCGTTCGCGACGGCGCCGCTAACTCTCACGCGGCAATCATGGTGCGTGCGCTGGGCATTCCGACGGTGATGGGGGCGGATATTCAGCCTGCGATCCTTCATGGACGCACGCTGGTGGTGGACGGCTATCGCGGCGAACTGCTGGTCGATCCCGAACCGATCCTGGTGCAGGAATACCAGCGCCTTATTAGTGAAGAGAACGAACTTAGCCGCCTGGCGGAAGGGGACGTTGAACGTCCGGCGGAGCTGAAAAGCGGCGAGCGTGTGAAGGTGATGCTCAACGCTGGTTTAAGCCCGGAACATGAGCAGAAGCTGGGTCGTCGCATCGACGGCATTGGCCTCTATCGCACCGAAATTCCGTTTATGCTGCAAAGCGGCTTCCCGTCGGAAGAGGAGCAGGTGGCGCAGTATCAGGGCATGCTGCAGATGTTTAACGACAAGCCGGTGACGCTGCGTACGCTCGACGTCGGGGCAGATAAACAGCTGCCGTACATGCCGATTAGCGAAGAGAACCCGTGCCTTGGCTGGCGTGGGATCCGCATCACGCTCGATCAGCCAGAGATCTTCCTGATCCAGGTGCGTGCGATGCTGCGCGCCAATGCGGCAACCGGCAATCTAAGCATTCTGCTACCGATGATCACCAATCTTGAAGAGGTGGACGAAGCTCGTCGCCTGATCGACCGCGCCGGACGCGAAGTCGAAGAGATGATCGGCTATGCGATTCCCAAACCACGTGTCGGGATCATGCTGGAAGTGCCGTCGATGGTCTTTATGCTGCCGAATCTGGCAAACCGCGTCGATTTCATCTCGGTGGGCACCAACGACCTGACTCAGTACGTGCTGGCGGTTGACCGCAACAACACGCGCGTTGCCAGCATGTATGACAGCCTGCACCCAGGCATGATTCGGGTGCTGTCGATGATTGTCCAGGAAGCGGAGCGCTACGGCATTGATTTACGCCTGTGCGGCGAAATGGCGGGCGACCCAATGTGTGTCACCATTCTGGTGGGCCTCGGCTTCCGTCATCTGTCGATGAACGGTCGCTCGGTGCCGCGCGTGAAGTATCTGCTGCGCAATATCGATCTCGAAGATGCCGAAACCCTGGCGCGCCGCAGTCTTGAGGCGCAGATGGCGACCGAAGTGCGTCATCAGGTGGCGGCCTTTATGGAACGTCGCGGCCTCGGTGGCCTGATTCGCGGCGGCCTGTAGGCAGCCCGGCGCACATTGCCGGATGTACATTCTGCACCACCTCGTAGCCCGGCCGAGCGAAGCGACGCCGGGATCTCCCGTAGCACCCGTTTATACATATCTTTTACATCTTCTCCGCATCATCTCTCATCTCCCCTGTGCTATCATTCGCACCTTTGGAGCGCCTGAAGCTTCCGGCGCGCATCTCTACCGCTGTCCACTTTCGGCGGAATAACAAGCATTTGTGGTGACAGATGAATAGTGGTTATCTGCGTTTCCCGGACTTTGATCCGGTAATTTTCTCCATCGGACCGGTTTCCCTGCATTGGTACGGCATGATGTACCTTGTGGGCTTTATCTTCGCTATGTGGCTGGCGACGCGTCGAGCGAATCGCCCAAACAGCGGCTGGACCAAAAACGAAGTTGAAAACCTGCTGTATGCGGGCTTCCTCGGGGTATTCCTCGGCGGGCGCATCGGCTACGTGATGTTCTACAACTTTGACTCCTTCCTGCAGGATCCGCTCTATCTGTTCCGCGTCTGGGACGGTGGGATGTCCTTCCACGGTGGCCTGATTGGCGTGATCGTGGTGATGATTATCTTCGCCAAACGTACCAAGCGTACCTTCTTCCAGGTCTCTGACTTCATCGCGCCGCTGATCCCGTTCGGTCTGGGCTGCGGTCGTCTGGGGAACTTTATCAACGGCGAACTGTGGGGCCGCGTCGACCCAAGCTTCCACTACACTATGCTGTTCCCAGGTTCCCGTGCGGAAGACCTGGCGCTGCTGCCGTCTCACCCGGAATGGCAAACGCTGTTTGATACCTACGGCTCGCTGCCGCGTCATGCGTCCCAGTTGTACGAACTGGCGCTGGAAGGCGTGGTGCTGTTCCTGATCCTGAACTTCTTTATCCGTAAACCACGCCCGGCGGGCTCGGTCTCCGGTCTGTTCCTGATTGGCTACGGTCTGTTCCGTATCATTTCTGAATTCTTCCGCCAGCCGGATGCGCAGTTCACCGGCGAGTGGGTGCAGTACATCAGCATGGGGCAGATTCTTTCGATTCCGATGGTGCTTGCGGGTATCATTATGATGGTCTGGGCGTTTCGCCGTCCGCAGCAACAGATCTCCTGAGGAAGCATGAAACAGTATCTTGAACTGATGCAGAAGGTGCTCGATGAGGGCACCCAGAAAAACGACCGTACCGGTACCGGCACCGTCTCCATTTTCGGCCACCAGATGCGCTTTAACCTGCAAGAGGGTTTCCCGCTGGTGACGACCAAGCGCTGCCATTTGCGCTCCATCATCCACGAACTGCTGTGGTTCCTGCAGGGCGACACCAACGTTGCCTACCTGCACGAAAACAACGTCAGCATCTGGGATGAATGGGCTGATGAGAACGGCAACCTGGGGCCGGTTTACGGCAAACAGTGGCGCGCCTGGCCAACGCCAGATGGTCGCCATATTGACCAGATCACCACCGTGATGAACCAGCTGAAAAACGATCCGGACTCGCGCCGTATTATCGTTTCCGCGTGGAACGTCGGTGAACTGGACAAAATGGCGCTGGCGCCGTGCCATGCGTTTTTCCAGTTCTACGTGGCTGACGGTAAACTCTCTTGTCAGCTCTACCAACGCTCCTGCGACGTGTTCCTCGGCCTGCCGTTCAACATCGCCAGCTATGCGCTGCTGGTGCATATGATGGCGCAGCAGTGCGACCTGGAAGTGGGCGATTTTGTCTGGACCGGCGGGGATACCCACCTGTACAGCAACCACATGGAACAGACCGCGCTGCAGCTGACCCGCGAACCGCGTGCGCTGCCGAAGCTGGTGATTAAACGTAAGCCGGAGTCTATTTTCGACTACCGCTTTGATGACTTCGAAATTGAAGGCTACGACCCGCACCCGGGGATCAAAGCGCCAGTGGCGATTTAATCTCACGGTCATAAAAAAACGGCACTTAGGTGCCGTTTTTTTATGCGTGTTGACGGTATTTCTGGCGCCGTAAGCCGCCGTTTTGCGAAGCGCTTTCCACGTTTTCCCCCGCGTTGCTGTAAACCACTATTTTCCCCTGAAGGCGACTCGTAAAAGCCAAATACCAGCCTCGCACCCCATTGGCGCGCGCGCCATACTGCCCGCTATGAACAGAGAAAGAGAACGGGGCTATACCCTCATTGAAACCCTGGTAGCGCTGACGCTGGTGCTTATTCTCAGCGCAACTGGCCTGTACGGCTGGCATCACTGGCAGCAGTCGCAGCGGCTATGGCAAACCGCCAGCGAACTGCGCGGCTACCTGATGGCGATGCGTAGCGATGCCAACTGGCATAACCGCGATCGTATCTTCCGGTTACACCGCCACGAAAGCGGATGGTGCGTGGTGGCCGATGAGGCGGTTCTGGCAGGCTGCCCAACGGGTAATCCCGCCGTATTTCGCCCGATGTGGGAGGAGGTGAGCGTCAGCCATATCACGCCTAACCTGGCCTTTTTTGGCCTGCGGAATACCGCATGGGCGGGCAACGTAACGCTGGTTAGCGACGTGGGTCGCTGGACGGTGGTTATCTCAAACGGGGGGCGAGTGCGGCTATGCGAAGGGGGAACATGCTGATGCGCGGGTTTTCGCTACTGGAAGTGCTGATTGCGATGGCGATTAGCAGCGTATTACTGCTGGGTGCTTCTCGCTTCCAGCCCGCGCTGCAGCGGGGAATATTCCTGCAAATGCGTCAGCAAACGCTGGAAGACGATCTCTGGCAAAGCACCTATACGGTCGCAAAGCATCTTCAGCGCGCAGGCTACTGTGGTGGCGATAGCTGCCAGGGCGAAGCGCTGACGATTGCAGATGAAGGACAGTGTGTTATTGCCCGCTGGGATGGCAACAGCAACGGCCTTTGGGAAGCGTCGCCGACGGAGAGCGCAGATAGCATTGGCTTTCGCCTGAAGTCCGGTGTGCTGGAGACGCTGCGTGGGGCGAAAGCCTGTAGCGGCAGCGGCTGGGATAAAATGACCGACCCGGCGGCGGCGACTGTCACGAATTTTCAGGTGTCGCGCCAGGCCTTCAGCGGGTTTCCGCCGGAGCTGTTGATTAGCTTATCGGCCACAACGACGGGCGGAGTCGCCGCCAGCGCGCAGTATGGTGTGACGGGGTACAACCTATGAATCGCCAGCGTGGGATTTCGTCGCTGGCGATGGTGCTGATGCTGCTGGTTACCGGCAGCCTGATGCTGCAAGGGCTGAACCAGGCGCTGCGGCAGCAGACCGCTAACGTCAGTGCGGAGAGTCGCGCGCTTCAGCGCGCCGCGGAGGTTCATACCGCGTTGCAGTGGGGAAAAGTCCAGAGCTGGACGGCGGAGGCCGGGGCGCAATGCCTGGTGCACGGTGATATAACGCGGGTCTGCCTGCGTCTCTTTGATGACGGCACGCTGCTTCTGGTGGCCAAAAACGAGACGCTCATGCTCTGGCAATCGGGACGCTGGGCGGCGGGAAGTATCCGTTTTTCCGCGCATGGCTGGAGCGATTTTTGCCCGTTAAAGGAGGTGACGCGATGCCAGATACCCTGAAAGCGCGGGGCTTTAGCCTGCCGGAAGTGGTGCTGGCGATGTTCCTGATGGTCAGCGTTGTCACGGCGCTCGGTGGCTATTATCGCGTGCTGGCAACCAGCAGTCTTGAGCTTAATCAGTACCGTCAGATGTGGCGCTACGCCTGGGGGCAAACGCAGCAGCAGGCACTGGCACTGCCTGTGGGCTGGGCGAGTCAGCGGGGACAGACATCGTCACAACGTTGTGTCAGCATCAATGCTACTATTACCACCCCAATGGGTAAGCAGGGGCGCATGTCCCGCCTGCATTGCCCGGTCAGTCAGTAGTCAGGAGCGAATATGTTAAGGGTCTACCACTCCAACCGTCTGGACGTGCTGGAAGCATTGATGGAGTTCATCGTTGAGCAGGACCGCCTGGCGGACCCTTTCGAGCCTGAAATGATTCTCGTACAAAGTACCGGGATGGCGCAGTGGCTGCAGATGACGCTGTCCCAGCGATTTGGCATTGCCGCGAATATCGACTTCCCGCTGCCCGCGAGCTTTATCTGGGACATGTTTACCCGCGTGTTGCCCGAAATCCCCGGCGAGAGCGCCTTTAACAAACAGAGCATGAGCTGGAAGCTGATGACCCTGCTGCCGGGTATGCTGGATGATGAAGCCTTTACGCCGCTGCGCCACTATCTGACTGACGATGCCGACAAGCGCAAGCTGTTCCAGTTGGCCTCTCGCGTCGCTGACCTCTATGACCAGTATCTGGTTTACCGCCCTCAATGGCTGACGGAGTGGGAAGCGGGAAGGTTAGTCGACGGCGTGGGCGAGGCGCAGGTGTGGCAAGCACCGCTGTGGAAAGCGTTGGTTGAGCACACCGCCGCCCTGGGCCAGCCGCTGTGGCATCGTGCTAACCTCTATCAGCGTTTTATCGACACCCTGGAAAAGAGCAACGAGCCGCCCGCTGGTTTGCCAGCGCGCGTCTTTATCTGCGGCATCTCCGCGCTGCCGCCAGTGTATCTGCACGCACTGCAGGCGCTGGGCAAACACGTCGATATCTATGTGCTGTTCACCAACCCATGCCGCTACTACTGGGGCGATATTAAAGATCCAGCGTTCCTGGCGCGGTTGATGGCGCGCCAGCGTCGCCACTACCGTGAACAGCGTGAACTGCCGCTGTTCCAGGATGCCAGCCACGCGCCGGGGCTGTTTAACGACGACGGCGAACAGGACGTCGGCAACCCGATGCTGGCCTCCTGGGGCAAGCTGGGGCGCGACTATATCTACCTGCTGGCGGGGCTTGAGCGCTATCAGGAGCTGGATGCATTTGTCGATATCGACCCCGACAACCTGTTACACAACCTTCAGTACGATGTACTGGAACTGAAAAACGCCGCCGTTGCCGGTCGCACCGCCGAAGAGTTTGCCCACAGCGGCAACAAGCGCCCGCTGGCGCGAGATGACCGCAGCCTGACCGTCCACGTTTGCCATAGTCCGCAGCGCGAAGTTGAAGTGTTGCACGACCGCCTGCTGGCGATGCTGGAGGCCGACCCAACGCTGACGCCGCGCGACATTATCGTCATGGTGGCGGATATCGACAGCTACAGCCCATTTATTCAGGCCGTGTTCGGTAGCGCCACTGGTGAACGCTATCTGCCATACGCGATTTCGGACCGTCGCGCCCGTCAGGCTCACCCGGCGATGCAGGCGTTTATCACTCTACTGTCGCTGCCCGATAGCCGCTTTACCAGCGAAGACGTGCTGGCACTGCTTGATGTGCCTGTACTGGCGGCGCGTTTTAACATTGATGAGGCGGGCCTGCTTCATCTGCGTCAGTGGGTTAGCGAATCTGGCGTACGCTGGGGGATGGACGACGATAACGTCCGTGAAATGGACCTACCGGCTACCGGGCAGCATACCTGGCGCTTTGGCCTCACGCGTATGCTGCTGGGCTACGCGATGGAGAGCGAGCAGGGCGAATGGCAGGAGGTGCTGCCGTATGATGAGTCCAGCGGCCTGATTGCCGAACTGGTGGGGCACCTGGCCTCGCTGCTGATGCAGCTTAACCGCTGGCGGCAGGTGCTGACGCAGACGCGCTCGCTGGAGGAATGGCTGCCGGTATGTCGAGAGATGCTAAACGACTTCTTCCTGCCGGATCAGGACACGGAAGCTGCTCTTGCGCTGATAGAGCAGCAGTGGCAGGCGATTATCGCGCAGGGCGTACAGTCGCAGTACGCCGGAGAGGTGCCGTTGACGCTGCTGCGCGACGAGCTGGCGCAGCGCCTCGATCAGGAACGCATCAGTCAGCGCTTCCTTGCGGGGCCAATCAATATTTGTACGCTGATGCCGATGCGTTCGATCCCGTTCAAAGTGGTATGTCTGCTGGGCATGAACGACGGTATTTACCCACGCGCATTGGCGCCGCTCGGCTTTGACCTGATGAGCCAGAAACCGGTACGTGGTGACCGAAGCCGCCGCGACGATGACCGTTACCTGTTCCTTGAAGCCATGATGTCAGCGGAAAAAGCGCTCTATATCAGCTATATCGGCCGCTCCATTCAGGATAACAGTGAACGCTACCCGTCGGTGTTGGTGCAGGAGTTGATGGACTATATCGGGCAGAGCCACTGCCTGGAGGGCGATGAAACGCTCAACTGTGACGAAAGCGAGCAGCGGGTGAAACGTCACGTGATGCATCTGCACCCGCGCATGCCGTTTGATGCCGACAACTACAAAGCCGGTGAGCAGCAAAGCTATGCTCAGGAGTGGCTGGCGGCAGCAAGCCAGCAGGGCGAAGCGCATGCCGACTTTATCCAGCCGCTGGAACCACTGACGATAACCACGCTGCCGCTCGAACAGCTTCAGCGCTTCTGGGCACATCCGGTGCGCGCCTTTTTCCAGATGCGCCTGCAGGTCAATTTCCGTAATGAAGAGAGCGATATTCCCGATACCGAACCGTTCACTCTGGAAGGATTAACGCGCTACCAGCTTAACCAACAGTTGCTGAACACTCTGATTGAACAGCAGGATGCTGGCCAGATGTTCCGCCGCTATCGTGCCGCAGGTGAGTTGCCCTACGGCCCGTTTGGTGAGATTGCCTGGGAAGCGCAGCACCAGGAGATGAGCGCGCTGGCGAGTCGGGTGATTGAGTATCGTCGTAGCGGGCAGAGCATGGAGATCGATCTGGACTGTGATGGGGTGAATATCACCGGCTGGCTGCCGCAGGTACAGGAAAACGGCCTGCTGCGCTGGCGTCCTTCGCTGCTTAGCGTTTCGCAGGGGATGCAACTTTGGCTGGAACACCTTGTCTACTGTGCAAGTGGTGGTACGGGCGAAAGCCGCCTGCTGCTGCGCAAAGACGGGGAGTGGTGTTTCCCGCCGCTGGCGGCTGAGGAGGCCAACGCGTATTTGTCACAGCTGGTCGCAGGCTACCGCCAGGGAATGAGCCAGCCGTTGTTATTCCTGCCGGAGAGCGGCGGTGCATGGATAAAAGCCTGTTACGATGCCGAAAATGATGCCATCTTAGAAGACGAAGAATCACTGCAGAAAGCACGCAGTAAGTTTTTACAGGCTTACGAAGGCAATATGGTGGTCAGCGGCGAAGGGGCTGACGTCTGGTATCAGCGTTTATGGCGCGCCCTGGAACCTGCGCAATATGAAGCGATTATCGCGCAAACAACACCGTACCTGCTGCCCGTATTCCGCTTCAACCAGTCATCGTGACTGTATAAAAATTGCGCAAGTTAATCGGTTCATTTACTATGCGCACGTGTCACGGACTGATGAGTGGCAGCCAGACGAAGCGGTACGCCGAGGCTGGAGCTGCCCGCACGAGCATGCTGATTTTTGAAGTATCTGTTAATGGTGAGGTCCGTGAATGCCCCGCAGTATCTGGTTGAGTATTGTTGTTTTCGTCACCGCCCTTTGGGCGACCGTAGGTCAGGCAGAAACCGGATGGCAACCGATTCAGGAAACCATCCGCAAAAGCGAAAAAGACACCCGTCAGTATCAAGCGATTACGCTCGACAATAAGATGGTCGTCCTGCTGGTTTCCGATCCGCAGGCGGTGAAATCGCTGTCGGCGCTGGTGGTGCCCGTCGGCTCGCTGGAAGATCCTGACTCGCATCCGGGCCTTGCGCACTTCCTCGAACACATGACGCTGATGGGCTCGAAAAACTACCCACAGCCTGACAACCTCGCTGAATTCTTAAAAATGCACGGCGGCAGCCACAATGCCAGTACCGCGCCGTATCGCACCGCGTTCTATCTGGAAGTGGAAAACGATGCGCTGCAGGGGGCGGTAGACCGCCTGGCGGACGCCATTGCTGCCCCGCTGCTGGAAAAGAAATACGCCGACCGCGAGCGTAACGCTGTCAACGCTGAGCTGACCATGGCGCGTACCCGCGACGGTATGCGCATGGCGCAGGTCAGTGCTGAAACCATCAACCCGGCTCACCCCGGCGCGCGCTTCTCTGGCGGTAACCTCGAAACGCTGAGCGACAAGCCCGACAGCCCGGTGTATGAAGCACTGCTGGCGTTTCGCAACCAGTACTACTCTGCGAACTTGATGAAGGCGGTGATTTACAGCAACAAACCGCTGCCTGAGCTGGCGCAGATTGCGGCGCAAACCTACGGCCGTGTGCCGAACAAATCTATCGAACGCCCGGAAATCACCGTCCCAGTGGTCACCGATGCGCAGAAAGGCATCATCATTCACTACGTGCCAGCGCTGCCGCGTAAAGTGCTGCGCGTGGAATTCCGCATCGATAACAACTCTGCGCAGTTTCGCAGCAAAACCGACGAACTGATCACCTATCTTATCGGCAACCGTACGCCGGGTACCTTGTCCGACTGGCTGCAAAAGCAGGGGCTGGTAGAGGGTATTCGCGCTGATTCCGATCCGGTGGTAAACGGTAACAGCGGCGTGCTGGCGATTTCCGCCACCTTAACCGATAAAGGGCTGGCTCACCGCGACGAAGTGGTCGCCGCTATCTTTAGCTATCTTGATATGCTGCGCCAGAAAGGCATCGACAAAAGCGACTTTGACGAGCTGGCGCACGTGCTGAACCTCGATTTCCGTTACCCGTCCATCACCCGTGATATGGGCTACGTCGAATGGCTGGCGGACACCATGATTCGTGTGCCGGTCGCGCATACCCTGGACGCGGTTAACATTGCCGACCAGTACGACCCGCAGGCAATAAAAGATCGTCTGGCGATGATGACACCGCAGAACGCGCGCATCTGGTATATCAGCCCGAATGAACCGCATAACAAGACGGCCTATTTTGTTGAGGCGCCGTATCAGGTGGATAAAATCAGCGCTGACACCTTCGCCAAATGGCAGAAGGCTGCCAGCGGCATTACGCTGAATCTGCCGCAGCTCAACCCGTATATTCCGGACGACTTCACGCTGATTAAAAGCGAGAAAAAGTACACGCATCCGGAGCTGATTGTTGATGAGCAAAACCTGCGTCTGGTCTATATGCCGAGCCGCTATTTTGCCAGTGAACCGAAGGCCGATATCACGCTGATTCTGCGTAATCCGAAAGCGATGGATAGCGCCCGTAACCAGGTGATGTTTGCGCTGAATGACTACCTGGCCGGTATTGCGCTCGATCAGTTGAGCAACCAGGCTGCCGTCGGCGGGATCAGCTTCTCGACCGGCGCGAATAACGGCTTGATGCTCAACGCCAACGGCTACACCCAGCGTCTGCCGCAGCTGTTTGACGCCCTGTTGCAGGGCTATTTCAGCTACACGCCAACCGAAGAGCAGCTGGAACAGGCGAAATCCTGGTACCTGCAGATGATGGACTCTGCCGATAAAGGCAAAGCCTACGAACAGGCGATTATGCCGGTGCAGATGGTATCGCAGGTGCCTTATTTCCAGCGCGAAGACCGCAAGGCGCTGCTGCCGTCGATTACGCTCAAAGAGGTGATGGACTACCGCGATCGGCTGAAAGCCGGGGCGCGTCCAGAATTTATGGTGATTGGCAACCTGAGCGCCGACCAGTCCACGACCCTTGCACGCAGCATTCAGACTCAGCTTGGTGCCAACGGCAGCGAATGGTGTCGCAACAAAGATGTACTGGTCGATAAACAGCAAAACGTTATCTTTGAGAAAGCAGGTGCCAGCACCGACTCGGCGCTGGCTGCGGTGTTTGTGCCGCCAAACGTCGATGAGTTCTCAAGCTCGGCGGCGAGCGCCATGCTGGCGCAAATCGTCCAGCCATGGTTCTACACGCAGCTGCGCACCGAAGAACAGTTAGGCTATGCCGTCTTTGCCTTCTCGATGAACGTCGGCCGTCAGTGGGGAATGGGGTTCCTGCTGCAAAGTAACGATAAGCAGCCGTCGTTCCTGTGGGAGCGCTTCAAAGCCTTCTTCCCGACCGCCGAACAGAAACTGCGCGCGATGAAGCCAGAAGAGTTTGCCCAGATCCAGCAATCGGTCGTCGCTGACATGCTGCAGGCGCCGCAAACGCTGAGCGATGAAGCCTCGCAACTGAGCAAAGATTTCGATCGCGGTAATATGGCCTTTGATTCACGTGCTAAAGTAGTGGCCCAGATTAAGCTGTTAACGCCGCAAAAACTGGCCGACTTCTTCCACCAGACGGTGGTTGCCCCGCAGGGCATGACGGTGCTGTCGCAGGTCTCCGGTAGCCAGAATGGTAAAACCGACTACGCGCACCCTGAAGGCTGGAAAGTGTGGCAGAGCATTACTGAGTTGCAGCAAACCTTACCCTTACGACGAGAAGACGAATGACCGAAACCGCCGAGTCCCTTGATCCCCTGCGCTTACCCCTTATCGGCGAGCGCCTGATTGAAGCCTCTGCGGGCACCGGAAAAACCTTCACCATCGCCGCACTCTACCTGCGGCTTTTGCTGGGGCTGGGTGGCGAAGCCGCTTTTCCTCGGCCCGTCAATGTCGAAGAGCTGCTGGTGGTGACCTTCACCGAGGCCGCCACCGAAGAGCTGCGCGGGCGTATTCGTAGCAACATTCACGAACTGCGCGTTGCCTGCCTGCGTAACGCCACCGACAACCCGCTCTATGCCAACCTGCTGGCGGAAATTGACGACCTCCAGCAGGCGGCCAACGTGCTGCTGCTGGCGGAGCGTCAGATGGACGATGCCGCCGTCTTTACCATCCACGGTTTCTGTCAGCGCATGCTGAGCCTTAACGCCTTTGAGTCCGGCATGCTGTTTGAACAGCAGCTGATTGAAGACGAATCCCAGCTCCGCTATCAGGCCTGCGCCGATTTCTGGCGACGCCACTGCTACCCGCTCAATCGCGAGATTGCCCAGGTGATCGTTGAATCGTGGAAAGGGCCGCAGGACCTGCTCAAATCTATCGACCGCTACCTTCAGGGTGAAGCGCCGGAGCTTAAGATACCGCTCGGCGACGCCGAAACGTTAGCGTCACGTCACCAGAAGATCCTTGCGCACATCGCCGAGATCAAACGTCACTGGTTGGCGAGCGTGGGCGAACTGGATGCGCTGCTGGAAAATTCCGGCATCGACCGGCGTAAGTTCAATCGCGGCAATCAGGGGAAGTGGATCGACAAGATCAGCACCTGGGCGCAGGAAGAGAGCAAAAACTACCAGTTGCCCGACGCACTGGAAAAATTCAGCCAGGCGTTCCTCGCCGAGCGCACCAAAGCGGGCGGTGAAGTCCCTACTCATCCGCTGTTCAGTGCCATTGAGAAGTTATTGTCTACGCCGCTGACGCTTAACGATCTGGTGATTGCCCAGGCGATGAAAGAGATCCGTGAAGCGGTTGCCCGCGAAAAACGCCGACGCGGTGAGCTGGGCTTTGACGATATGCTCAGCCGCCTTGATGAAGCGCTGGAGAGCGACAGCGGCGACGCGCTGGCTGCCGCTATTCGTCAGCGATTCCCGGTGGCGATGATCGATGAATTCCAGGACACCGACCCGCAGCAGTACCGCATCTTCCGCCGTATCTGGCGACAGCAGCCGGACACCGCACTACTGCTTATCGGTGACCCGAAACAGGCGATTTACGCCTTCCGTGGCGCGGATATTTTTACTTATATGCGCGCGCGCAGCGATGTAGCGGCCCACTATACCCTCGACACCAACTGGCGCTCTGCACCGGGCATGGTTGAGAGCGTCAACCGCCTGTTCGGGTTGGTTGATAACCCCTTTATGTTCCGTGATATTCCGTTCCTGCCGGTAAAATCCGCACCCAAAAACGCCTCGCTGCGCTTTGAGGTTGACGGTGAAAATCAGCCGGCGATGAACCTGCGGCTGATGCCCGGCGAAGGCATCAGCGCGGGGGATTATCAGAACGTTATGGCTCAGCAGTGCGCGGCGCAAATTCGCGACTGGCTGACCGGCGGCCAGCAGGGCCGAGCGCTGCTGTGGCGAGGCGACAACGCTCGCCCGGTACAGGCGTCGGATATCACCGTGCTGGTGCGTAACCGCCAGGAAGCGTCGCTAATCCGCGATGCCCTGAACGCGCTGGCGATCCCGTCGGTCTACCTTTCCAACCGCGACAGCGTGTTTGAAACCCCGGAAGCGCAGGAACTGCTGTGGGTACTTCAGGCGGTGCTGACGCCTGAGCGAGAAAATACGCTGCGTAGCGCGCTGGCGACGGCGATGTTTGGCCTGAACGCGCAGGATATCGAACGGCTGAACCAGGATGAAAACGCCTGGGATGCGCTGGTGGAAGAGTTTAGCGACTACCGTCTTATCTGGCAGCGGCGCGGCGTGATGCCGATGATTCGCGCCCTGATGAGCGCACGGTCAATGGCGGAAAATCTGCTGGCGACCCACGGCGGCGAGCGACGCTTAACCGACATTCTGCACTTGAGCGAGCTGCTGCAGGAAGCAGCCACCCAGCTTGAAAGCGAGCATGCGCTGGTGCGCTGGCTTAACCAGCAGGTCGCCGAGCCGGACACCAATGCCTCCAGTCAGCAGATGCGTCTGGAGAGCGATAAACATCTGGTGCAAATAGTCACTATTCACAAGTCAAAAGGGCTGGAGTACCCGCTGGTCTGGCTGCCGTTTATCGCCCGTTTCCGTAAAGAGAAACAGGCGTTTTACCATGACCGTGAATCCTTCAAAGCGGTGCTGGATCTCAACGAAAGCGACGAGAGCCTGGAGCTGGCAGAGGCCGAGCGTCTGGCGGAAGACCTGCGCCTGCTGTATGTGGCCTTAACGCGCGCCATCTGGCATTGCAGTCTGGGTATCGCCCCGCTAACTGCCCGGCGCAGCGATAAACCGACCGACACGGAATTACACCACAGCGCGCCGGGAAGGCTGCTGCAAAAAGGTGAAGTGCTGGACGCTTCCGGGCTGCACGCCTGCCTGCAGGCCGTATGTGACGAACATATCTCCCTGACGCTGGCCACCGCGCCGGACGACGCTCGCTGGCAGGCGACCCAATCAGAGATGCCTGAGCTGGCGGCGCGTCAGGTGCTACGCCGCGTGGTTGATGACTGGCGTGTTACCAGTTACTCCGGCTTACAGCAGCGCGGGCATAGCGTGGCGCAGGACCTGCTACCGCGTATCGATATTGACGCCTCGGGTACCGTGGACTCCCCAACTGAGCCGGAGATGACGCCACACCACTTCCCGCGCGGCGCCTCACCGGGAACCTTCCTGCATAGCCTGTTTGAAGACCTCGACTTCACCCAGCCGGTGTCGCCGGAATGGATGCGCGAAAAGCTACAAAACAACGGCTTTGATGAAGCCTGGGAGCCGGTGCTGACCCGCTGGATAACCCAGGTGCTGGCTGCGCCGCTGGCGGATATCGGCATTGCGCTGAATCAGCTTAGCGCGCGGCAAAAACAGGTGGAGATGGAGTTTTATCTGCCTATCAGCCAAACGCTCGACGCGCGTGCGCTGGACGCGGTGACTCGCCGCTATGACCCGTTGTCGGCAGGCTGCCCGGAGCTGGATTTCCGCCAGGTGCGCGGCATGCTGAAGGGCTTTATCGACCTTGTGTTCCGCCACGATGGCCGCTACTACCTGCTGGATTATAAGTCCAACTGGCTCGGTGAAAACGGCGAAGCCTATACCCAAGAGGCGATGGCGCAAGCAATGCAGTCTCACCGCTATGACTTGCAGTATCAGCTCTACAGCCTGGCGCTGCACCGCTATCTGCGCCATCGCATGGCCGACTATGACTATGAGCGTCATTTCGGCGGCGTGATTTATCTGTTCCTGCGCGGCGTGGACGGCGAGGCGGGACAGCAGGGAATCTTTACCACCCGGCCCGACCCGGCGCTGATAACGGCAATGGACGCGCTGTTTGCCGGAGAGGAGAGCAACGTATGACGCTCGAACAACGTTTACTGGAAGCCGCCGAGCAGAAGCTGCTGCGCCCGCTCGACGTGCAGTTTGCGCTGATGGTGGCAAAAGATGAGCATCCGGCGGTGATGCTCGCCGCTGCGATGCTGAGCCGCGACGCCGGGGAAGGGCACGTCTGTTTGCCGCTCTCCCATCTCAGCCCCTCTATGCAGCCGAAAGGCCGCGCCCGCGAACTCTGGCAGCAGCTGTTTGCCGAAGCGAACGTGCCGGAGGAGTGGGAAACCCTTTTGCTTAGCTCTGAGGCCGTTAGCGGTGGAGAACGCCCGTCGCCGCTGATCCTGAGCCGTGGCAGGCTTTATCTCAACCGCATGTGGCGTAACGAACTCACCGTGGCGCGTTTCTTTAGCGAAACCAACGCGCCGTTTGCCGTCGATGAAGCCCAGCTTGCAGCAACGCTCAACGCGCTGTTCCCGGTAAGCGATACGATCGACTGGCAGAAAGTGGCTGCCGCCGTGGCGCTGACGCGCCGTATTTCGGTTATCTCCGGTGGCCCCGGCACCGGGAAAACCACCACCGTTGCTAAACTACTGGCGGCGCTGGTTCAGATGGCGGGAACGGAGAAGTGTCGTATTCGCCTTGCTGCGCCAACCGGTAAAGCGGCGGCGCGCCTGACGGAATCGCTGGGTGCGGCGCTGCGAAAACTCGATTTAACCGATGCGCAAAAAGCGATGCTGCCAACCGATGCCAGCACGCTGCACCGTCTGCTGGGCGCGCAGCCCGCCAGCCAGAAGATGCGTTACCACGCCGGAAACCCGCTGCATCTGGACGTGCTGGTGGTGGACGAAGCCTCAATGATTGACCTGCCGATGATGGCGCGGCTGATTGACGCGCTGCCGCCGCACGGGCGGGTAATCTTTCTCGGCGACCGCGACCAGCTGGCGTCGGTGGAGGCCGGAGCGGTGCTCGGCGATATCTGTAGCTGGGTGAACGCGGGCTATACGGTAGAGCGCGCCGCGCAGCTTAGCCGCCTGGTTGGGGCTACGGTTCCCGCCGGTGACGGCCAGACGGCAGGGGCGTTACGCGACAGCCTTTGCCTGCTGCGCACCAGCTACCGCTTTGGCAGCGACTCCGGTATCGGCCAGCTTGCCAGCGCGGTGAACCGGGGCGATAAGAAAGAGGTCGACGCCGTGTTTACCCGCGGCTTTAGCGATATTGAACTGAAACCGCAGCACTCGACGGACGACTACGCCGAGATGCTCGACGATGCGCGAGCGGGTTACGGCCATTATCTTCAACTGTTACGCGAGCAGGCCGACCCTGAGGTCGTGCTGGCGGCGTTTGGCGAATACCAACTGCTGTGCGCGCTGCGAGAAGGGCCGTGGGGAGTGAGCGGGCTTAACCAACAGTTTGAACAGCTGCTGACGCGTCACCGGCAGATAGTGCCGCAGCGTCACTCCCGCTGGTATGAAGGCCGTCCGGTGATGATTGCACGTAACGACAGCGCGCTGGGGCTGTTTAACGGTGATATCGGCGTGGCGCTGGATCGCGGTGACGGCATGCGCGTCTGGTTCCCGATGCCGGATGGCACCATTAAATCGGTGCAGCCAAGCCGTCTGCCGGAGCACGACACCGCCTGGGCGATGACGGTGCATAAATCGCAGGGTTCCGAATTCACCCACGCCGCGCTGGTGCTGCCGACGCAGATTGTCCCGGTGGTGAGTCGTGAGCTGGTGTATACGGCGATTACCCGCGCGAAAGCGCGGCTGTCGATGTACGCCGATAAAAACCTGCTTATCCAGGCAATCGCCACGCGAACCGAACGACGCAGCGGCCTGTCGGCGATTTTTGCAGAGATGGAATAGGTTGGCACGGTGCTCGGTGTAGCCCGGGCGAGCGTCGGTACAAACCGGAAACATAGGTAACACTTTAGACCGGATACATGGGTAACAGTTA
>NZ_JAPKIB010000018.1:0-77302 GCF_036759925.1 Kluyvera sp. CHPC 1.2972 | reverse complement strand
TGAAAACCAGTATTATCAACGGCTCGGAAGTGTCTAGATTATCCGTGGCGATTCAGAGACGCTGATTCTGAACAGAGAAACACTGATTCTCGCCCGTAAAATGGAAATTGAAAAATTTCAGGAAGCTACATCAATAACCCGAGCTGAGAATGCAATTAGATCAACCTATTCTCTCGTCTGGCGGCAGCTTCTTTCAGGAAAATCGCTGGAAGAACGTATGCAGGGTGATGCTCAACAACTGATCAGGCAACAGGAAGGTTACGAAACTTCGCTTTCCAATTTTTCAACTGAAAGCGCCAGTGAAGAAGATAAAGAAAAATATCGTGCGAAGGCACGCTATATAGAAAAAATTTCCATCATCAATTTCGGTCCTGTTGAGAAACTGACCCTTGATCTGAGCGCGCCCAATGCCAGCAGAATTCCTTGTTTTGCCCTTTTGGGTGAAAATGGGGTTGGGAAAAGTACTGTGTTTGACTCTATTGTGCAACATTTACGTACAAGACATTCGGAATGCCAGAATGAATTTAACCATCAATTCAATCAGTTCACATTGATTATCGAAAAATTATCTCGTATTGACAAGAGTGTTCAGGTGAGCCAAATAGCTTACCTTCAAATTCAGGATGCCCTTCACTCTTACCTTGGCATGAACGAATCAGACCTTAAACAAAGGCACGATGAGTTATGTGCGCAAGCGGAAAGCAATAAGCGGCTTTCTAAAGAATTGGAAAAGTATGATAAATACAAAAAGTATGTCGTGATTGATGACGGGTTAAAAAAAGATGGTGTTTATAATACCCCTGCCAATAGCATTGGATCTCCCTACGATAAATAATTAGTTCCGATTTGATTGATAAAGCAAAGCCGGTTCAAGAAGTTGCCCAGTATAGATGGTCAGATGGTTAAATTGATGGCGAAAAACTGGAATGTGGTATGTTCTTAATCACACATACCATAAACACCGAGCCTTACAACGCCGCTAAGGAAATTGATAATGTCTGACTGGAACCCAACCCTGTACCTGCAGTTTGGTGCAGAACGCTCAAGACCTGCCGCTGAACTACTGGCCCGCGTTCAGCTGAATGATATTGCTTCCGCTATCGATCTCGGCTGCGGGCCTGGTAACAGCACTGAATTGCTGCATTATCGATGGCCAAACGCCAATATTACTGGGATTGACTCATCACCCTCGATGCTCGAGGAAGCGCGAAAGCGATTACCAACCTGCCATTTTATTGAAGATGATATCCGCCATTTCCAGCCGGAAACGCCTCCGGATGTGATTTACGCCAACGCCTCACTTCAGTGGATTTCCGGTCATGACACACTGCTCCCGCATCTTGCCAGTCTACTGAAAAATAATGGCTTTCTGGCAGTTCAGATGCCCTATAACTGGGATGAACCTTCCCACGTGTTGATGCGCGAAGTTGCCCAGGAACAAAGGCATCCAAATCGTGGGCGCGATCCACTGCCCAGCGTGCACGCTTATTACGATATCCTCAGCCATGCCGGATGCGAAGTCGATATCTGGCGTACGACCTATTATCACAAAATGGATTCACATCAAGCGATTATTGATTGGGTTAGCGCGACAGGGTTAAGGCCGTGGATACAGGATCTGGACGAGCAAGGAAAGCAGCTCTATCTTGCACGTTATCATCAACGGTTGCAGGAGTGCTATCCGAAGCAGGCTGACGGGAAGATATTGCTGGCCTTTCCACGACTCTTTATGGTGGCACAGCGAACCCGCTGAAAGTAAAAGGCATCAGGTGATACCGGGTTTCCGGTATCACTATTGTGGTTAAACATCGTGAATCGCAAAAAATCGCGCTAACGCCCTTCTTCCCTCGCCGGTAAATCGGACTTCCCGGTAACCCTCACTACGTTCAACCCAGCCATGAGATGCAAAAGCGGTCAGCAACGCGGCGCCCGCATTGCCGCCCAGATGTGGCCGACGCTCGCTCCAGTCGAGACAGGCACATACTGTTTTTCGCCGGGTTTGCGCTTTTAGCGTAGCGCCAATCTGTTGAAAACCAGCGAGTCCTACGGGCGAAAGCGCGGTTCCTTCTGCGGTAAACCAGCCTTTCTCCTGCATAAAGGCGTAAAGATTAACGGCAACCTCGCCGGCCAGGTGATCATAACAGGTGCGCGCCTTACGCAAATGTACCGGCGTGCTAATTTTCATCGCCGGCTGTGTCCGCATGGAAACCCCCATCAGCGTCTCCAGTAGCGTCGCCACCTCGCTGCTCGCTAACCGATAATAGCGGTGCCGTCCCTGTGACAAACAGCCGATGAGTTGTCCCTGCACTAATTTTGCCAAATGTGCGCTAGCGGTAGATGGTGCAACGTCAGCCACCGCGCTCAACTCCGTGGCGGTCCAGGCCCTGCCATCCATCAACGCGCACAGCATGCTAACCCGCGAAGGGTCGGCAATTGCAGCGGCGACTTCTGACATAGCACTTTCAAGCACCTCAGCACTATTTTGTGCCGGGGGAATGCTAAGGGGTTTATTCATCCCATTGTCCGGTGATGTGAGCGGCAAGCTCATTATTATCAGTTAGTAAAATCAGTCGATTAGCATGATCGCTGTACTGTACGCGGATGTTAACTCCCTGCTCTGCCAGTACCCTGGCGATTTCACCCAGCTCGCCGGGGCATTCCTGTTTCAATCGACGAATCAGCGGTTTTGTCACGGCGACTACCGATATTCCCGCGAGTTCAAGCACCTGCCGGGCGCGTTCGCCATCATCGACCAGGAAATGGGCATGGGATTGGTCGCCAATACTGAAAAGGCCACCACCTTCAAGTCCGACCCCCTTTTTCCCAAGGGATAAACCCAGCCGTGCCAGCTCTCCGGGAATATTACGCATAATAACGTGGATATCATACATGATGGCAATTCCTCGTTTCAGAGGAATACTCGCGTATTACCTGAGCCACCTGGATGCGGTAGCGGGCAAAGATTGTTTGCTGCCCTTCACGCTGTGCGGCCTGATGAAGAACATTGCGTTTCCAGGCCAGAACCGCATCTTCGCTTTCCCACCAGGAGAGCGATAGAATTTTGCCTTCGGTGCTCAAACTCTTAAAGCGCTCGATGGCGATAAATCCCTCGATTTTTTCGAGTTCCGGACGAAGTTCAGCGGCAAGTTCAAGGTAGCGTGTCTGTCTTTCGGCAACGGCGTAGGCTTCAAAAAGTACGGCAATCATCGTGATCTCCTGTCGGTGGTATAAGCCCACTATAGCGCGCCGTCATCTTGATACTTCGATGGAGAACGAAATGTGAATGCCGCGTTAGCGTAAATCATCCAGCAGGCTGTCCACCCATGCGGCAAACACGCGGACCTTATGCGACAAATGGCGGTGTGGGTACATCAGCGATAGTCGTCTCCGCGGGCATGGGTAATTCGGCAGCACTTCGACCAGTTGGCTGCTGTCGATATAGGGTTGCAAAAAGAAGTTCATCCCCTGCAATAATCCTAAACCCGCGAGTCCTGCAGCAATATACACCTCGGAATTATCGAGGATAAGCTTCCCCGGTAGCGCGATCTCCTCCACGCCCGTCGGGGATTCAAAACGCCATGGCATGACCTGCCGACTACTGCTGTTGATCCAATTGACGCCCTGGTGATAATTCCGAAGGTCATCCAGCGTTTGCGGCGTTCCGTAACGGGCAAGGTATTCAGGGCTGGCGCAGGTTGTCATTTTGATATTGCCAAGCGCTCGCGCGACGTAATCGCCATCGTCAAGGTCCCCCATACGCAGTACGCAATCCAGCCCATCTCGAAGCATATCCCGCCGTATGTCTGAGCTGCTAAGGATAAGTTCCAGTTCCGGATGCGCGGCATAAAAGGAGGGTAAATTTGGCACGACCACCAGTCGGGCGAAGGCGATAGGCATATCAACACGCAGCTGACCGTGCAACGGACGATCAGGTGAAAATGACTCCAGCAGATCGTCGGCCTGCGCGAGTAGCGGTTTACTGCGACGGTAAAATTCTTCCCCCTCCGGCGTCAGATAGATACGTCGGGTAGTGCGCTGCAATAGCCTCACCCCGCTCTCTTTTTCCAACTGCTGTACGGCTTTAGTCACCGCCGGGCGGTGAATCTGCAGGTTTTCGGCGGCCTGGCTGAAGCTACCCGCATCGACAATCTCAATAAAAATTTTAATGTTTTCAAACAGATTAATCTGCATAGCGACAAACTTCCTGACCGAGGCGTTGATTGTTATCCATTTAATAATAGTGATGGATAATTTTCACTATTTTTCAGCACAATAAACGCGCCTACACTGCTCGCATTCCAGCACATCCGCGCTGCAACAAGGAAATAACATCATGAAAACTAACCGTATCTGTGAAATTCTCGGTATTGAAAAACCGGTGATTCAGGGGCCACTCTCCTGGTTAACCGATGCCCGACTGGTGGCAGCCGTCAGCAATGCCGGAGGTCTCGGGGTGCTAGGGCCAAATGCCGGGTTAACCGCGGAAACTGCTGTTTCAACACCGGAAGCCACGGCGGAGAAAATGCGCGAAGAGATCCGTAAAACCAAACAACTGACGGATAAACCCTTTGGTGTGAATCTGATCCCAAGCGCGGAACACGATATCTGGACGCCCGCGATTTTGCCCGTTATCAAAGAAGAGGCAGTGAAAGTGGTGGTTTATACCGGATATGGCGACGGCACAATTATTCCAGCCCTGTTTGACGAACTCAAAGCGGTGGGCATTACCATTATTTACCGTGATATAAACCCTACCCCGGAAAACACCCGAGAGGCGGAACGTGCCGGAGCGGATGTTATCGTGGCGACGGGTTTTGATGAGGGGGGCACGCTGCCGGGGACCATACTGGGGACGTTTTCTATCGTGCCTTTGATTGCTGACGCAGTGGAAAATGTGCCGGTGCTGGCGGCCGGAGGGATCGTGGATAAGCGGACGGCCCGCGCGGCGCACGCACTGGGCGCAGAAGGTATCTTTGCCGGTTCGGTCTTTATCAGTACCGAGGAGAGTCGCGTACCGCCATCATTGAAGGATAAAATCGTCGCCGCGAATGGCCTGGATCTGAGCCTGTTCCGCACCGTACCAGACTACTACCGTTCGTTACCAGGAACATTGACGACCACATTAGTCGAGATGGACAAAGCTGGTGCCAGTAAAGAAGAACTCGCCAACACGATGGGCGGCCTGCGCGGTCTTCGTGTGGGGATGCTGGAAGGTAATACCGACGAAGGCTATGTCTCTTTAGGCACCGGGATTGGCGGTATTCGTAAAGTGGCAAGCGTCGCCGAGGTAGTTGAGCAACTCACTGCTTAAGCACAGGAAGAAAACGGCCAGACTAACCCCTGGCCGCAGCGCCGTTTTATCTCGCCATCAACCGCTGCATAAATCGCACCGGATCAATCACCTCCGCCAGCGTTACATATCAACTGCGCACCTATGTTAATTAAAAAGGCCCACTAATACTGGAAGGGTTTTATTTATTCTGATGCAAATTTACGGTTATTTAATGGCTTAAAGTTAAACTTCAATACTTTTATGTTATTGCCATTGTACAACTATTTACAAACATTAATGCTCATCTATTATCACTCACTTAAAACACAGAACAAGGATAATATATGAACGCTAAATTTTTTTTTGCCTCTCTAGCCATGCTCATTTCTGGTTGCTCGAGCACCACGCCAAAAAATGAAGTGCAAATCAGTTACTGGATTTACGATATAAAGACAAATAAGAGTGCTACCGATGTGGGAACCGGTGTGGTCGAAGCGCTTCAATCACAAATGAGCTCTGTAAACGTTAGCCGTAACATTCCACCCTCCCCGCTGCCAGATAAGCCAGGTCGCTTCCAGATGAGCAACCCTTTCGCAAAATCGGGGCTTGGTGCATTGATGGCCAGCCAGGGTGTATCAATGCAGTTACCTACGTGTGAAGGGGCGGTTCTTATTGCAAATTCGCAGCAATCAGGAATGAGTAATTGGGGTGAAAACACCACTGCCAATAGCTGTTTATGGCAATATAAAGATGGGTATCGACTCGATATGATAGTCACCTTCAGTAATTCAAGTGGTGGCTATGATGTGAAGTCCTTAGCCAAAGCATTGGTGAACCCGTTAATGGGGGATAGTAGTCAATTTATTCCAACAAGAATAAATAACATTGTAGAAAAGCTTAATAATAACGGCATGAAAGCAACGTTGGTAGAAAAATACCCGTAAAATCACCCGCTGAATATAGAGAGTAGAAATAAACTACTCTCCATTCTATTTTTTGTGGTCACATTATCCGATTTGATTATCTCGCCATCAACCGCTGCATAAATCGCACCGGATCAATCATCGCCCGCTGATGCGTACCCTCGCCAATTAGCCCATGATCATCATGGCAACTGACGTGAAAAAGCAAAAATCGCCCTTCGACATTGTCCAGCGTAACGGTCGCCGTTACGGTGTCGCCTGCCAGCGTTGCCGCCACGTGGCGCACCTCCACACCGGTACCTACGGTATGCTCGTTAACCGTCAGATAGGGTCGCAGCGCCTCAACACAAGTCTGCTCCATAAAGCCAATCATCATCGCGGTTGCCAGCGCCGGAGGCATGTCGGTAAAGCCTGGCCAGTCCGGGTCGACGGCGGGAACGGTGTGTTTTGGCAGCACCGTGAATTGGGCCTGGTAGCGAATGCCACTTTGTAGTTCTGTCATGGTACTCATAGTGCGCCTACCCGCATATTGATGGGCCAAACGATTTGCCGTAACGTTTCCGTGTTACCCCACAAGCGGCGTATATCCTGACTGAACGCCTCAAGCAGCATCGATTTTCCCGCGTCCTGCGCCTTTTTCACCGCTGACCACGTGGAGATATACCCCAACAGCCCTTCCAGCGGCCATGCCAGGTTGATGCTCATCGCCGGTGTCGGGATCTCTGTAAATGGAAACATCAGCGTGCGGTAACCGTCATCAACGAGCTGTCGCTCTGCCGGCCAGTACGGGCCAATTTCATCGTAGTAAAAGGTCTGAAAACGTTGCTGGAGTTCATCATCCAGCCGCATCACGCCATAGCTTATCAACGCCAGGATGCCGCCCGGAGCACTGACCCTTCGTGCCTCGCGATAAAATGCGTCGAGGTCAAACCAATGTGCCGCCTGCGCGACGGTAATCAGGTTAAAATCGGCGAAATCGTCAGGCAGTCGCTCGGCCGGTGATAACACATAGCGAACCGCCGGGTGCGGCTCGGCGCTGGCGAGCTGGCTGGCGCTGGGGTCGGTGCCCACCACGCTGGCAAAATGTTCTGCCAGTAATCCCGTCAGTTGACCGGTACCGCAGCCCACATCCAGTGCCTTGGCGCGGTCGGTCGCCAGGTTTGCCAGATAAGTTCCTAGCGCCGCAGGATATTCAGGCCGATAACGGGCATAGTCACTTCCGCCCTGCGCAAACCAGTTATTAAACGTGACGTTGTCACTCATTGTGAGTCTCCCTGCGCTTTCACCTCGGCGATACGTTGAGCAAAATCCTTCTCTTCCAGCGCCTTCGCGGTCTGTTCCAGCACCTGTAAAATCGGCCAACCGACCTCTTTCTCAAGCTGATGAATGGCGGTGAAAAGGGTTTTCCAGTGTGACTCGAGTTGGCTTGCCAGCGCTTCGCCGTGGTCGGTCAGGTGCAGGCCGCTTTTGCGCCCGTCGTCCAGCGGGCCGCGACGCAGAATGCCGTCCTGCTCCATCAGCGAAACGGATTGGCTCACTGCCCCCTGTGTCAGGTGAGTCATGGCGGTAATGTCGGTAACCGTCATTGCCCCCGCCGCCAGCGCACGCAGCACGGGGGTATAGCGTGGTCGGTAGTTAAGGGACATCTCACGATAAGCGGCTTCCGAACCGCTATCGATCAGTTCGGCGGAATAGCGCAGGAGTTCGCCAAGTCCTGGGGAATTTTTCATACGTCACGGGCTCATTCATGGGTTGAATGAAAATACATTAGCGCTAATGCATTTTAAATGCAAATCACCGCGATTCAGGAACCAGCATGATCATTTTGAGCGCCCGGTTGCTCGCGAGTTGCCAGCTCAACTGACGATAGATCAGATCGCCGCGTGTAGCATGGCGGAAAATACGTTCGCCCCCTTCCCGCACGATCACCTGCTGTTGTGACCAGAATTCACGAAAATCGCGGCTGTTATCGCTCATTTGCTGCACAAATGCATTGAGCGCGGCGTCATTGGGATAGTGAATCGCGTCCGAACGCAGCTCGGCAACGATACGGCGCGCGCGAATCTCCCAGTTGTCGACCATCTCTCGCGCCAGCGGGTTCTGGAACATAAAGCGCATCATATTGGGCTCGGCGTCAACGTCTAGCCACCCGGAAAAAAGCACTTCGGCACCGGGATTCCAGGAGAGCACCTGCCAGGTAAGATCTAACAGATAACAGGGTTCAGATACCGCATTAACCGCGGACAAAATCGTCTGTTCTACCGCCGGAACCTGCTCAACCAGCGGGTCACTTTTATGAGCGAGCAGAAACAGGTACTCCCGTTCTGCTGGTTTAAGCTGGAGCGCGAAGGCAATCCCCGACAGCGTTTGTGCCGAAACGGTGATGTTGCGCCCCTGCTCAAGCCAGGTGTACCAGGTGGTGCTAATCCCACTCATCTGTGCCACCTCTTCCCGGCGCAGTCCTTTAGTTCTGCGGCGCGATAGCACCGGAATGCCCAGCATTTCCGGTGAGGTATTTTCCCGTTTAACGCGTAAGAATGCGCCTAGTGCCTCAGGCCCCTTCAGTCCCGTGTTGTCCATGGTAGTAACTCGATATACCAGTATAAGTGGCAATATTGTACCCGTATTCATCCCAGCGTATAGTCCGTTTTAACAAGAACATAACAACAGAGGAAGACCGGTATGAGCAACCATCATGAAGCATTGGTAAAGTCACAATTTAGCGGCCAGGCCGCTGCGTATTTACAGAGTAATGTCCACGCCCAGGGGGCTGATTTACGTCGTCTGGCCGAATGGTTAAGCGATGACGCGCAGGCGAGTCTGCTGGATGTTGGCTGCGGTGCTGGGCACGCCAGCTTTACCGCCGCCCCGCTGGTTGCTCAGGTCACCGCCTATGATTTATCCGAAGGGATGTTGGCGGTTGTGGAGCAAGAGGCAAAAAAACGTCAGCTGTCGAACATCCGCTGTGCACAAGGCCCAGCAGAAGTGCTGCCGTTTGCTGATAACAGCTTTGATGTTGTGATTAGCCGCTACTCCGCACACCACTGGCACGATATTCAGGCCGCGTTGATGGAAATCCGCCGCGTGCTGAAGCCCGGCGGGCGTTTTATCATGATGGACATCGCTTCACCGGGCAAACCGATGCTCGATATCTGGCTGCAAACCATTGAAATGCTGCGCGATCCGTCGCATATCCGCAACTATTCCCAGGGTGAGTGGCTGGCGATGGTCAACGGTCGTGGCATGATGATTGATAAACTGGTCGGCGATACGCTGCACCTGGAATTTTCATCCTGGGTGGCACGCATGAAAACTCCGGAAAATATCGTCGGCGCTATCCGCTATCTGCAGGATAAGGTCTCTGACGAGGTGCGTGAGCACTTTGCGATCGCCGCCGACGGCAGCTTCGTTAGCGACACGATTATGTTCCAGGCGCGCTAATTGTGGTTTGTCGCCATGCTTTTGGCGATAAACCGGTTTCCCGCTTAAAGGCGTTGCTAAATGCGCTAACTGAGGCGTAACCGAGCGATTGGGCCACTTCCGCCACCTGCTCGCCCGCTTCGCTTAGCGCCTGCTCTGCCAGCCGCATGCGCCACTGGGTCAGATAGGCTATGGGCGTCATACCGGCAGTTTCCCGGAAGTGCTGCGCAAACACCGTGCGTGACATCGCGCAGGCTTTGGCCAGTTCATCAAGATGCCAGGCGCGCGCCGGATCACCGTGCATCAATTGTAATGCCGGACTTAAACGACGATCGCCCAGCACGCGTAGCCAGCCAGCGGGCAATGCATCGTTATTTTGCAGATGGGCACGCAGAATCTGCACGAACAGCAGCTGCGCCAGCTGCGTTGAAACCAGCTGCGAACCGGGCTGACGCTGAAGGCGCTCCTGTACCAGTTGATCTAACAGCCAGCGAAATGAAGTGGCCTGCGGTGAGTTCGCCGGAACGTGGATCCACGGCGGCAGAACGTGCGTTAGCAGTTTGCCGCTGGTCGGGTTCAGCAGCACGTGGCCGCCAATATGTTCAACCTCGTTCCCTTCACCAATAGGTGCATGCGGTTTTCCCGGTCCAAAAAAGACGCTCATCGCGTCAATCGGTTCAACCTCCGGGTCGCTCGCCAGCACGAATGCCCGCTTAGCGCTTAACAGGCCAACATCACCGGTGGAAAACAGAATCGGCTGCGGCTCACCTTCCAGCAATACCCAGCACTGACCGCGGAGAATGGCGAAGAATTTGATTTTATCCGGTGCAGGAAAACGCAGCGCCCAGCGGCCACCGGCGGTAAACCCACCGGTCACCAGTGATTCGGCGCGCGTCAGTTTGAGAATGTCAGAAAACGGGTCGATGTTCATTTCCGTACTATCGCGCAACTCAAGCGGACTATCAAGCATTCACAATACGCCTGTGGCTGCTTACTCTTTGTCCCAAGCCCATCGCATTAAGAGAATTGTATTATGAGTAAAACTCGTGTTTTAGTTACCGGCGGCACCGGTTTTATCGCTCAACACTGCATTATTGCCCTGTTGAATAACGGATATCAGGTACGCACCACCGTACGCTCCGCAGAGCGTGAAGAGGAGGTGCGCCGCAATTTACAGCAAGGCGGCGTTGAGCCAGGCGCAGACCTGTCGTTCGTGGTGGCCGATCTGACCGCTGACGATGGCTGGGACGATGCCGCTGCCGGCTGTCGCTTCGTGATGCACGGCGCATCACCAACCCCTTCAGGTGGCCAGACCAAAGAGGCCGATTGGGTGAATCCTGCCATCGACGGCAACCTGCGCGTCTTGCGCGCCGCCCGTGATGCGGGTGTACAGCGCGTAGTGCTAACCTCGGCGTTTGGCGCTATCGGCGTGGGCCATCCGGCCGATTACCCTCGCCCATTTACCGAAAACGACTGGAGCGACGTCAGCGGTGATGTCTGGCCGTATCAGAAATCAAAAACGCTCTCCGAACGTGCTGCGTGGGAGTTTATCGCTCGCGAAGGCAACGGCATGGAACTGTCGGCCATTAACCCTGTTGCTGTCCTCGGCCCGGTATTAGGCGCCGACTATTCACACTCCACCCGCATTATTAAAAATATGCTAGAGGGCGAACCAGGTTGCCCGAATATCAACTCCTGCTTCGTCGATGTGCGCGACGTTGCCGACCTGCACCTGTTGGCGATGACGCATCCCGCGGCCAACGGCGAACGTTTTCTTGCCAGCGCCGGGCATAGCCTGACAATCCTCGACGTGGCGCAAACGCTGCGACATGCGTTGGGAGAGGCTGCAAGTAAGGTATCGACGCTGCCAATGAGCGATGAGATGGTTCGCGCCGCGGCGCAGAAAAATCCAGTGATGCTGGGTATGGTGAAACTGCTGGGGGTTGATATGAACGTGAGCCATGAAAAAGCGACAACGTTGCTGGGCTGGAAACCGCGTGACCCGCAGGCGGCAATTATTGCCACCGCTGAGAGTCTTATCGCGCTTAATCTGGTGTAGGCCTGATCAGCGCGGCGCCATCCGGCATTGCCTTACATATTGCCGGATGGCGGCGAAGCCTTATCCTGCCTACAGTAACGCGATAAGTTACAGTGTCACTATTATTTTCCCTACCTGCCCGTTGGCTTCCATATAGCGATGGGCTTCGGCAATCTCCTCAAACGCAAAGGTTTTATCAATGACCGGCTTGAGCTGACCGGACTTCAGTCCGTCGTAAACAAAGGCTTTAGCCCGCGCCATTTTTTCAGCAACGGTGGTGATCTCAAACAGTTCGTAGCCTGTGAATTGCAGGTGTTTACCGAGGATATCCATCACTGGGATTGATAAATCACGAGTATCCAGCGCCCCATACTGGAAGAAGATGCCGTTCATTGCCATCGCGGCGGCAAGCTTCGCCACGTCTGGCCCACCTACCGGGTCAAAGACCAGGTTCACGCCAGCGCCCTGCGTTAGCGTATTCAACTCAGCGGTGAGATCCTGTTCGGTGGTAGCAATCACCGCTTCGGCCCCAGCGTTACGCAACCACTCGTTTTTATGGCTGGTGCGTGACAGCGCAATCGGGCGAGCGCCCAGCATATTGGCAATCTGAATGGCGGCAATCCCCACGCTGCTGGAAGCCGCTCCCATCACGGCAAACTGTCCGGCCTGCAGATGGCCGAACTCAACCAATGCACCATAGGCAGTAATAAACATCATCCAACTGGCAGCCGCTTCAGCAAAAGTGAGATTGTCTGGATGCTTGACGACGGCATGCGCAGGAGCATTAACTAATTCGCCGTACATTCCGTACTCGGTAAACATAAAGGAAGGAATGATACTCACGTTATCACCCACCGCGAATTCGTTAACGCCCGCGCCAACGGCCTCGATAATACCTGCCGCTTCATAGCCCAATTTTGCCGGGAACTGTGGTTCAATCACGTATTGCCCGCTGCGATACATCACTTCGGCGCGGTTAATACCGATAGCCTTGACGCGAATCTGCACTTCTCCCGCTGCGGGAGCGGCGACCGCCATATCGGTGATCTCCAGGACGTCCGGGCCGCCAGTGCGGTTAAAGGTAACGATCTTTGCCATGTTAAAGCCTCATAAGGGGAATATTCGTGAGGCTCACTGTACGTTTGACGTGGCGAGGGAAAAAGCCCTGGAAAAGTACGGCTGTGTTGCCGCAGGATTACCAATCCTCAGCGGCTGAAAAGCTCGCTAAACCAATCAATAAACACGCTTACCCGCGGTGATAAGTGGCGTTTATCAGGATAAAGTACCGACACGGCTTTTGGTGCGCTGGGGGCGTGAGTTAATACCGGAACCAGCCTGCCTGAGTCGATATAGGGGCGCAGCGCGGCATCTACGCCTTGAATCAGCCCGACCCCCGCCAGTCCGGAGGTTAGAAGAATATCGGAGTTATCAACCAGAATTGCGCTTTCCAGCCGTTTAGCAATCGTCTCGCCGTTCACCACAAATGTCCACGGCATCACTTCGCGGCTGCGGTCGCTAAAGAAATTCACCGCCTTATGCTGCGCCAGATCTTCCAGCGTTTCCGGCCTGCCAAAACGTGCGATATAGCTGGGCGCAGCACAGGTGACCATCGCCACGTTGCCTATCCGACGGGCAATAAAGCTCGAATCCTCAAGCTCTCCCAGCCGTACAACGCAATCAATGCCTTCGGCAATGAGATCGATCCGGCGGTCGGATGAGGTCAACACAATTTCGATGTCCGGGTATCGAGTGCGAAATTCATCAAGCGCAGGGATTAACACCGCATGCGCCAGCGTCAGCGGAAAATCAAGCCGCAGGCTGCCACGTACCGACGCCATGGGTGAATACGCTGCCATCAGTGCGGTCATTTCAGACAGCAGTACTTTCGCTCGTTGGTAAAACATCTCACCTTCGCTGGTCAGACTCAGTTTGCGGGTGGTGCGATTCAAGAGCTTCGCCCTCAACTCCTCTTCCAGTTGCTGCACCGCTTTGCTCACCGCTGGGCGATGCATCTGCAGTTGTTCTGCGGCCCGGGTAAAGCTTCCCGATTCAACAACATGAACAAAAATATCCATGTATTCAGTGATATTGGCTCGCATAGCTGACGAAGTCCGTTTGAGAAGGAAGGCGGTAAGCAGAGTATACGATGACCGGCGGGATGGGTAAATTGAGGATGCATTTGTGACAACGTCACGGATCTATGCGGACCCGTGACGAAGCATCAGGCCGTCAGCGAAGCCATATCGATGACAAAACGGTACTTCACATCGCTTTTTAGCATCCGCTCAAATGCGGCGTTAATGTTGTGAATATCAATCACTTCGACATCAGCAACAATCCCATGTTTGCCGCAGAAATCGAGCATCTCCTGCGTCTCAGCGATACCGCCAATGCAGGAGCCAGCGACAGACCGGCGGCCCAGCAGCAGCGGCAATGTGCTGGTTTCTGGCATATCGCCCAGCAAACCCACGAAGACCAACGTGCCGTCAAGCGTCAGGGTTGGCAGATAAGAATTCACTTCATGAACGTACGGCACAGTATCAATAATCAGATCGAACTGATTTTGTACGTTAGCCATCTGCGCCGGGTCGGTAGAGACCACCACATGATGGGCCCCCAGACGGCGAGCATCGGCTTCTTTACCCGGTGAGCGGGTAAACAACGTCACTTCCGCACCCAGCGCGCTGGCAAGCTTGATGGCCATGTGCCCCAGCCCGCCTAAACCGATGACGGCGACCTTACTGTTGGCGTCTACCTTCCAGTGACGCAGCGGCGACCAGGTGGTGATACCGGCGCACAGCAGCGGCGCTGCGCCCTGCAGATCCATATTTTCCGGCACGTGCAGCACGAAATCCTGACTGGCGACAATCGACTGTGAATATCCGCCGTAGGTCGTGGAATGGTCGTGACGGTCCTGGCCGTTATAGGTCTGGACGTTACCCTCTTCACAATATTGCTCCAACCCGTGATGGCACGGTTGGCAAACGCGGCAGGAGTCGACCATGCAGCCAATAGCAGCCAGATCGCCCTGTTTAAATTTGGTCACTGCACTGCCGACTGCGCGTACGCGTCCAACAATTTCATGTCCAGGAACAATAGGATAGGTGCTGAACCCCCAGTCGTTTCGCGCCTGGTGCAGGTCCGAATGGCACACGCCGCAGTAGAGAATATCGATAACCACGTCATCCGGGCGCGGCTCGCGGCGCTCAAAGGTGAATGGCGCTAGCGGTGTCGACGGGTTTGTCGCAGCATAACCTAACACTTTCATGACGTTACCTCTCATTTCGTGTTTAACTTTCAGCCAGAGTACAACCTATCGCACATTGTTCGCTGACACTATGCCCGCTGGTGCAATACCGTCATGAGCTTAGTTCATGAATAACCGCCCGCCTTAACCATCGCACAAAGGGTTAATTGGCGAAGTTGTAAACGATCGTGCGCTTTTTTGTGCCTTACCTGCCAATTTGTCAGCATCACGTTAACCATTGCTCTATAATCTTGCGCGCTGCAGTTTCTGCCGGCCCGCCAGAGGGCTGGAGTGAAAGACAACGGAGTTACGTAAGATGTTACCAGGCAATAAAAATCGTTCCCTTTATATTCCCTACGCGGGACCTGTTCTGTTGGAATTTCCCCTGCTGAATAAAGGCAGCGCGTTCAGCATGGAAGAACGCAGCAACTTCAACCTGCTCGGGCTGCTGCCTGAGGTTGTTGAAAGCATTGAGGAGCAGGCCGAACGCGCCTGGATCCAGTACCAGGGTTTCAAAACTGAAATTGATAAGCACATCTACCTGCGCAATATTCAGGACACCAACGAAACCCTGTTCTATCGCCTGGTTGAAAACCATCTCGATGAGATGATGCCGGTGATTTACACCCCAACCGTTGGCGCCGCCTGCGAACGTTTCTCTGAAATCTACCGTCGCGCGCGCGGTGTGTTTATCTCCTACCAGAATCGTCACAATATGGACGATATTCTGCAGAACGTGCCGAACCACAATATTAAAGTGATCGTGGTGACCGACGGTGAACGTATTCTGGGCCTGGGCGACCAGGGGATCGGCGGTATGGGCATTCCTATCGGTAAGCTTTCACTGTACACCGCCTGTGGTGGTATCAGCCCGGCCTACACGCTGCCGGTGGTGCTCGACGTCGGTACCAACAACCAACAGTTGCTCAACGACCCGCTGTATATGGGCTGCCGTAACCCGCGTATCAGCGACGACGAGTATTATCAGTTCGTGGATGATTTCATCCAGGCCGTCAAACAACGCTGGCCAAACGTGCTGCTGCAGTTCGAAGACTTCGCGCAGAAAAACGCCATGCCGCTGCTTAATCGCTACCGTGATGAAATTTGCTGCTTTAACGATGATATTCAGGGCACTGCGGCAGTCACCGTCGGCACGCTGATTGCGGCAAGCCGCGCGGCGGGCAGCCAGTTGAATGAGCAAAGAGTGGTCTTCCTGGGCGCAGGTTCGGCGGGGTGCGGTATCGCTGAGCAGATCATTGCCCAGATGCAGCGTGAAGGCCTGAGTGAAGAGCAAGCGCGTAGCCGCGTGTTTATGGTTGACCGTTTTGGTCTGCTGACCGACCAAATGCCTAACCTCCTGTCATTCCAGAGCAAACTGGCGCAGAAACAGGAAAAAATTCAGGGCTGGCAGCATGACAACGACGAGATTTCCCTGCTCGACGTCGTGCGCAACGTGAAGCCAAACATTCTGATTGGCGTTTCCGGCCAGACCGGGCTGTTCACGGAAGAGATTATCCGAGAGATGCATAAGCACTGCCCGCGTCCAATCGTGATGCCGCTGTCGAACCCAACGTCACGCGTTGAAGCCACGCCGCAGGACATCATCAGCTGGACCGACGGCCAGGCGCTGGTCGCCACCGGTAGCCCGTTCGCACCGGTCAGCTGGAAAGACACCGTCTATCCTATCGCCCAGTGCAACAACTCCTATATCTTCCCGGGTATTGGTCTGGGCGTGATTGCTTCCGGTGCGTCGCGTATTACCGACGAAATGCTGATGTCGGCCAGCGAAACACTGGCGAAGCATTCCCCGCTGGCTAACCACGGTGAAGGTCTGGTGCTGCCAGAGCTGAAAGATATCCATAAAGTCTCCCGCGCGATTGCGTTTGCGGTTGGCAAAATGGCGCAGCAACAAGGTGTCGCCACCAATACCTCCGCCGACGCTCTGCAAGAAGCCATAGATGAGAACTTCTGGCTGCCGGAATACCGCAGCTACCGTCGAACCTCCATCTAACACCCCCTGTAGCCCGGCCAAGCGAAGCGCCGCCGCCGGGTTCTTCCATTACTCCCCTGAAGAACAAATGAAGGTTAGTATGATGCTTAATCGTGTCTAATTTAGACATCTCATTATGTATGTTGTAACTAATGATATATTCACTAGATTAATATTCACACTGCCGCTACACTGCCTTCACCTTTCAACCTGACAACACTAAAAGGAGGCTAATTATGCTGTACTGTGAAATTTTCAATGTTTCACATACATTTGGTGATCGCACCAGCTCAAGCGTTATCGGTATCGTGCTGCGATAACTTCTGCTTGAGCGAAGACACCAATCCCTAAACCCTTCCCTCGGGCTTACCAGGTTATCGTCAGCGATGTTTGACGAGGCATTCCCATGCCTGTAACTCTTGAGTAAGCAAATGAGCACATTACTAACTGCACAATCTCTTCACGTTGAGACGGCGTTCGGCCCTCTTTTTACTGACCTCTCCTTTACCCTGAAAAAAGGCGACCGTATTGGCCTTATCGGCTACAACGGCTGCGGCAAAAGTACCCTGTTACAGGTACTGGATGGCACGCTGATTCCCTCTTCCGGGCGCGTCGCGTTAGCCAGCCATTGTCTGATGGCACGCGTAGAACAGCATCTTCCTGATGCGCTACTCGACCAGTCGCTGATTGAGGCCGTACTGGCGCAGCTACCCGCTTCTCAGCGTGAAAACCAGCGCTGGCAAGCCGAACGTCTGTTGATGGAGATGGGGTTTGCGCCCAATGAGATTGACCATCCTGCCGCGACGCTCAGCGGTGGCCAGCATACCCGGCTGTTATTAGCGCGAGCGCTGATGCTGCAACCGGACCTGCTACTGCTAGATGAACCGGGTAACCATCTCGACCTGCCAACGCTGCTATGGCTGGAAAACTTCCTCAATAGCTGGAGCGGCAGTTTCGTGCTGGTTTCACACGATAATCCCCTGCTGGATGCCGTCACCAATACTAGCTGGATATTGCGTGATAAAACCCTGCATGCCTTCTCACTGCCCTGCTCCGCCGCCCGTCAGGCGCTGGAAGAGCAGGACGAAAGCGATGCGCTACGTCATAAGGCTGAACAGAAAGAGATCGACCGCGTCACTGCCAGCGCCAAACGGCTGGCCACCTGGGGACGGGTGTACGACAACGAAGATCTTTCGCGTAAAGCCAAGCAGATGGAAAAACAGGTTTCACGGTTAAAGGAGAGTCAGACGGAGCTCACCGCCGGTACGCCATGGATGCTCACGCTACACGGCGATGCGCTACGGGCAGACCGTCTGCTGGAGATGGATAGTCTGCCAGTGCCGCCCGCTCCGGGGCTTACACCGCTATTTACTACCGGTATTTCACGGTTACAAAGCGGCGACCGAGTGGCCATTATGGGCCGCAACGGCGGCGGTAAATCTTCGCTGTTACGCCTGCTCTGGCGGCAAATGCAACAGGAATCAACGGAGGCTGGGTTGAAGCTGCACCCGCGCCTGAAGCCAGGCTATTACGACCAGACGCTGAACCAGTTGGCAGATGATGACAGCCTGCTGGAAGCACTGGAACCGTTTGAACCCTATGCGGAAACGCGTAAACGTGCGCTGATTTCCGCTGGCTTTGGCTGGGCGCGTCACGGGCAAAAGGTCAGTACCTTAAGCGGCGGCGAGCGCTCTCGCCTGCTGTTTATCGGCCTGTCGCTTGCTCGTTACAGCCTGCTGCTGCTCGATGAACCGACGAACCATCTGGACATCGATGGCAAAGAGGCGCTGGCGCAAACGCTGCGAGAATACCCAGGCGGCCTGCTGTTGGTCAGCCATGACCGTCAGCTGATCAGCAATAGCTGCAACCGCTTCTGGTTAATTGACGAAAACGGGTTAAGCGAGTGGCAGGATGCGGATGAGGTGTACGAACAGCTTCGTCACCGCATCTGCCCTGATGCTCCGCGAACGACAGCAAAACCAGAAGCGAAAATCACCTCGGAGGCAGATGACCTGCTGGAGCGCTTAATTGAGCTTGAGTGGCGATTAGCCGAAGACCTGGCGCGAAAGCCGAAACATCAGAAGCCGCAGTTGCAGCAGCGCTGGCGAGAGGAGATTGCCAATATCAATAATCAGTTAAGTTAACCGACCCGTAGCCCGGCCGAGCGCAGCGACGCCGGGATTTCTCTGAAGCACCGCAATAATCCCGGAGTCGGCGTTCCGCCTCGTCCGGGCTACGTTTTACTGCGGGTGCTTCTCTTTCCAGGCGTCCCACGCCTGCTTGATTTCCTGCTTCGCGGCAGCGGCATCGTTGAAGCCGTTCAGCTCCACCTTCTTACGCCCTTCCGGCAGCTGTTTGTAGACGCGGAAGAAGGCTTGAAGACGCTCCTGCTCTACCTTCGGCAGGTCGCTGACATTCTTGATATCGTCATAGGTCGGGTCAATTTTGCTGGTTGGCACGGCGATAATCTTGTCGTCCTTCTCCCCGCCATCAATCATCTTCAATACGCCAATGGCACGCAGTTTGATGAGCGTACCCGGAGCCATTGGCGCACGGGTATAGAACACCACGTCCAGCGGGTCGCCGTCTCCCGCTAGCGACTGGGTCAGCGAGCCGTAGTTGGCAGGATAAGCTACCGGCATTGACTGGAAGCGGTCAGCGACTAAAAAACCGGTTTTGGCGTCGGTTTCATATTTAATGATGCCACCGGCCGGGATCTCCGTTACCGCATAAAATTCTTCCGGGTTGTTCTCCGGCTGCGGGAAGTCGAGCACGTTGTGCGCCTGCGCGGCGGCGGAAAAAATCAGACTTGCGGCGAGGATAGTTTTTACCAGATGCATTGTGCGTTCACTCTATCGTTATAAGAAAAGCAAAACGACACGGTAGAGTTTACGGATGAATAAATGATGACCGCTAAATGACGGTGTGATGAACGCTATGTGCTATCAATATGAAAAACCACTAGATTCTTCACTCTTTCAGCCTTGCTTTTTACCGCCCTATCGCTAACTATTAATGAGTATTATTATCAAGTGCATATTAACCAGGAGTAGGATTATGAAGGCTGCTGTCGTCACGCATGACCATCAGGTAAACGTCACCGAAAAAACGCTGCGCCCACTGCAGCACGGTGAAGCGCTGTTATCCATGGAATGCTGCGGGGTCTGTCACACCGATCTGCACGTCAAAAACGGCGATTTCGGTGACAAGACCGGGGTGATCCTCGGCCATGAAGGTATTGGGATCGTGAAAGCGATCGGTCCTGGCGTCTCCTCTCTGAAAGTCGGTGACCGTGCCAGCGTCGCCTGGTTCTTTGAAGGTTGCGGCCACTGCGAATACTGTAACAGCGGTAACGAAACGCTGTGTCGTTCGGTCAAAAATGCGGGCTACAGCGTTGATGGCGGCATGGCGGAAGAGTGCATCGTCACCGCTGACTACTCGGTCAAAGTGCCAGACGGTCTTGATTCTGCAGCCGCCAGCAGCATTACCTGCGCAGGTGTCACCACCTATAAAGCGGTGAAAATCTCTAAAATCAAACCGGGTCAGTGGATTGCAATTTACGGTCTCGGCGGTCTGGGCAACCTGGCGCTGCAGTACGCCAAAAACGTCTTCAATGCCAAAGTGATTGCCCTCGATGTTAACGATGAACAGCTGAAGCTGGCCAAAGAGATGGGCGCGGATCTTATTATCAACTCCCGCAGCGAAGATGCGGCGAAACAGGTTCAGGAACTGACCGGCGGCGCGCATGCGGCGGTCGTTACTGCGGTCGCTAAAGCAGCCTTCAACTCCGCCGTTGACGCCGTGCGTGCCGGTGGCCGTGTGGTGGCCGTTGGCCTGCCGCCGGAAGCGATGAGCCTCGATATTCCGCGTCTGGTGCTGGACGGTATTGAAGTGGTCGGTTCGCTGGTCGGCACCCGTCAGGATCTGACCGAGGCCTTCCAGTTTGCCGCTGAGGGGAAAGTGGTGCCGAAAGTGGCGCTGCGTCCGCTAAACGACATCAACGCTATCTTTAAAGAGATGGAACTGGGCCAGATCCGTGGCCGTATGGTTATTGATCTTCGCCATTAATGCCCTGAGCCTCTCCCGCTAAGGGAGAGGCTATTCTCAGGCAGCCACCAGCTTCTGTTGCTGCTGTTGATAACGTGCATAAAGTAGCAGAGACGACATCGCCAGGAACGACAGCGCCGCCGCCGGTAGCGCCACCGAATTCCAGCCGAAATTCATCGTAATCATCAACCCGCCAAAGAAAGCGCCAATCGCACTGCCGAGGTTAAAGGCTATCTGCCCACCAGCGGCCCCGAGCATTTCACCACCCTTCGCGTTTTGCAGCAGCAGGATTTGCAGCGGCGCCGACAGTGCAAACAGACCCGCGCAGCAGATAAACGCCAACGTCAATGACGCCACTTTAAAACCGCCGAGAGCAAAGATAAGCAGCAGCGCCACCACGATAATGAAATCCGTTGTGGCCGCAATGCGCAACGGGCTATAGCGCCCGGAAAGCTTACCGCTGAGGATATTGCCCAGCACCATACCCAACCCCACCAGCATCATAATGAACATAATGGCCCCTTCCTGGAAACCAGAGACGTTCATCATAAACGGCTTGATATAGCTGAACCACGCGAATACCCCGGCGTTACCGAACATGGTCGCCGCGAAGATAAGCCACGGCGCGGGGCTTTTCAAAAAGTGGAACTGTTCGCGAAGCCGCGCGTCAGATTTATCAAACAGCGTCGGCACCCAGGCAATAATCGCCACCAGCACCGCCACGTCAAATAGCGCAATCGCCAGGAAGGTATAGCGCCAGCTAAACTGGTGCCCCAGCCAGGTTCCCGCAGGTACCCCCACCAGATTTGCCACCGTCATCCCGGCGATCATCCCCGCTACCGCCGCCGTCACCCTGCCGCGAGGCGCAATCTTCGACAGAATAATTGCCCCCACGCCAAAGAACGCCCCGTGTGGAAAGCCCGACACCAGACGCCCAATCGCCAGCATCACATAGCTCGACGAAAAGGTAAAAATGACGTTGCCGAGTACGCAGAGCGCCGCCAGCAGCAGCATGATGGATTTCAGGGAGAAGCGCGTGGAAAACAGCGCAATAATCGGCGCGCCGATCACCACGCCGAAGGCATACCAGGAGATCATATTGCCCGCCGCCGGGATCGAGATCCCTACGTCATGCGCCAACTCCGGCAGCACGCCCATAATGCCAAACTCCGCCATCCCCAGGCCAAACGTGCCTAACGCCAGCGCAAAAATTGTCTTTTTCATCCCTCTAATCACTTGTTTCTGTTGAGTTTGCAGAGGGGCATTATTGACCATTCATGGGGAGCAGACCAGCCCAAAACGCCCAACAACGTGTTTATCCATATAAACAGCGCGAATGGTTCATATCCGAGGTCGCCATTGGTGCGTAATGCAACAGGAGAATATTTTCTGGAAGGCGGCGCGCAAAGGCGGAATCTGGCTAATTGTGTTTTAACCGGAACGGCGGATAATCGTCTTATTCTTCACAAGGAGGTCAATATGAAATCAAACAACACGGTTAAGGAAATGCCGAAAAATGCCACGACAAAAGGTTCAACGAGTAACGCCTTGCCTTGCGATATCAAAAAGCGCAACAACGCTAATGAAGATCGTGAATTTATCAACAGAATGAATGCGTTTACGCAAATGACAGGGCTGTTATCCGATGATCCTTTTTATGAGGTACTTTAATGTGCCGACAGTTTGATATTTATCGAAATCCATCGGAGAGGACCCGTCTTATTCATCCATACATTATGGTGTTACAACATGACTATTATGGCGATCTTTCAACACGGCTAGTGCTTCCTTTAAGTAGCCATGTTTATTTAAACGGTTATTACCATCAAGCAACGCCGTTGGTGAATATTGACTTCCAAACAGTAGCTATCAATACACCATCAATGACCAGTATAGATAAAGGTAAGCTCAATAACCGACATTTTATCTGTAATTTACGCAGTGAACGCTCAAGCGCTATATCAGCCATCGATGCCCTCATTACAAACACATGAGTCCTGCAATACCACAAACAAAAAGAGCGGCTTAACGCTCCCCCTCAAGGGACATCAAACCGCTCTTCACTTCCGGAAAGAATCCTTACTTCATCCCTTCCGAACTCTCTTTCTTCGCTTCTACTCGCTCAACTCCACGATACCAGCGCGGATGGTGTTTCTGCGCCCAGCGACGACTCACTTTGCCTTCAATCATCCCTTTAATTGACCCTTTGACCCAGAACGCCATATACATATGGATAAGGATCGCGTGGATCAGAATGATAGCGGAAGCTGCATGAATAAGCAGTGCGTAGCGAATCACCTGAATCGGGAAGAACGGCGCAAAGTAAGGACGCCAGATAATCACCCCGGTCACCAGCAGCACAAAAATCATGCTCATGATGGTCCAGAACATCATCTTCTGGCCGGCGTTATATTTCCCGACCTTCGCCACTTTATGCTCGTTGCCTTTCAGGACTTCGACAATCCCCAGCACCCACGGAATATCCTGCTTATCCGGAATGTTGTGATGCACGAAGCGGGCAAACATAAACATCAGCACCACGAAGATCAGCACACCGAAGAACGGGTGCAGAATACGCCCCATCTGCGGTGTACCAAAGGTTTCGGTCAGCCATTGCAGCGTCGGGAAGAAGAACGAAATTCCCGATACCGCCACCAGGAAGAAACAGATAGCCACCGTCCAGTGACAGGCGCGATCGACAAACTTGGTGCGCACAATCATTTTCGACTTACTCATGGCCATCCTCCTCTTCGTCATCGTCCACTTCTTTGTTCGGGCCAATACCAATGTAGTGATAAATCAGCCCGGCAAAGGTGGCGATAAAGCCCGCGGCGGAGAGTGGTTTCAGCGCCCCTTTCCACAGATTGATACTGGTATCGATAGCCGGATCCTTCGGCAGCTTGTGATACAGCTCAGGCTGATCCGCATGATGCAGCACGTACATCACATGGGTGCCGCCCACGCCTTCCGGATTATAGATACCGGCATGTGGGTAGCCACGTTTCTTAAGCTTATCGACGCGCTCCTGCGCTACGTCCAGCATCTCTTTCTTGGTACCGAAGTGAATCGCCCCGGTCGGACAGGTTTTCACACAGGCCGGTTCCTGACCCACGCTCACGCGGTCTACGCACAGGGTACATTTATAAACGCGGTTATCCTCTTTGCTGAGGCGCGGAATATTAAACGGACACCCGGCGATGCAGTAACCACAGCCGATGCAGTTTTCCTGCTGGAAATCGACGATCCCGTTAGCGTACTGAATAATTGCCCCGGCGGACGGGCACGCCTTCAGGCAGCCCGGGTCCTCGCAGTGCATACAGCCGTCTTTACGAATCAGCCACTCCAGCTTGCCATTCTGCTCGGTTTCGCTAAAACGCATCACCGTCCAGGACTTGGCGCTCAGATCCGCTGGGTTATCGTAAACCCCCACGCAATGCCCAACCTCGTCGCGAATATCATTCCACTCGGAGCAGGCCACCTGGCAGGCTTTACAGCCCACACAGGAGGAGACATCAATCAGCTTGGCAACTTCTTCCTTATAGTCCCGCGCACGAGGCGCGGGGGTAATCGGGTTGGTTGCAGAGCGTTTAATAATGTCTTGTGTTTCCATCGCCATTTAAACGCTCCTTACGCTTTCTCGATGTTAACCAGGAACGCCTTATACTCCGGCGTCTGCGAGTTGGAATCACCCACGTTCGGCGTCAGGGTATTGGCGATATAGCCTTTACGGGCAACGCCTTCATAACCCCAGTGCAGCGGGATACCGATGGTTTCCACCTGCTGACCGTTCACGTTCAGGGTCTGCAGACGACGAGTCACCACCGCCACGGCGCGAATAAAGCCGCGCTTACTGCTGACGGTCACGCGGTCACCGTTGGCAATCCCTTTGGCCTTCGCCAGCCCTTCGCTGATTTCCACAAACTGCTCTGGCTGCGCAATGGCGTTGAGACGCGCATGCTTAGTCCAGGTATGGAAATGCTCGGTCAGACGATAGGTGGTCCCGACGTATGGGAACTTATCTTTCTTGCCAAGGCGCACGGCATCTTCTTCGTACAGACGAACCACCGGGCTCGAAATAACGTTCGGGTGCAGCGGGTTAGTTCCCAGCGGCGTTTCCATCGGCTCGTAGTGTTCCGGGAACGGCCCTTCTGCCAGCTTATCGAGGGCAAACAGACGCCCCAGGCCTTCCTGCTGCATGATAAACGGATTGGTTTTGCTGCCCGGCGGCGCGGTATTAAAGTCCGGGATATCGTTACCCGTCCATTTCGTGCCGTTCCACTGGATCAGCATCCGTTTCGGATCCCACGGTTTGCCGTTCACGTCCGCCGAAGCGCGGTTATACAGCACGCGACGGTTCAGCGGCCATGCCCATGCCCAACCCAGCGTATTGCCCAGCCCTGATGGGTCGGCGTTATCGCGGTTGGCCATCTGGTTACCCTGTTCAGTCCAGCTACCGGTATAGATCCAGCAGGAGGACGCCGTGGTACCGTCATCGCGCAGCAGCGCAAAGCTATTGAGCAACTGACCTTTCTTCGCCACCAGCACGCCGTTGGCGTCATACAGGTCAGCCAGCGCGTAGCCGTTGTTCTCTTTAGCGACTTCTTCCGACTCTGGGTGATCCGGCTGTTTGTAGTTCCAGCCCATCTTCAGCAGCGGCTCAACGCCCTTACCGCCTTCGTTGCGATACATCTCGCGCAGACGATGGTAAATACCGGCCAGAATCTCGCCGTCGTTACGCGCTTCACCCGGTGCTTCCTGACCTTTCCAGTGCCACTGCAGCCAGCGGCCGGAGTTAGCAATCGAACCGTCTTCTTCAGCGAAACAGGTCGACGGCAGACGGAAAACTTCGGTCTGAATCGTTGATGGATCAACGTCATTAGACTCACCGTGGTTCTGCCAGAAGGTAGACGTTTCGGTCACTAACGGGTCGATAACCACCATGTACTTCAGCTTGCTCAAGCTGCGTACGACCTTGTTTTTGTCCGGGAAGGACGCTACCGGGTTAAAGCCCTGGCAGATGTAGCCGGTGACTTTGCCGTTATCCATCATGTTGAAGTATTTGATAACGTCGTAGGCCTGGTCCCATTTTGGCAGCCAGTTAAAGCCCCAGTCGTTATCCTTCGTTGCCGCGTCGCCGTAGAACGACTTCATCAGGCTAACGAAGAACTTCGGATAGTTGCTCCAGTAGTTCACCTGATCGGGCAGCAGCGCTTTCGGCGTATTGGCGGTCAGATAGGTTTGCAGATCCGCCTGCTTGTCCGACGGCAGCGTCAGATAGCCGGTCAGGCTAGTCGACAGCAGACCTAAATCGGTTAAGCCCTGAATGTTCGAGTGACCACGCAAGGCGTTCACGCCGCCGCCTGCCATCCCCATGTTGCCGAGCAGCAGCTGGATCATCGCCATGGTGCGAATGTTCTGCGCCCCGACGGTATGTTGCGTCCAGCCCAGCGCATACAGGAAGGTGGTGGTACGGTCTGCCGCGCTGGTGGAAGCCAGCACATCGCACACTTTCAGGAAGTCCGCTTTTGGCGTACCGCAGATGTTCTCCACCACGTCCGGCGTATAGCGGGAAACGTGCTGCTTCAGCAGGTTCCACACGCAGCGCGGATGGGTCAGCGTTTCATCGCGTTTGGCATAGCCGTTTTCATCGTACTGATAGTTCCAGGACGATTTATCGTACTGACGTTTCTCGGCGTCATAGCCGCTAAACAGACCGTCTTCGAAGGCAAAGTCATCCCGCACCAGCAGGCTGGCGTTGGTGTAATGCTTCACGTATTCGGCGTTGATCTTATTGTTTTCGATAAGATACAGCAGTACGCCCGACAGGAAGGTAATGTCGGTACCGGAACGAATTGGCGCATAGATATCAGCGACCGACGCCGTACGCGTAAAGCGCGGGTCGACAACGATAAGCGTGGCATCGTTATTGTTTTTCGCTTCCATCGCCCAGCGGAATCCCACTGGATGGGCTTCAGCGGCGTTACCGCCCATCACCATCACGACGTTGGCGTTTTTGATATCAACCCAGTGGTTGGTCATCGCACCGCGACCAAATGTTGGAGCAAGACTTGCTACCGTTGGTCCGTGTCAGACGCGCGCCTGGTTGTCTACCGCCAGCATGCCAAGCGAGCGCACAAACTTCTGCGTCAGCATGCCGGTCTCATTACTTGCCGCGGATGCACACAGCATCCCGGTGGAAAGCCAGCGGTTAACCGTGACGCCCTGCTCGTTCTTCTCAATAAAGTTGGCGTCGCGGTCGGCCTTCATCAATTTTGCGATGCGATCAAAGGCTTCATTCCACGAAATACGTTGCCATTTATCCGAGCCAGGTGCGCGGTATTCCGGGTAGCGCAGACGGTTTTCACTGTGTACATAGTCCAGCAGCCCCGCGCCTTTCGGACACAGCGCGCCGCGGCTTACCGGATGATCCGGGTCACCTTCAATGTGGTAAATCGATTCCCGGGTATTTTTGGCTCCATCGCCCAGGCTATACATTAATAGCCCACAACCTACGGAGCAGTATGTGCAGGAGTTACGAACTTCTCTGGCGCGCAGTAATTTGAAATTTCGCGCCTGTGCTAACGCCATTTTCGGGGCAAACCCTAATGCCGCAGCCGTCGTCCCAGCCATACCGCCCGCGCAGATTTTAAAAAACTTTCTGCGGCTGACGTCCATTGTTTTCCTCATTGTATGGATGTACTTCGAGAGAAAAACTAACAGCAATGCCCCTGTTTTTTTTGCGTCAAATCAATGTCGAAAACTGAGCCCCACTTAATAGTCAGGGTCAGCAAGTTTTATTAATCCTTTAGGGTTAGGCGTCGCGGAAAAATATCACCAGTAGCGGTAAAAAAATGCTATAACCGCAAACTTCATTTGTAAAAGCATCAGGTTAGAGATGGATAAAAAGAGAGCGACGCTGACGGGACTCACCGCCATCGTATTATGGAGCACCATGGTGGGACTGATTCGCGGCGTCAGCGAAGGGCTAGGCCCAGTGGGCGGTGCGGCAATGATCTATAGCCTGAGCGGCCTGTTGCTTATCTTCACCGTCGGCTTCCCGCAGTTGCGTCAAATCCCGCCGCGTTATCTTGTGGCCGGTAGCGTACTGTTTGTCAGTTATGAAATCTGTCTCGCGCTCTCACTTGGCTATGCGGGTACCCGTCAACAGGCGATTGAAGTCGGTATGGTCAATTATCTCTGGCCAAGCCTGACGATTTTGTTTGCCATTCTGTTTAACGGTCAAAAAAGCAGCTGGTTAGTGATCCCGGGATTATTGCTTTCCGTATTCGGTGTGACCTGGGTATTAGGCGGCGAACAAGGGTTGGATATCAACGAAATAACCCGCAACGTCATCTCCAGTCCGCTCAGCTATATTCTGGCCTTTGTCGGGGCCTTTATCTGGGCAGCGTATTGCACCGTCACCGCCAAATATGCCAAAGGCAAAAATGGTATTACGCTTTTTGTTTTACTGACGGCATTAAGCCTGTGGGTGAAATTCCTGCTAAGCGATCAGCCGCCGATGGTCTTTAGCTGGCCGGTGGTGATTAAACTGGTACTGTGCGCCCTGGCGTTAGGATTAGCCTATGCGGCGTGGAACGTCGGCATACTGCACGGTAACGTCAGCCTGTTAGCCGTTGCCTCTTACTTCACGCCGGTGCTCTCCTCTGCGCTGGCGGCGGTGCTGCTCAGCGCCGCACTCTCCTGGTCGTTCTGGCAAGGCGCGGCGATGGTCTGCATGGGTTCCCTGCTCTGCTGGCAGGCTACCCGGCGGTAAATTGATTAGTCGCCGTAGAGCTTAATGCTCAGAATATTGGTAATCGAACGACCGTTCCAGTGATACTCCAGATGCTCTGCCTGCGTGACTTTTGTGACCAGGCAGGGCCGATAAAGCACATAGCAGGTGTGGCCAGTATGACGCACCGAGCAGTAGTGAATACCGTCTCTGCCCTGCAGTTTTTGCGCCTGAGCGAAGACCTTCGACTGGCTGTAGTCCGTGGCGTGATAAAGCGGCGACGAGATAAACGGCTCCTGAGTGATATCCGCTAAGGTCGCATCAAATTCGGTAAACAGCACCCGCATTTGCACTTTCTGTGCCGGTTCATTGGTGTAACCGAAGATACGCTCCTGGTGATACACCGTCTCTTTAATGGCGGTGTCGAGCTGAGGCGCACAATAGTAACCACCAAAGTCGCCGGTGCTGAACCGCGCCCCTTCCGGGTTGATATGGGTAAAGGCCGCCATCACGTAGCTGCTACCGTTCAGCCCGACCAGCCAGTCACCTTTCGGTACCCGCATCAGTTCGCCCGCCTGCTCAAGCAGCCGCTCATTGGTCAGCGCTTCAACGGCCCAGACCGCTTCAAGCTCATCGCTGCTGGCAACGTCTTCGAACAAATCAATAGTGGGATAGCGGCTGGGGATGATCCGGTACGCCGCGGCCCCCGTTAACGCAATGAGCGGTGGGGCTTCGTTACTCAAGCCATGCCCCCCCGCCAGGACTGAAGCCGCGTGGCGACCTCATAGAGATCGGCAACACGGCCACCGTTCATCACATCCATTGCCGAACGTCCGGCAAAGAAAGGATGAGCGTTAGGTCTACGTACCCAGCCGTAGATGCTGTCATCGGCGGTGAACAGCAAACGCAGGCACTTATGGATATTCAGGATATAGCTCATTCGTTCCTGAATATCGAGACTTAAGCGAATACCGCCCTTCGACTCTTTGTATTTGTTCAATGTTGAACGTGAGCTAATTCCAAGTAACCGAAGTTGTTCATCTGTGTTGCATTGCCATTTTTCCAGAATGCGGAACACGACCGGCAGCGCTTTGCTGGTGTCAACATTACCGTTTACATGGCTTTCTTGTACTGTCGCCATAGGCCCTCCCGGACGTTATTTTCGGACATCACCCAAAGCATGGTGTTGTACATTTAATGACAATTGTAGTGTAGTCGTCCAATAATGTACACACTCCCTTGAGCGGAGACGATAAGCTCACCAGGCCCTTTCAGGCAATCAGGCCGGATTCGGGACCTTAGCCAGGCTGCGCCAGATACCGGCGGCCAGCAGCAGGAGCAGCACGCCCGCCGTCGCCAGCACGATGCTGTGCGAGTTGATAAACGCCGTTTTTGCCGCCTCAATCAGACTTTGCGCCGGGATGGCAGGCATTGACTGTGCCAGTTTTATCGCTTCGCTAATCGACGAAGCCGCCTGCTCGGCCGCCGCACCGTCTACCCCAGCGGGAAGTACAATCGACGAGGTGTAGCTGCGGGTCAGGATCAGGCCAAACAGCGCAATACCCAGCCCCGCGCCCAACTCGTAGGCCATGGTTTCAATGGCCCCTGCTGCTGCCGCTTTCTCTTTCGGTGCCGCCGCCATAATCGCCGAGCTGGAGGCCAGCAACGCGCTGGCAACGCTAAAGCCCAGCAGCGTCATCAGCCCCCACGCCTGCCATTGCTGGGTGCTGAAATCAGTCATCGACAGGCCAAGGAAGCTCAGCGCACTTAACAGCATCCCACCGGTCGCCACTTCACGCAGCCCCAGCTTTGACACCAGCATCCCGGCAATCGGGCCGCTGAATCCGCTCGCCACCATCACCGGTAGCATAAATAGCCCGGCTTCAAACGGCGTTTTGCCATGCACAAACTGCAATTCCTGCGCCATCAGCAGCTCAAACCCGACCAGGGTAATCAGCGCCGTCATCGCCATCATGACCCCACTCAAAATAATGCGATGGGTAAAAAGGCGCATATCCACCATCGGGCGGCTCGCCGAGAGCTGTTTACGGACAAACCAGTACAGCATGCTGGCACCAGCAATCGCCACCATCGTCACCAGCCACAGCGCAAGCTGCCCTTTCAGCGCTGATTTGGCGCTAAACACCAGCATCAGGATGGCGGCAATCAGCACCAGCGCCTGGAAGAGATTCAGCGGCTGTTCGCGTCGCGCAGGCTGGCGCGGCACCACTCTGGCATTAATGGCAATCACCACCAGCACAATCGGCACGTTGATCAAGAACACCGATCCCCAATAGAAGTGCTCCAGCAGCATGCCGCCCACCAGCGGGCCGAACGCCGCGCCGCCGGAGCCGACGGCCGCCCACAGCCCCAACGCCATATTGCGGTGACGCGCTTCGGCAAAGGTGGTGCGGATCCCGGCGAGCGTGGCCGGGACAATCATCGCCGCGCCGATCGCCAGCAGTGCGCGTGAAGCAATCAGCGTCAGCGCTGTCGGCGAAAACGCCGCTGCCAGCGAGGCCAGACCAAAGATCCCGCTGCCGAGCAGCAGCAGGCGTTTAAAACCAATCTTGTCGCCGAGCGCGCCCATCGGCAGCACCATTCCGGCCATTACCAGTGAATAGATATCAATGATCCACAGCAGCTCATTGCCGCTGGTGCCCAGCGCGACGCTCAGCGTCGGCGCAGCCACGTGCAGCACGGTGGCATCAATCGCCACCGGGATATAGACCATCAGGATAGCCATGAGCGTTAACCATTGGCGTGACATTTTTCCGTTCCTCACATCATTTTTCAGTGTTGGACATGCGTCCAGGAACGAGATCCTGCCGGATTGTTGAACGCATGTCCAATTTTTTGTTATTCTCAGCTAAACCCTACTTAAACGAAGAAAAATGAACTATTTAACCCGAGAAGAACGGCGGGAAGCGATCCTTAAAACCGCCATGCAGGTAGCCCTAAGCGGTGGCTTTAGCGCGATGACCGTGCGTAATATTGCCAGCGTCGCCGGGGTCTCCAGCGGCCAGGTACATCACCACTTCACCTCTATCGGTGAACTCAAATCACTCGCCTTCGTCAGACTGATCCGTGACATGCTCGATATGCCGCTGGTGGCCGATGACGCCAGCTGGCACGACCGCCTCTTTTCAATGCTCGGCAGCGACGATGGCCGTCTTGAACCCTACGTCCGTCTCTGGCGGGAAGCACAATTGCTGGCGGACAGCGACAGTGATATCAAAGGCGCCTACCTGCTGACGATGGACATGTGGCATAAGGAAACCGTATCGCTGATTTTACAGGGCACGGAAGCCAATGAATTTCGTCCCATCGATAGCGCAGAAAATATTGCCTGGCGATTAATTGCGTTAGTGTGTGGACTAGATGGAATTTATGCACTAGGGATGGCGGAAATTAGCGATGAGATCTTCGCTCGCTATATACAACATTATATTACGATAGAGCTTAATCCCGCTTAATTTACATTTAGTAACAATTAACAACGTTTTATTCACAGCGCGTTTTCTTACAACGCGCTTTTTTTATCTATTCTTCAACGATAAAGCGATAAAACGGCCTGGCATTAATAATCCCCTCTCCCTACATCGCTGTTTTTCCTTTGTTTCTTATTTATGACGCATTCCCCGAGGGTTATATGGCAAATAATGAGAAAGAGAATCATTATCTTTTAAAAGAGTGGAAACCTGAAAATCCCGGCTTCTGGGAAAATAAAGGGAAATCAATTGCGAGGCGAAATCTGTGGATTTCCGTTGCCTGTTTATTACTCGCCTTCTGCGTCTGGATGTTATTTAGTGCCGTTGCGGTGAATCTCAATAAAGTGGGTTTTAATTTCACCACCGATCAACTCTTTTTATTAACCGCGTTACCTTCGCTTTCTGGTGCAATATTACGCGTGCCCTACTCCTTTATGGTACCCATTTTGGGTGGGCGCAAATGGACGGTGTTAAGTACGGTAATTCTGGTGGTACCGTGCATCTGGTTGGGCATTGCCATTCAGAACACCGCTACTCCTTACGAAGTATTTATCATCATTGCACTGCTGTGCGGCTTTGCCGGGGCTAACTTTGCTTCCAGCATGGGCAACATCAGCTTTTTCTTCCCGAAAGCGAAACAAGGCAGCGCCCTCGGTATTAACGGCGGGCTCGGCAACCTCGGCGTCAGCGTGATGCAGATGGTCGCGCCTGCGGTGATCTTCCTGCCAATCTTCACCTTTATCGGCGTTCACGGCGTGCCGCAGGAGGATGGTTCCACTCTGTCGCTGGCCAACGCCGCCATTATCTGGGTGCCGCTGCTGGTTATCGCCACTATCGCCGCCTGGGTAGGGATGAATGATATTGCCAGCTCCAAAGCGTCGGTGCGTGACCAGCTTCCGGTGCTGAAACGCCCGCATATGTGGCTGCTGAGCCTGCTTTATCTGGCGACCTTCGGCTCCTTCATCGGCTTCTCTGCCGGTTTTGCGATGCTGGCGAAAACCCAGTTCCCGGACGTTAACATTCTCAAGCTGGCCTTCTTCGGGCCGTTTATCGGTGCGCTGGCACGTTCATTCGGCGGCGTGATTTCCGATCGTCTCGGCGGTGTGAAGGTGACGCTGGTAAATTTCGTGCTGATGGCAGTGTTTACCGGCCTGCTGTTCCTGACACTGCCGGGCAGCGGCTCCGGCAGCTTCCTCGCCTTCTACGTGGTGTTTATGGGGCTGTTCCTGACCGCCGGTCTCGGCAGTGGCTCCACCTTCCAGATGATCGCGGTGATTTTCCGGCAAATCACCATCGATAGCGTCAAAAAACGCGGCGGTACGGATGAAGAGGCTCAGCACGAAGCGGTTACCGATACCGCCGCAGCGCTCGGCTTTATCTCCGCTATCGGCGCAGTCGGCGGCTTCTTTATTCCAAAAGCCTTCGGCACCTCTTTAGCCATGACCGGTTCACCGGTTGGCGCCATGAAAGTGTTCTTTGTCTTCTACGTCGTGTGCGTGCTGGTGACATGGCTTGTCTACGGCCGCCGCAAACCGACGTCAAAATAAACATAACTATGTGAGCAGTGTAACCACGGGGGAGCAAAGCCCCCGTCAGGAGGAGCAAGTATGAGCAAGCTACTGGATCGCTTTCGCTACTTTAAGCAGAAAGGCGAGACCTTTGCCAACGGTCACGGACAGGTCTACGACAATAACCGTGACTGGGAAGACAGCTATCGTCAACGCTGGCAATTCGACAAGATCGTTCGCTCGACCCACGGAGTGAACTGTACGGGCTCATGCAGCTGGAAGATTTACGTCAAAAATGGCCTGGTCACCTGGGAAACCCAACAGACCGACTATCCCCGCACCCGCCCTGACCTGCCGAACCACGAACCTCGCGGCTGCCCGCGCGGTGCCAGTTACTCCTGGTATCTCTACAGCGCCAATCGTCTGAAATACCCGTTGGCGCGTAAAAAGCTGATTGAACTGTGGCGTGAAGCCCTCGCCGAGCACCCGGACCCCATGGTGGCCTGGGACAGCATCATGAAAGACCCGGAAAAGACCCAGAGCTACAAGCAGGCGCGCGGTAAAGGCGGCTTTGTACGTTCTTCGTGGAAAGAGCTTAACCAACTGATTGCCGCCGCCAACGTCTGGACGATTAAAAAGTACGGCCCCGACCGCGTGGCGGGCTTCTCGCCGATCCCAGCGATGTCGATGGTCTCCTACGCCGCCGGTACCCGCTATCTCTCCTTGATTGGCGGCACCTGCCTAAGCTTCTACGACTGGTACTGCGACTTACCGCCCGCCTCACCGATGACCTGGGGCGAGCAGACCGACGTGCCGGAATCCGCCGACTGGTACAACTCCAGCTATATCATCGCCTGGGGTTCCAACGTGCCGCAGACCCGTACCCCGGACGCCCACTTCTTCACCGAAGTGCGTTACAAAGGCACCAAGACCGTCGCCATCACCCCAGACTTCTCGGAAGTCGCCAAGCTCAGCGACCAGTGGCTGGCACCGAAACAGGGTACCGACAGCGCGCTGGCTATGGCGATGGGGCACGTGATCCTCAAAGCGTTCCACCTCGATAACCCAAGCGAATACTTTATCAACTACTGCCGTCGCTACACCGACATGCCGATGCTGGTAATGCTCGACAGTCGCGACGACGGTTCATATACCGCAGGCCGCATGCTGCGTGCTTCCGATCTGGTGGATGGGCTGGGGGAAGCCAACAACCCGGAATGGAAAACCGTGGCCTACAACCGCGACGGCGAACTGGTGGTGCCTAACGGTTCTATCGGCTTCCGCTGGGGCGAAAAAGGCAAATGGAACCTCGAATCGCTGGCTTCCGGCAAAGAGATTGAGCTGACGCTGTCGCTGCTGGACAACCGCGATACCGTCGCTGGCGTGGCGTTCCCCTACTTTGGCGGCAACGAAAACCCACACTTCCGCAGCGTCAAACAAGACCCGATTCTGGTGCGCAAGCTGCCCGCCAAGCAACTGACCTTCGCCGACGGCAGCAGCCGTCTGGTGGTGAGCGTCTATGACCTGGTGCTGGCTAACTACGGCCTTGACCGCGGTCTGGACGATGATCTGGCGGCGAAAAGCTTCGATGAGGTGAAAGCCTACACCCCGGCCTGGGGCGAGCAGATCACCGGCGTATCGCGCCATAACATCGAAAAAATTGCCCTTGAGTTCGCCGACACCGCGCACAAAACGCACGGCCGCTCGATGATCATCCTTGGTGCCGGGGTTAACCACTGGTACCACATGGACATGAACTACCGTGGGATGATCAACATGCTGGTGTTCTGCGGCTGCGTCGGTCAGAGCGGCGGCGGCTGGGCGCACTACGTGGGCCAGGAGAAGCTGCGTCCGCAAACCGGCTGGCTGCCGCTTGCCTTCGCGCTGGACTGGAACCGCCCACCGCGCCAGATGAACAGCACCTCCTACTTCTACAACCACGCCAGCCAGTGGCGCTATGAGAAGCTGACCGCGCAAGAGCTGCTCTCACCGCTGGCCGACCCGAAAAAATATACCGGTCATCTTATCGACTTTAACGTCCGCGCCGAACGTATGGGCTGGCTGCCGTCCGCGCCGCAGCTCAACCTCAACCCGCTGACCGTGAAGGCGAAGGCCGCAGCAGCGGGCATGACGCCTCAGGAGTACACCGTTCAGGGGCTGAAATCTGGCGATATTCGTTTTGCCAGCGAGCAGCCGGACAACGGTGCGAACCACCCGCGTAACCTGTTTATCTGGCGTTCTAACCTGCTCGGTTCCTCCGGTAAAGGCCACGAATATATGCTGAAGTACCTGCTCGGTGCCGACAGCGGGATTCAGGGTGACGATCTCGGCTCGACCGACGACGTGAAGCCGGAAGAAGTGGAGTGGCAGACCGCGGCCATTGAGGGCAAGCTTGACCTGCTGGTCACGCTCGATTTCCGTATGTCCAGTACCTGCCTGTTCTCCGATATCGTCCTGCCGACCGCGACCTGGTACGAAAAAGACGATATGAACACCTCGGATATGCACCCGTTCATTCACCCGCTCTCCGCCGCCGTTGACCCGGCGTGGGAGTCAAAAAGCGACTGGGAAATCTACAAAGGTATCGCCAAATCGTTCTCGGAAATCTGCAAAGACCATCTCGGCGTTGAAACCGATGTGGTGCTGCAACCGCTACAGCATGACTCCCCAGCGGAACTGGCGCAGCCGTTTGCCATTCAGGACTGGCGTAAAGGCGAATGTGACCTGATTCCGGGCAAAACCGCGCCGAACATTATTGCGGTCGAGCGTGACTATCCAGCCACCTACGAACGCTTTACCTCGCTCGGCCCGTTGATGGACAAACTGGGCAACGGCGGCAAAGGCATCGGCTGGAAAACCCAGACCGAGATAGATTTCCTCGGCAAGCTCAACTACGTCAAGCTCGATGGCCCGGCGAAAGGCCGCCCGTGCATTGAGACGGCGATTGATGCCGCCGAGGTGATCCTCACCCTGGCGCCGGAAACTAACGGTCAGGTGGCGGTGAGAGCCTGGGAAGCACTGGGCGAATTTACCGGCCTCAACCACACCCACCTGGCGACCAACAAAGAAGATGAGAAGATTCGCTTCCGCGATATTCAGGCGCAGCCGCGCAAAATCATCTCCAGCCCGACCTGGTCCGGCCTTGAAGATGAACACGTCTCCTATAACGCGGGTTACACCAACGTCCACGAGCTGATCCCGTGGCGTACCGTGTCGGGCCGCCAGTCGTTGTATCAGGATCACCCGTGGATGCGCGATTTTGGCGAGAGCCTGGTGGCCTATCGCCCGCCCATCGACACCCGCAGCGTCAGCCACATGAAGGAAATTCCGCCAAACGGCTTCCCGGAAAAAGCGCTGAACTTCCTGACGCCGCACCAGAAATGGGGCATTCACTCCACCTACAGCGAAAACCTGCTGATGCTGACGCTGTCGCGCGGCGGGCCGATCGTCTGGCTGAGCGAAACCGACGCCAAAGAGCTGGGGATCGCCGATAACGACTGGATTGAAGCGTTCAATGCCAACGGTGCGCTCACCGCCCGTGCGGTGGTCAGCCAGCGCGTACCACCGGGCATGACCATGATGTACCACGCCCAGGAACGCATCATGAATATTCCAGGCTCGGAGGTTACCGGACGACGCGGGGGGATCCATAACTCGGTCACCCGTATCTGCCCGAAACCGACCCATATGATCGGCGGCTATGCGCAGTTGGCCTATAGCTTCAACTACTACGGAACGGTCGGTTCGAACCGTGATGAGTTCATTATGATCCGCAAAATGAAAAACATTAATTGGCTGGATGATGAAGGCAATGACCAGGTTCAGGAGGCAGCAAAATGAAGATACGCTCACAGGTTGGGATGGTTTTAAACCTTGATAAATGCATTGGCTGCCACACCTGCTCCGTGACCTGTAAAAACGTCTGGAGCAGCCGCGAAGGGATGGAATACGCGTGGTTTAACAACGTCGAGACCAAACCGGGCATCGGTTTCCCGAAAGACTGGGAAAACCAGGAAAAATGGCAAGGCGGCTGGGTGCGAGGTATCAGCGGCAAACTGACCCCACGCATGGGCGGCCGTCTGGGCGTGCTGTCGAAAATCTTCGCCAACCCGCTGATCCCAGGCATTGACGATTATTACGAGCCGTTCACCTACGACTACCAGCACCTGCACAACGCGCCGGAGGGCAAAAACCTGCCGACCGCCCGCCCGCGCTCGCTGATCAGCGGCCAGCGGATGAACAAAATTGAGTGGGGTCCGAACTGGGAAGAGCTGCTCGGCGGCGAGTTTGAAAAACGCGCCCACGACCAGAACTTTGCGGCGATGCAAAAAGAGATGTACGGCCAGTTCGAAAACACCTTCATGATGTATCTGCCGCGTCTGTGCGAACACTGTCTGAACCCAAGCTGTGTCGCCACCTGCCCAAGCGGGGCTATCTACAAGCGTGAAGAAGACGGAATCGTGCTCATTGACCAGGACAAGTGCCGCGGCTGGCGTATGTGCATCACCGGCTGCCCGTACAAAAAAATCTACTTCAACTGGAAGAGCGGCAAATCCGAAAAATGCATCTTCTGCTACCCGCGTATTGAATCCGGCCAGCCGACCGTCTGTTCAGAAACCTGTGTAGGCCGTATTCGCTACCTTGGCGTACTGCTGTATGACGCCGACCGCATCGAAGAAGCTGCCAGCACCGAGCACGAAACCGATCTCTACGAGCGTCAGTGTGATGTCTTCCTCGACCCGCACGATCCGGCGGTAATTGAAGAAGCGCTGAAACAGGGCATCACCCAGAATACGCTGGACGCCGCTCAGCGTTCACCGGTGTACAAAATGGCGATGGACTGGAAGCTGGCGCTGCCGCTGCACCCGGAATACCGCACCCTGCCGATGGTCTGGTACGTGCCGCCTCTGTCACCGATTCAGTCCGTTGCCGATGCCGGTGGCCTGCCAAAAACCGACAGCGTTCTGCCGGCGGTGGAAAGCCTGCGCATTCCGGTACAGTACCTGGCAAACATGCTCAGCGCGGGCGATACCGGCCCGGTGCTGCGCGCGTTGAAACGCATGATGGCGATGCGTCACTACAAACGTTCTCAGACCGTTGAGGGCGTGACCGACACCCGCGCGATTGAAGAAGTGGGCTTGAGCGAGGCACAGGTTGAAGAGATGTACCGCTACCTGGCGATCGCCAACTACGAAGATCGCTTCGTGATCCCAACCAGCCACCGCGAAATGGCGGAAGATGCCTTCCCGGAAAGCAAGGGCTGCGGCTTCACCTTCGGCGACGGCTGCCACGGCTCGGACACCAAGTTCAACCTGTTTAACAGCCACCGTATCGATGCCATCAACATCGGGGAGAAAAACTAATGCGGATCCTGAAAATCATCGGGCTGCTGATGGAGTACCCCGATGAGCTCAGCTGGGATAACAAGGATGAGCTGTTTGCGTTAATCGACAGCGACGCCCCCGCGCTGCGCCCGTTCCTCGAACAGCATCTGTCGGTGTCGCTGCTCGATAAGCAGGCGGAATGGTGTGAGATTTTTGAGCGCGGACGCGCTACCTCGCTGCTGTTGTTTGAGCACGTGCACGCGGAGTCCCGCGACCGGGGTCAGGCGATGGTTGAGCTGATGACGCAGTATGAACAGGTCGGCCTAGAGCTGGATTGCCGCGAGCTGCCCGATCATCTGCCGCTTTATCTGGAGTATCTCAGCATTCTGCCCCAGGCTCAGGCGCAGGAAGGCCTGCAAAACGTGGCGCCGATTCTGGCGCTGATTGGCGGTCGCCTTAAACAGCGCCAGGCACCGTGGTATCAGCTGTTCGATACCCTGCTGGCATTGGCCAATACGTCATTATCAAGTGACAGTGTCACAAAACAGGTGGCGGGTGAAGCGCGAGACGATACCCGCCAGGCGCTGGATGCGGTTTGGGAAGAGGAGCAGGTGAAGTTTATCGAAGATAACGCCACCGCCTGCGACAGTTCCCCGCTGCAAAGCTATCAACGACGCTTTAGCCAGGACGTGGCGCCACAATACGTGGACGTCCGTGCGGGAGGCCCGAAATGATACAGTACCTCAACGTCTTTTTTTACGATATCTACCCTTACCTCTGCGGTACGGTGTTCCTGCTGGGCAGTTGGCTGCGCTACGACTACGGTCAGTACACCTGGCGCGCCTCCTCCAGCCAGATGCTCGACAAGCGCGGGATGGTGATTTGGTCCAACCTGTTCCACGTCGGTATTCTGGGGATCTTCTTCGGCCACTTCTTTGGCATGTTAACGCCGCACTGGGTGTATGAATCCTGGCTGCCGCTGTCGCAGAAACAGCTGATGGCGATGATCCTCGGCGGTGCCTGCGGGGTGATGACGCTGGTCGGCGGCGCTGGTCTGCTGATTCGTCGGCTGTTCAACCCGCGCATTCGCGCTACCTCGTCAACGGCGGATATCCTGATCCTCAGCATCCTGCTGATTCAGTGCTGCCTCGGTCTGACCACTATTCCGTTCTCCGCACAGCACCCGGACGGCAGCGAAATGCTGAAACTGGTGGACTGGGCGCAGGCGGTAGTGACCTTCCACGGCGGCGCTTCCGCGCACCTGGACGGCGTGGCCTGGGTCTACCGCGTACATCTGGTGTTGGGCATGACCATCTTCCTGCTGTTCCCGTTCACCCGCCTGGTGCACGTCTGGAGCGCGCCGGTGGAATACCTGACCCGACGTTATCAGGTGGTCCGTTCACGCCGATAGTCCTGTTAACATAACGTAGCCCGGCCGAGCACCGCGACGCCGGGTTTTTTATGCCACAAACAAAATACTAAACCTATTCTCAACCACTTTATCTTTCACCACCACAATGCGTAATAACGCGCTATATTACGCTCGTTGAATTTACCGTGGCGCCTAAGGCACATCGGAAATATAAATTTACTCAACATCGTAATTAATAATCTTGTTATGGCGAGGCTCCTGAATAAACATAAGTTATCGCCCTGGTGGTATCGAGAGAGACCATCACAGGGAAATACAGGCATCCATCGAATCAAGGTGTTGCCAAGATAACTTCTGACAGCTCAAGGCCGTACAGATACGTTATTCAGTGCTAAAACCGGGACGTAGGGATTTTTCTCAGCATTTCCAGTTTTGTTCGCCCTATATAGAATTTCTATAGGGAACATTTTGATGTCTTATATTCATGCCACTGCGCCGCACTACCCAACCGCTCCAGTAACGGGCGATAATATTGCAAGCTACATGTCGAAAACATTTATTTCGTTGCCGGAACCGCTTAGCGTAAAAGAAGCGCGTGAGATGTTTCTGCGACAATTAAATGACGACCATTTCCCCTGCGCCGTATTCGTGGTGTCCGGCGACAATCTGCGCGGAATATTATCGACGCGCACGCTGTTACAGGCGTCCGATGATAATCAGCCGGTAACGCAGTTGATGACCACCACCTTATTCCACGTCAGCCCGGATGATACCCGCGACGTGGCGGCGAGCCTTATCGAAAAGCATCGTCTGACGCTACTGCCGGTGATTGAAAACGGCAAGCTTATCGGTTGCCTGAATGAAAAAGAGATAGACCAGCTGTTAGCCGATGAAATCACCGAAGACGCCCAGCTTCAGGGCGCCACCCTGCCGCTGGAAAAACCGTATCTGGAGATAAGCCCGGTGACGCTGTGGAAAAAACGCGCCGTCTGGCTACTGCTGTTGTTTATCGCCGAAGCGTACACCAGCACCGTGATTCAGCACTTTGAAGAGGCGCTGGAGTCTGCTATTGCGCTGGCGTTCTTTATCCCGCTGCTGATTGGCACCGGGGGCAACAGCGGTACGCAGATCACCTCAACGCTGGTGCGAGCCATGGCGCTGGGTGAAGTGGGCCTGAGGGATCTGGGGCGTATTTTGCGTAAAGAGATGTCGACGGCGATGCTGGTTGCTATCACCCTCGGCGCGGCAGGCTGCTTGCGGGCGTGGATCATGGGCATTGGCCCGGAAATCACCTTTATCGTCAGCCTGACGCTGGTGTGCGTCACTATCTGGAGCGCAGTCGTTTCGTCGGTAATCCCGCTGGTCATCAAACGCGTCGGCATCGACCCGGCGGTGGTTTCCGCCCCGTTTATCGCCACGCTGATTGACGGCACCGGGCTGATTATCTACTTCAAAATCGCCCAGCATTTCTTAGGGCTAAACTAACGATTCCGTAGCCCGGCCAAGCGAAGCGCCGCCGGGAATTAGCACTGTGCCACACCCCGGCGGCGCTTCGCTTGGCCGGGCTACAGGGTAAAGGTGTCGCCGGTTGCTGGGGAGATAATCTCCGGCAACCATAGTTTGGCCCACGCGCCGGTGCAGTGGCAGCCCATCACTTTATCGGGCTTGAGCTGCTGTAAAAACCGCCTCACCTGCCAGAGCGTGCGCGGCGAAGCACAGCGCAGATGAAAGCCGCCGATCAGCGCATGAACCTTGTCGATGCCGGTAATCCGCTGGCAGTGCCGCACGATGTTAACAATCCCGCGATGCCCGCAGCCGGTAATAATCACCAGCCCATGTTCGGACAGATAAATCAGCACGCCCTCATCAACCACGTAATCCGTTTTATCTCCCGTCACGCCGTAGGCTTTGGGGCGATCAACGGCTATCTCGCCTGACCAGATAAAACGGTCGCTAATGTGCAGCGGCGCGCGAGTGTACTCCATGCGATGGCGAGCGTAATCAATCGCCAGCGAAAGCTTTTTGATTTTATGGCTGCGCCCCGCCACGTTCAACGCGGCATAGCGCTCGTTGCCGATGGTCGGGTGGCAAATAATCCGGCTATTATCCGGCAGCCAGGGCACGCCGCCGCAATGGTCGTAGTGACCGTGTGAGAGCACCGTCGCCGTAAGATTATCCAGCGAAATACCCATCTGAGCGGCATTGTGCTGGAAGCTGTTATCGGGGCCGGTGTCGAAAAGAATGACGGTGGTTTCATCCTCGATCAGCAGACTTAATCCCGCTTTGGCTCTGAGTCCGCTGTCGGCGCCGCGAGCCAGATGGTTTTCAAGTAATACACGGATCGTTAAGGCCATATCATCTCATCCCTGAAAATTACGTCTACGGGGCAACGCGGTGCTAAACCCCGGCGTCGGCTTCGCCTCGGCCGGGCTACGGGTTATTTTCCGGCTTCTGGGTGGGTGTCGAATGCCGCCATGATGGCCGCCAGTTCGCTGACGCTAAAGCCATATTTCGGATCGGTCACGCCAAGCCCGAAGCGGGTTTGTAACGCTTCGTACAGCGCGGGCACGTCAGGGAAATCAATCTTCTCAACCACATGGTTGTTATCCCAATGGGTAAAGTGGAAGTTGGTCAGCGTCATTTTGCCGCCGTCCGGCAGATGGCGACACATTAGCAGATGGTGGCGGAAATGCGACTGCGGCCAGTGCGCCGACCAGAAGTTGCCCATCACGTAATCCGAGGCGTACTGACGGCCCAGGTCGAAGTGATACATCGACTGCCAGTGATCGTGATGGCTGAACTGTAAAATCCACTCCTGGTTTTCGTACAGCAGACGGTAGTCGCCGTGCGGCGTCGTCTGGGTGATATCCGCCAGTAGCTTGATTGGCGCGGTCAGCGTCTGCCCGCCAAAGCCCACGTCAGCAATCCAGCGCTCGCCGTCAACGTCCACCAGCAGCAGGCGGTGAGTACGCGGCGGCATCTGCGGCGGATGCGACAGCACCACGCGCCCCAGCAGGCTGCGCACATGGAAACCGAGTTCTCGCAGCACGCGCTCAAACAGACCGTTTTGTTCAAAGCAGTAGCCACCGCGACGCGCGTGAACCAGCTTATCTTCCAGCGATTGATCGTCGAGGTGCATTTCACGCGGCAACAGCACGTCAAGGTTCTCGAACGGAATGGCGCTGTTGTGGTGGATATGCAAACTGCGCAGCGTCTCAATGGATACGTCGGGGGTGCCCGTCCAACCGAGACGAGCAAAATAGGCGCTTAAGAAAGGGGTCATCAAAGCCTCCAGCGTTGGTGTCCGTTCTTTATAACCTATTTTGCCCTGACCACTGACCGATTTGTGCGATCGGTTAACCTACCGTGTACTTCGCTGCATCAGCCCTAGCGCGGTTAGCATTAACCCCAGCCCGACGAACAGCGTCAGGCTCGCCATCGCCATCCCCTGGCCGACCGAACCCTGCTCGAACTGCCGCCAGATAAACACCGCCACGGTCTGCGTTCCCGCCGGTGCCAGCAGCAGTGAGGTCACCAGCTCGCGCGAGGCGACGGCAAATACCATCAGCATCGCCGCCAACAGCGCCGGAAACACCAGCGGCAGCACAATCAACCGTAAGGCCTGCCACGGCGATGCACCGTGCACACGCGCCGCCGGCTCCAGGTTATTCCCCAGCTGACGCAGCGCGCTGCCGACATAGCGCACTGGCCACGGCAACAGCAGGCAGCAATAAGAGAGCAGCAGCATAAACCACGTATTGTAAGGTGAGACCGGCCAGAACGGCTGATTCCACAATAGAATCAGCCCAACGCCCACCACCACACCCGGCAACGCTGCGGGCATCAGCGAAAGCGCATCAATCAATGCGCTGCCTTTGATTTTCTGCACCAGTACCAGCCAGGCCGCCACCAGCCCGAGCAGGCCGACAATCAGCGCCGAGGCCAGCGCCAGCGATAAACTGGTGCCCAACGCCGAGAGCGCATCGCCCTGCTGCGCGAACAGCGCGCTGAAGTGCTTCAGCGTAAAGTTGCCCATGTTCAATCCACCGGAGAGCGTGCCCATCAGGCTGGTTGCCACCATTGACGCACCGGGAAGCAGCACTGCCAGCCCGCCAACGCCGCCCATCACCAGCAGCGCAGGTAGTGTCATAACGCCGAGCGACGCCCCGCTGTTCTCCCCCGGTTTTCCAGTGACGCTGGTGACTTCAGTCGTTCCCGTCAGCCGTTTTTGCAGCCACCAGGCGAGCAACGCCACGGTAATCAGCAGCACCGACAGCAGCGACGCACCGGTGAGATCGATAGGCCAGTCCGCCAGTTTTTTCTCAATACCCACGGTGAGCATCACCACCCCCGCCCGTGAGCCCAGCGCCGCGGGTACGCCGTACTCTTCAATCGCCAGAGTAAAGGACAGCAGCATCCCCGCCGCCAGCGCCGGGGAAAGCATCGGCAGCGTGACGTGCCAGAATGCCCGCCAGGCGCTTGCCCCGTGAACCCGCGCGACGATAGCCAGCCGCTGCCCGCTCGCCAGCAGGCTGCGTGAGACGGCAAAATAGACCACCGGGAAGATATTCAGGGTCATCACCAGCACGATCCCGGTGCGGCTAAACAGCAGATCGTTCAAATCCCAGCCGGTCAGCTGCTGCAGATAGCCGTTATGCTGCAGCACCAGCATCCATGAGAGCGCAGCGATATACGGCGGCGTAAGAAACGGAATTAAAAACAGCAGATCCCACAGTTTTGGCAGCGGCAGGTTAAACAGCCCACGCAGCACGCCAAGCGGCAGGCCGATAATCACGCTCATCAGCGCCACGCCACAGGCAATCCACAAGGTTCCGCCGAGCATCGGCATCAACTGGGGATCGTTGATTAAAGAGGCTATTCCACTAAACGGCTTGTGCAGCGAACCGGCGCTAAACTGCGGAAAAATAGCCTGCAACAGAATGAAAAAGAGCGGCAACGCCACCAGCACCACCAGCGCGATGAGGGTGACAAGAGAGAGGGATTTTTGTTTCACCCGAAGTTCCAGATTGTAGCCCGGCCGAGCGAAGCGCCGCCGAGTTGTGCACCAAGCTGATTCCCGGCGTCGCTTCGCTCGGCCGGGCTACGGAAATTTACTGCCCGAACAGCGTATTAAACCGCGCCAGAACCGCGCTGCGCTCGCTGCTACCGTCGCTGGTGGTTGGCAACACTTTCAGGTCGTTCAGCAGCGGACGCTTGGCGGACACATCGCTGCGCGCAGGTATCAGCCATGCGTCGGCGACCATCGCCTGGCCTTCCGGTGACAGTACGTAGTCAATAAAGGCTTTCGCCTCATCTGCATGCTGGGTCGTTTTGAGGATCATCATCGGACGCGGCGCAATCACCGTGCCGCTGGCCGGGAAAATCACCTTCAGCGATTCGCCCTGGTCGATATTGCCGTAGGAAACATAATCTACCGCGCCGAATACCGCTGCTTTCGCCCCCTGCATCACCGGGGTGACCGCCTGCGCGTTCGGCCCACTCACCACCATGCCGTTCTTTTTCAATTCATCAAACAACGCCCAGGCTTTATCACCCATGCCATTCTGTAACCCGATCAGCAAATCGAGCGAAGCACCGGAGAGCGCCGGGTCCGGCGTAGTGACTTTGTCTTTAAACGCCGCTTCGGTCAGGTCGCGCCACTCTTTCGGCTCAGGCGTCCCGCTTTTGGTGTTCCAGACAATCCCCAGCGCCGAAATACCCTGCGCCACAAAGTCGGCTGATTTCAGCGCCGCTGGCACCTTATCGGCATTCCCACTCTGGTACGGCAGCAGCCAGCCGCGGCCGTGCAAATCTTCGGCGGTGTCCCATGATGCGGAAATCAGCACGTCCGCCTGCGGATTCGCCTGCTCGGCCTCCAGACGCGCCATCACCTTGCCGGTGGTGGCCTGGAAGATATTCACCTTCACGCCGGTTTTCTTTTCATAGCCGCTGGCCAGATTCTTAGCCAGCGAACCTGGGCCTGCGGTGTATACGGTCAGCGCATGGGCGCTGGAAATCATCGAAGCAGATAACATCATCGCGAGCGCAACGCCTTTTTTAACGGATTTCATACAAGTTCCCCTGAGGTAGAAGCAACGGTGCGAACAGCAGCAATGCTGCCCGCAGAAAGGTGCACAATTCGGTCAGCCAACAGTTCGGCCTCGCGGCGGTCGTGAGTGACGTACACGGCGGTGATGCCGAGCTGGCGCAGCAGTCGGCTCATCTCCAGACATAACGATTCACGCAGTTCGCTATCGAGGTTGGAAAGCGGTTCATCAAACAGCAGTACCCGCGGTTCGGCGACGATCGCCCTTGCCAGCGCCACGCGCTGCTGCTGTCCACCAGAGAGCCCGGAAGGCTTACGTTCGCCAAAGCCAGAGAGACCTACCATCGCCAGCGCGTCATTAACCCGACGCGTCCGCTCATCGCGAGCCACACCGCGCATGCGTAGCGGAAAGGCGACGTTTTCAGCGGCGGTCATGTGCGGCCACAGCGCGTAGTCCTGGAAAACCATGCCGATATCCCGCTGCTCGGGCGGTAGCCCCCAGCCGGGTCTGGCAATCAGACGGTCGCCGAAATGGATTTCACCTTCAGCGGGAACGGTGAGCCCTGCCAGCAGGCGCAGTAACGTGCTTTTGCCGCAGCCGGAAGGCCCAAGCAATGCCACGATGCTGCCCGCATCGATCTGCAGGTTGATGTGATTAAGAACGGTGGTGGCCCCGAAAGCGAAGGAAACGCCATCGAGCCGAATGCCAGTTAGCGCGCGCATTATCGCCCTCCCCAATTGGAAAGCGGTGCTTTACCCATGGCCGAACGCCGACGGGCCGCGCTCACCTGCATAAACATCAGGGGAGCCAACATAGTGTTATCCTCTTTGGGACTTAGTGCTGGCGACTATAGGCAGGTGATATGACGTATTGATTACGCTTTTATTGCGATTTAGTGTGTAGCTCATCGCATCCTACTATTCAGGAAATCCTTATGAGCCGTTTTCGTCCCGTTGAACTTCATCACGCCAGCCGCCTGCTCAACCACGGCCCCACGATCCTCATCACCAGCTTCGACGTCGACTCACAGCGCCGCAACGTGATGGCTGCTGCCTGGTCAATGCCGGTAGAGTTTGAGCCGCCGCGTATCGCCATCGTGGTCGATAAGAGCGCCTGGTCACGGGAAATTATTGAGCGTAACGGCACCTTCGGGATTGTGGTACCGAGCGTCGCTGCCGCCAGCTGGACCTACGCGGTAGGCAGCATCAGCGGGCGCGATGAAGATAAATTTAACGCCTACGGCATTCCGGTGGTGAAAGGCCCGGTGCTGGGATTGCCGGTGATTGAAGAAAAATGTCTGGCATGGATGGAGTGCCGACTGCTGCCCGCCACGGCCGCCGCCGGGCAGTACGATACGCTGTTTGGCGAAGTGGTTTCCGCCGCGGCGGATGAACAGGCGTTTGTGGCCGGACGCTGGAATTTCGACGACGATAAGCGCAATACGCTGCATCATCTCGGTGCGGGAACGTTTGTGGCAAGCGGAAAACAGATCCGAGCAAACACGCCTGAGGAGTAGTCTGATACTGGTAGCCCGGCCAAGCGAAGCGCCGCCGGGAATGGCGCCGAGCCTCCCCGGCGGCGCTTCGCTTGGCCGGGCTACGAAGGCTTACATGCTGTAACCAGGCTTTTTAATCAGCTCATCCATATGTGGGGCAATCTCGGTGTCCCACACCTGCTGCCAGTCGCTCTGCTGGACCTGATTCAGGGCAACGCTAACGGCGCCCTCTTTGCTATTCAGATGGCGAATCAGCACTTCGGTGATGTCCGCAGCAAGCGCGGTTTTTTGTTCGTCGTTCAGGTCGCGGGGAAAACATTTAATATCAACGTGTGGCATCTGCAGGGCTCCTTATGGTTAGAGTCATAAAGCTACCATAGCCCGGCAACAACCACTGCCTTTTCGTGCGCTTAACCGCCAGATTGCTGCGTTTTTTCTGCCAGCAACTGCGCGATAAACGCTTCGGTTTCACGCTGATTACGCAACCGCACAAAGCGGATATGCTGCCACGCGGGATCGGCCATATCCCGCAGATAGCGCTCGCGGTTTGGCCGCCAGGTTTTCAGCGTCCAGAGGATGATGGAGTCACGGCTAAAGAAGGAGCGCCGGAAGCTCTCCCGGTTACCGGTGCCCGGCCAGAGCTCCTGCTGCCGCCACGCGCGGCTTGCGGCACGCCATACGGCCTGGCGGAAAGTGCGCCAGAAGCTGTAATCCACCCACACCACCAGATCCACCTCGCGCCACTTTACCGGGCGACTACGATTGTAGTTACCGTCCAGTACCCACCCGGGGGCGGCGGTTGCCTGCGCCAGCGCGGCAAAGAGTTCCTCATCGGTGACGCCCTGCCAGTCTGGCCGCCAGTACAACGTATCCATTTCGATATAGGGCACGGAAAACAGCGCCGCAAGACGTTTTGCCAACGTTGATTTACCTACGCCGCTGGTGCCTACCACGTTGATTTTCATGAATGTCCTGATTAACGAATCGGCAGTACCAGCGTATGGGGCTGCAACGGGGATTCAACAAAGCCGAAGCGCTGATAAAAGGCTTTCGCATTATCGCTTAGCGCATGCACCACCAGTCCTCGTACGCCAATAACCTGTGAAATCAGCATGGTGCGCATCACTGCTTCTCGCAGTAATTTGCCACCCCAGCGCTGCTTTTGGTAGTCGACATCAACGGCAAAGCGCGCAATCAGCACAATGGGGATCGGTTCTGGCATATTGCGCCGAAACGTGCCGGGAACCGCTTCACGCTGGATAGCACCGGTCGACAGCGAATAATAACCCATCACGCGCTTATCAACGTCCGAGCAAAGTACAAACGTCCTGGTTGCGCCGGTCTCCTCATTTTGCCAGGCGCGACGTTTTAACCAGTCATCCAGTACCGGTTCACCGGAGCAAAAATCCGCTGTCTGGTGCGCCGGAGAAAGCTTCTCCGTCAGATCCTTCACCATGAATATTTGTCGCTCATCAACTCCTGAAAACCGGCATTTTCCGACAGCGGTGTATCAAGAATACGTTGAAATTCAGCAAACTGCTCTTCGCTTACCACCAGCAGGCGCTGGTCAAGTAACACCTCCTGCGCTTTTTCGCAGGCGGCATTAAGCATAAAATCGGTGCGTGATAGCGAGTTCAGCTGTGCTGCTCGATCGATAAGATCGCGCTGCCGGGGTGTTGCCCGTAAATTGATGGGTGCCTCTTTTGATCTGTTGGGCATTACGCCTCCGTGTATATACAATGGATATACATAATTTTAGCGTAAGAAATCGCCGCAGTATATCCCTTGGCGATCGCGCACACGCGGATTACACTGCTGAATCATGAACCAGATTCATTAATGGCCACATCCCATGCTGAAAGACAACATCAACGATCTCATCTCTTTTATGGTCGTGGCGCGCGAGCGCAGTTTTACCCGTGCGGCGGCGCAGTTGGGCGTATCACAGTCGGCGCTGAGCCATGCCATGCGCAATCTGGAAAGCCGTCTCGACGTGCGTTTGCTAACGCGCACCACCCGCAACGTGGCACCCACCGAGGCGGGCGAGAAACTCTATCAGCGCCTGAGCCCGCATTTGCAAGAGATTGCGCAGGAGATTGCCGCCCTGCGCGACTCCCGTGAACGTCCGGCGGGTAACATTCGCCTTACGGCGGGCGAGCACGCCATGAACACCATTATCTGGCCGCGCATTAAGCCGTTTATGCAGCAGTACCCGGATATCAATATCGAGGTCACCGTCGATAACGGCCTGACGGATATTGTCGATGAGCGGTTTGATGCGGGCATTCGCCTGGGGGAACAGGTCGCGCGCGATATGATTGCGGTGCGCATTGGCCCGGATATGCGCATGGCGGTGGTCGGTTCGCCGGAGTACCTGGCAAGCCACGGGGTACCGCAAACGCCACATGATTTACAGCAGCACCGCTGCATTAATATGCGTCTGCCGACCAAAGGCGGGCTGTATGCGTGGGAGTTTGAGCACGACGGCGAGCCGCTGCGGGTGCGGGTTGAGGGGCAACTGACGCTAAACTGCCTGCCGCAACGCATCGAGGCTGCCGAAGCGGGATTAGGGCTGGCCTATGTGCCGGAAGATACGATAGCTGAGGGCGTTGCCGCCGGGCGCTTACAGCACGTGCTGGCCGACTGGTGCGTGCCGTTTGCGGGTTATTATCTTTATTATCCTAGCCGTCGCCAGCACACCACTGCGTTTGCGCTGTTGGTGGAAGCGCTGCGTTACGCGTAGGTTCAGAGCCGTCCCGGCGTCACTTCGTTCGGCCGGGCTACATGCGCGGTAGCCCGGCCGAACGAAGTGACGCCGGGGGGAATACGAGCTAAATAGCGGATTTAGGCTGCAGGTTTTCATCAAACTCCAGACGCTTACGGTCCGGCTCGGCTTCAGTTAGCGGCTCAACGGCAACCAGCGTTTTCTGGCAGCGGTCGACCAGCACCTGATACTCGCGAGTCCCCTGCTTTTTCCACTCAAGCTCCTGCTCGGTTAAGCTGCGAATCGCCTTCGCCGGGCTGCCGATAATCAGATGGTTGGCGGGCATCTCCGCCCGCGCCTTCACGAATGCGCACGCGCCAACGATGCTGTTCTCGCCGATGGTCGCACCGTCGATAATCACCGCGCTCATGCCAACCAGCGCATTACGGCCAATCACGCAGCCGTGCAGAATGGCGCCGTGGCCGATATGCCCGTCTTCTTCCACTACCGTGTCCTGGCCGGGAAAACCGTGCATCACGCAGTTATCCTGGATGTTAGCGCCATCTTTGACCACGATACGCCCAAAATCGCCGCGCAGACTGGCGTTTGGCCCAACGTAAACCCCTTTACCGAGGATCACATCGCCAATCAGTACGGCGGTCGGGTGAACGTAGCTTTCCGTCGGAACCACCGGGGTCATTCCGTCCATCTGATAAATCGGCATGGCTTCTCCTGTTACGCTTCGGGCAATCCCCCAAAACGCTGATAATAGAGCGGCCCCGGCGCGGGCAGTTCGCCCACCGAGCTTTCGCCTTTTTCACTGACGAAAACCTGCGCCCCTGGGGCCACGCGTTGATAGATGTTGATACAGAGCTGGCGCGCGGTCTGGCCCAGCCAGTGGGCGGGCAGCAACTCTTCCGGCAGCAGCGGATCCTTCAGCACCACGCGGCGATAGAAGTGGATCAGCAGCAGGCGAATCTGGAAGCAGCGTTCCGGCGTTAACTCATCGGCTTCAGCGTCGCGCAGCAGCGGCAGCAATGGGCGAAACAGCGTGATAAATGCTTCGTACATGGCATTCTGTTCGGTCAGATGCCAGCACTCTTCAACCCGCTCACGCAGCGCAGCGCGGGAGAGCGCCAGCGGCGAATGGGCTTCGAAGAAGATAACGTTCTCCGCTACGCCCGCTTCATGCAGCAGCGACTGTACGTCCGCCAGCTTTTGCGACGGCGAGGCCAAAAGGCTCGGCGCCAGCACGCCAAATCCCTGCCAGATCAGCTGTTTTTTGACTTCGGCGAGGGTGTTTTTTTCCAGCCCTTCAGAAAGCAGCAGCAGCCAGGTGCCGTCCCACTCCGGGGCGTTGGCGCGATAGATTTTACTCTCGGCGCGACGCGTCAGGCGTAGCCCTTTGTCGCTCAGGCGATAGAAGCTGCGGCGGCCAATGCGCACGACGTCCAGCCACTCTTCTTTGTTGAGGCGAAACAGCGCGGTACGCACGAAACGTTCGCCAAAGCCCAGCCCTTCCAGCAGCGCCGCTACGCTGCCAAGCCAGACCTCTCCACCGCGCTGGGATAAACAGTCACCGTACAGTGAGGCAATCAGCGAGGTGCCGCTGATCGGCATCGCGGTGACCGCCTGCTGGATAAAGCTATCGAGTTTTTCCATATGATTCATAGTGTTGTTGTTTTTGTCCTTTTTGAATCATAGCACAGGAATTTGTAGCCCGGCCGAACGAAGTGACGCCGGGGATAGCACGGTGCAAAAACCCGGCGTCGCGTTGCTCGGCCGGGCTACATTGCTTAGCCGTTGGCGGCGGCTTTGCGCAGGTCAAACACGCGGCACGCCTTGCCTTCGGAGCGCGGAATGCTGCCGCAGTTGACGATGCTGACGTCCGTTGAAATGCCGACCATCGACTTAATGCGATGACGCAGGTGGTGGCAAATCTGGCAGCGCTGTTCGTGGCTCAGCACCAGGCTACTCTCTTTCAGCTCAACGCGAATCGACAGTGAATCAAGATGCCCACGGCGATCGACTTCCAGCTGGTAGTGTGGTGCCAGATGTTCAATCTTGAGGATCTCTTCTTCTACCTGCGACGGGAAGACGTTCACGCCGCGAATAATCAGCATGTCGTCGCTGCGCCCGCTGATGCGATCCATACGGCGCATGGTGCGGGCGGTGCCCGGCAGCAGACGCGTCAGGTCGCGGGTGCGGTAACGAATTACCGGCAGCGCTTCTTTGGTGAGTGTGGTGAACAGCAGTTCGCCGTGCTCGCCGTCGGCCAGCGGCGTACCGTCTTCCGGGTTGACCACTTCCGGGAAGAAATGGTCTTCCCAGATGGTTGGGCCGTCGGCGGTTTCAATACACTCCATCGCCACGCCCGGCCCCATCACTTCGGACAGGCCGTAGATATCCAGCGCGGTAATGCCGAGGCGGCGTTCAATCTCCGCCTTCATGCCGGTGGTCCACGGTTCAGCGCCAAAAACGCCGGTACGCAACGAACAGCCACGCGCGTCGCCGCCCATCTGGCGTTCCAGCTCTTCAATCAGGTTCAGACAGTAAGACGGCGTCACCATGATCATATCGGGTTTGAAATCACGGATCAGCTGCGCCTGTTTCTCGGTCTGACCGCCGGACATCGGGATCACCGTCGCCCCTAAGCGTTCGGCACCGTAGTGCGCGCCCAGGCCGCCGGTGAACAGACCGTAGCCGTAGGCCACATGAATTTTATCCTTCGCCGAGCCGCCCGCAGCGCGCAGCGAACGGGCGACGATGTTCGCCCAGGTATCGATATCATTTTGCGTATAGCCAACGACGGTTGGCTTGCCGGTGGTCCCGGACGACGCATGGATACGCACCACCTGCTCCATCGGCACCGCGAAGGTATCGAATGGGTAGTTGTCGCGCAGATCCTGCTTGGTGGTGCAGGGAAACTTGGCGAGATCGCTCAGCTCATGAAAATCGTCAGGGTGTACGCCCGCCGCGTCAAACTTACGGCGGTACATCGGGACATTTTCGTAGGCGTGTTTCAGCGTCCACTTCAGGCGCTCGGTTTGCAGAGCCTGTAACTCGTCACGCGATGCGGTTTCAATCGGGTCTAATTTTGTTGTAGTTGTCATTTTGTAGGGTACTCGCAGGTCAATTAGCTCACACTCGCTCGAGGATCATGGCAATGCCCTGACCCACGCCAATACACATCGTACACAGCGCATAGCGTCCATTGCGTCGTTCCAGCTCCAGCGTCGCTGCCAGCGCCAGCCGCGTGCCGCTCATGCCTAACGGGTGGCCTAAGGCGATGGCGCCACCGTTCGGGTTCACATGCGCCGCGTCGTCCGCCAGTCCAAGCTGTCTGAGTACGCCCAGCGCCTGGGCGGCAAAGGCTTCGTTCAGCTCAATCACGTCCATATCGTTAATATTCAGCCCGGCTCGCTCCAGCACTTTACGCACCGCCGGAACCGGCCCAAGACCCATGTACTTCGGTTCAACGCCCGCGGTCGCCATGGCGACAATACGGGCACGCGGCGTTAAGCCCTGCGCGGCGGCCTGCTGCTGGCTGGCGATAATCAGCGCCGCCGCACCGTCGTTGACGCCGGAGGCATTACCTGCCGTCACCACACCGCCCTTGCGGAACGGGGTTTTCAGCGAAGCCAGTTGCTCCAGCGTGGTTTCCGCGCGCGGATGCTCATCTTCACGCACCGCGCTGACTGCGCCCTTCTTACCGATAATCTGCACCGGCACAATTTCCTGCGCCAGAATGCCGTCGCGCTGCGCTTTGGCGGTACGCTGCTGGCTGCGGTAAGCAAAGGCGTCCTGATCTTCCCGGCTGATGTTTAACAATTCCGCTACATTCTCTGCCGTTTCCGGCATGCTGTCAGTACCAAATTGTTGCTGCATGAGCGGGTTCACAAAACGCCAGCCGATGGTGGTATCAAACATCTCGGCCTGACGCTGGTACGGCGTGGTCGCCTTGCCCATCACGAACGGCGCACGGGACATCGACTCCACGCCGCCGGCAATCATCAGATCCGCATCACCTGCTTTAATGGCCCGTGCGGCGAAGCCAATCGCGTCGAGGCCGGAGCCGCACAGACGGTTAATGGTGGTGCCGGAAACGCCGTACGGGTAACCCGCCAACAGCGTCGCCATATGCGCGACGTTATGGTTATCTTCACCGGCCTGGTTGGCACAGCCGAAAATCACGTCATCGATACAGGTTGGGTCTAACTTCGGGTTGCGGCTCAGTAGCTCGCGCAGCGGAATGGCCGCCAGATCGTCGGCACGAACCCCGGCCAGGCCACCCGCGTAGCGGCCAATGGGGGTACGAATACCGTCACAAATAAACGCATCACGCATTAGACTTCTCCTGTAATAGTGCCGCCGATGCGGTGCGATTTGCCGCGAAACAGCGCTACGGTTTTTTGCTGCGGGTTGACGATTTCAATGTCATACACGCCGGTCAGTTTGCCCTGCTGCTTGACCCGGGCGGTGGCGGTTAATTTCTCTCCCGCAAAGGCCGGACGCAGAAAATCGATGCTGGCAGCCGAGGCCACCGCCGCCAGCCCCTGGCTGTTGCAGGCGTAGGCAAAGGCGGTATCCGCCAGCGTGAATAGCTGGCCGCCGTGGCAGGTCTGATGGCCGTTTAACTGCGAGGGCGATACGGTCATCGTCATCTGCGCGTAGCCGTCATCCATCTCAATAATTTCAATGCCCAGCGCCTGCGCGCAGGTATCTTTCTCGTACATGGCGCGGGCGTTGCGCCAGGCTTCATTACTCATGACGCATCTCCATCAGCGCTTTCTGGCGCAGCAGCGCACTTGGGCGGTAACGTTCCTCACCGTAGTGCTGTTGTAGATTTTCCAGCAGACGCAGCACGCGCCCCCAGCCAAGCGATTCGCCCCAGGCCAGCGGCCCGCGCGGGTAGTTGACCCCTAAGCGCATCGCAGTATCGATGTCGTCCGCGCTGGCGACGCCTTTTTGCACCGCATCCAGCGCTTCGTTCGCCAGCATCGCTACCGTGCGCCACACCAGAAGCCCTGGGTAGTCGGCAATACGCAGCACGTTTTTGCCCTGCTGCTGGAAGTAATACACCGCTTTGTCGGTGGCTGAATCCGGGTTGGTTGGTGCACCTGCCAGCACGACGGTATCGCCCGCCGCATGGTCATACACCACCACCGGGCGCTGGTACTGCATGCTTAAGGCCAGTGCGGTTTCACCGGTGGTTTCCAGCAGCAGTACATCGTCTAATTCAGTGACAACGTCACTTTTAACGATCTTCGCCGCGCGGTCAGCGGAAACGGCAACCAGCGACAGTTCGGGCTGATTTTCCACCGGCCAGCGATAGACACCGTGGCCGCTCTTCTTGCCCAGACGTCCTGCCAGCGCCAGCTCCTGTTGCAGCAGCGAGGGCAGAAAACGGCGGTCCTGCCAGAAAGCGTTAAACACCGAGCAGGTCACGGCAAAGTTCACGTCCTGGCCGATAAGGTCGGTCAGCGCCAGCGGCCCCATTGGGAAACCGCCGCCGTCGCGCAGCGCGGCATCAATCACTTCCGCAGACGCCACCTGCTCTTCCAGTGCACGCCAGGCTTCGGCGTAGTAAGGACGGGCCACGCGGTTAACGATAAAGCCCGGCGTGGAGCGGCAGCGCACCGGCTGTTTGCCCCAGGCGGTGACGCACTGGCAAAGCTGCTCGACCACTTCCGTTGAGGTGGCAAGGCCGCTCACCACTTCCACCAGTTTCATCACCGGTGCCGGGTTAAAGAAGTGCAGCCCCGCCACGCGTTCTGGATGTTTGATGCCCGCCGCAATCGAGGTAATCGAGATGGACGAGGTGTTGCTGGTCAGCAGCGTGGACGGGGAGCAAATCTCCGCCAGCTCGCTGAACAGTGCCTTTTTAATCTCTAGTCGCTCGGACGCGGCTTCAATCACCAGCTGTGCGTCGGCAAGCTGCGTTAATTCCGTTGCTGGGGTAATACGCGCCAGCAGCGCCTGTGCCTGCTCGGCGCTGACTTTGCCGCGGCTAACGCGGGCGTGCAGACGCTGGGCAATGCCGTCGATGGCGCGAGTAACCGCATCGGCGGAAATGTCGTACAGCAGCACCGCGTGCCCGGCGCTGGCCGCCACTTCGACAATCCCGGCGCCCATAGTGCCGCCGCCAATCACGGCGACGGTGTGAAGAGTCTGGCTCATGGCTTATTTCCCGCTGAACTGTGGTGGACGTTTGGCGAGGAAGGCGCTGACGCCTTCGCGATAGTCGTCGCTGCGACCGGCCATGCGCTGGTAGTCGCGTTCAAGCTCAAGCTGCTCATCCAGCGAGTTAGTTTCAGAAAGCTGTAAGGCTTTCTTGATCAGCCCCAGACCGTAGGTCGGCTGGGTGGCTAAATGGCGGGCCATGGTCAGCGCGGTGTCTTTCAGCTCGGCATCGTCAACCACCTGCCAGATCATCCCCCATTGTGCGGCCTGTTCGGCGCTGAGGTTATCGCCGAGCATCAGCAGGCCAACGGCGCGGGCGCGACCGGCAACGCGCGGCAGCACCCAGCTTCCGCCGCAGTCCGGCACCAGGCCTAGCTTGCTGAAAGCCATGACAAACTTCGCTGAACGCGCGGCAATCACGATGTCGCAGCCCATCGCTAGCGTGGCACCGGCACCGGCAGCGACGCCGTTCACGGCGCAGATAACCGGCTTCGGCAGCGCGGCTAAGCGGCGCACCAGCGGGTTGTAAAAGCGTTCTACCGACATGCCCAGATCCGGCGCGGGGCCGCTCGGGTCAACGTTACGGTCGTTCAGATCCTGCCCGGCGCAAAAACCGCGGCCAGCACCGGTGATCAGCAGGCAACGAATGGTGTCGTCGCGTTCGGCCTGTTTCAGGCAGTCGGCAAGCTGCTGGTGCATCACATCGTTAAAGCTATTGAGTCGGTCCGGGCGGTTCAGGGTGATGGTCATCACGCCCTGTTCCACTTCGCTGAGAATGAATGCGTCCACGATTAGCGTCCTTTAAATTCCGGCGTGCGTTTTTCTAAAAAGGCGTTGATGCCCTCACGACGATCTTCGGTACCGCTCAGCAGCGTAAACAGCTGACGTTCTTGCACCAGACCGGCCTGCAACCCCACCTCATGCGCCAGACGCAGCGACTGTTTTGCCGCCCGCAGCGCCAGCGGTGAGCGGCTGGCGATGGTCGCCGCCAGCTTCAGCGCGTATTCATCGGAGAGGTTCGCCGGGTGAATGTCGCTCACCAGCCCGGCCTGCTGTGCGCGTTCGGCATCAATGCTTTCGCCGCTCAGCACCATGCGGCTGGCCAGCGCTTTGCCGACGCTGCGAATAAGACGCTGCGTACCGCCTGCCCCCGGCATGGTGCCGAGGGTAATTTCCGGCAAGCCAAAGCGGGCGTTATCGCCAGCAATCACCAGGTCGCAGAGCAGCGCCAGCTCACAGCCCGCGCCCAGCGCGTAGCCGTTCACCACCGCCAGCAGCGGCTTGTTGAAGGCATCGATACGCGCCCAGAGACGCGGGCGACTATCGTCGAAGGTGGCGGGCAAGTCTTTTTCCGCCATTTCGTTTAGGTCGGCACCCGCAGCGAAGTAGCGCGGGTTACCGCTAATCACGCACACGCTAATGCTGGCGTCTGCCGCCGCGCTTTCCAGCGCCTCGGCAATCTGCGTCAACAGCGCGTTGTTTAACGCATTACGCGCCTGTGGGCGGTTCAGTGTCAGCTGCAGTACGCGGTCGTGACGGGTAATCAGCAGTTCGCTCATGCCATCCCCCGCGCGTCAAAGTCGACCACCACATCGCCGCTGGTTGGCAGCGCCTGGCAGCTCAGTACATAGCCCGCCGCCACTTCATCGGCTTCGAGGCTGTAGTTGGCGGCCATCGCTACTTCACCGCTCACCACCTTGCATTTACAGGTGGCGCAGACGCCGCCTTTACAGGCGAACGGCAGGTCAGCGCCCTGACGCAGCGCGGCGTCGAGAATGCTGTCATCTTCGGCGTTCAGCGAAATCAGGCGATCGCGACCGTCCTGACGAATGGTGACCGTGCGGCCTTCCGCCTGCACGCCGGTGGCGCGTTTCACGCTGGTGCCTGGCGTGTTGAAACGTTCGAGGTGAATGGATTTTTCCGGCACGCCCAGTTCGCGCAGCGCCACTTCGGCTTCATCCATCATCACCGACGGACCACAAATAAAGGCATCGTCAAAGCGGCTGAAATCGAGCAGCGTTTTGCCCAGCGCATGCAGCTTTTCGCCGTCGATGCGCCCTTGCAGCAGGTCGCTGTCCATCGACTCCTGGCTGAACAGATGCACCACCTGCAAACGCTGCGGGTAGCGGTCTTTCAGGTCGGCCAGCGCCTGGCGGAACATCATGCTGTGGCTGCTGCGGTTGCCGTAAATCAGGGTGAACTGGCTGGCCGGTTCGGTGGCAAGCGTGGCTTCGATAATCGCCATCATTGGCGTAATACCAGAACCGGCGGCAATCGCCAGATATTCGGCTTCACGCTCGGCCTGCGGCTGGTAGCCAAAGTGGCCCTGCGGCACCATCACCTCAAGCTCCATGCCCTGCTGGATATCGCTCTGGGCATAGCGGGAGAAACGGCCGCCGTCGATAGCCTTGACCGCCACGCTGATTTCAGACGGCGAACGGCTGCGGCAGATGGAGTAGCAACGACGCAGTTCTTCCCCGCCCAGGCGGGTTTTCAGCGTCAGGTGCTGGCCCGGACGGAAGGCGTAAACGCTACGCAGCGCGTCGGGAATGGCAAAGGTGATAGTGACCGAATCACGGGTTTCCGGTTCGACCTTTGCCACGGTAAGCGAATGAAATGTTGTCATCGCAGCCTCAAATACATTTAAAGTAATCAAAGGGTTCACGGCAGCTGTCGCAGCGATACAGCGCTTTACAGGCCGTGGAACCGAATTCACTGATCAGCGACGTGTGGGTGCTGCCGCAGCGCGGGCACACCACATCTTTCGGCATCTCGTCGACGTGGCAGGCGTGGGCCTGCGGCGGGCTGATACCGTACTGGCGCAGACGCTCACGGGCATCCGGGCTCATCCAGTCGGTGGTCCACGGCGGATCGAGCTGCAGCACGATATGCACCGGCGTATAGCCGTGCTCCGCCATCACCGTCCGAATTTCACCCAGCAGATGTTCGGTGGCCGGGCAACCCGAGTAGGTCGGCGTAAAGCCAATCACCCAGCCGTCGCCGTGACGCTCAACGCGGCGCACCATGCCGAGGTCGGTAATGGTCAGCACCGGCACTTCCGGGTCTGGAATGGCGCTTAACAATCCCCAGACGGTACGAACCTCCGGGGGAGCGATTGCGGCGAGACGTTGCATAGCCACCTCCTGCTACCACTGCTGGCCGGGATACGACCGCTGTAAATACTGCATCTCTGCCAGCATCGGCCCGAGATGTTCGCTGTGCAGACCCTGCTTGCCGCCGCGACGGAACGCCGCTTCTTCAGGGATCTGCAGACCGGCGTCGAGCAGCGCGGTGTGCACCGTTGTCTGCCATTCGGTCTCTAACTCGCGTGGGTCAACGGCGATGCCCTGCTCGCTCAGGCTGATATCCAGCTCGTCAGCCATAAACAGCTCACCGGTGAAACGCCATAGGTTGTTGACCGCCTGCTGCATCAGCTGCGTGGAATAGTCGGTGCCGTTGCCCAGACGCTCCAGCCAGCCGCGGCTAAAGCGCAGGTGATAACGCACCTCTTTCAGCCCTTTGGCGGCGATGGCAGCAATTTGCGCATCGCGGCTGTTGACCAGGCGGCTGAACAGCGCTACGTGCCAGGCATCGATAAAGAACTGACGGGCGATGGTGTCGGCAAAGTTGCCGTTCGGCTGTTCGACCAGCAGCACGTTGCTGAACTGGCGCTCGTCGCGGCCAAAGGCCAGGGTGTCTTCGTCGCCGATGCCGTTCAGTTCGGCGGCGTAGCTCAGGAAGTTGCGCGCCTGACCCAGCAGGTCGAGGCCGATATTGGCCAGCGCCAGGTCAATTTCCAGCTCCGGCGCGTGGCCGCACCAGGCACCTAAACGCTGGGCCAGCACCAGGCCGTTATCGCCAAGACGCAGTGCATAGGTTGCAACGGGGTTTTGCGTGTTCATCGCTGCCTCACATATGTTCCATGCCATCTGGCACGGTGTAGAAGGTCGGATGACGGTAGACCTTGCTCTCGGCCGGGTCGAAAAACTCACCGCGTTCTTCCGGCAGTGAGGCGACAATTTCGCTCGCCTTCACCACCCAGATGGAGCAGCCTTCGCTGCGGCGGGTGTAGGCATCACGGGCGTTTTCCAGCGCCATCTGATCGTCGGCGGCGTGCAGGCTGCCTACGTGACGGTGCGACAGACCCTGTTTGCTGCGGACAAACACTTCGTATAACGGCCAGTATGTTTTGCTCATTCTTTTTCTCCTCAGGCGGCATCGCGAGCGCGTTGTTTTTCGGCATGAGCCAGCGCGGCTTCGCGCACCCATGCCCCCTCTTCCCAGGCTTTGCGCTTGGCGCCCAGACGTTCGTGGTTACAGATGCCACGCCCGTTGATGACTTCATTCAGTTCCTGCCAGTCGATTTCGCCGTAGCGATAGTGACCGGTGGCCTCATCCAGGCGCAGATCAGCGTCCGGCACCTTCATGCCGAGGATGTCGACCTGCGGAACGGTGTTGTCGACGAAGCGCTGACGCAGTTCATCGTTGGAATGCAGTTTGATTTTCCACGCCATGCTGCGGGCGCTGTTTGGTGAGTTGTCATCGCTCGGCCCAAACATCATTAATGCCGGCCACCAGAAGCGGTTGATGGCGTCCTGCAGCATCTGACGCTGTTCTTCACTCCCCGCCGCCAGCGCCATGCAGGCTTCAAAGCCCTGACGCTGGTGGAAGCTCTCTTCTTTGCAGATTTTGACCATCGCACGGGCATATGGGCCGTAGGAGGTACGGCACAGCGCCACCTGGTTAACGATTGCCGCGCCATCGACCAGCCAGCCGATCACGCCGATATCCGCCCAGGTGAGCGTCGGGTAGTTAAAGATGGAGGAGTACTTCATCTGCCCGTCGAGCATCTTCTGGTAGATATCTTCACGAGCGCAGCCGAGGGTTTCCGCCGCGCTATAGAGATAGAGGCCATGCCCGGCTTCGTCCTGCACCTTCGCCAGCAGAATCGCTTTGCGGCGAAGCGTTGGGGCGCGGGTGATCCAGTTGCCTTCCGGCAGCATGCCGACGATTTCCGAATGCGCGTGCTGGCCAATCTGGCGGATCAGCGTCTTGCGGTACGCGTCCGGCATCCAGTCCTGCGGTTCGATGGCGGTATCCTGCGCGATGCGCTGGTCAAAGCGTTGTTCTTCTGTTGTCACGTCATCACCTTATGATTCCGATAAATTCAACAAATCAATTTTTGTGAATCATGTTGTTTTATAAAAGTTACATCTTAGTTAAATAAAACCACAAATTTTGTTTGTGAATTTTGTGATGCGCACCGCAATCCCCATTGATTTATCCCGATGAAACCGAATCATAATCAATACACGTAAAGTGTCTGCGATCTCATTGTTAATAAATTATTAAAATCAGGCTTGCTTTTCATGATTCAGAAAAGAACTATTAAAGGCAGGTTTACGTAACATATTTGGAGAAACACCATGCAGCAGTTAGCCAGCTATTTGTCCGGCACCTGGCAAACCGGCCGGGGCCGTGCCCGCACCATTCACCACGCCATCAGCGGCGAACCGTTGTGGGACGTGACAAGCGAAGGGTTGGATATGGCGCAGGCGCGTCGCTTCGCTATTGAGCACGGCGGCAAAGCGCTTCAGGCGATGACCTTTATTGAACGCAGCGCGATGCTGAAAGCGGTTGCTAAACATCTGATGGAGCTGAAGGCCGATTTCTACGCTATCTCCGCTGAGACCGGCGCAACACGCGGCGATAGCTGGGTGGATATCGAAGGCGGTATCGGCACCCTCTTCACCTACGCCAGCCTCGGTGGCCGCGAACTGCCGGACGACGTGCTGTGGCCGGAAGATGAGCTGATCCCACTGTCCAAACAGGGCGGCTTTGCCGCTCGTCACGTGCTGACGTCAAAGTCCGGCGTCGCGGTGCATATCAACGCCTTTAACTTCCCTTGCTGGGGCATGTTAGAGAAGCTGGCGCCGACCTGGCTTGCCGGGATGCCAGCGATCATCAAACCGGCAACCGCCACCGCCCAACTGACGCAGGCGATGGTGAAAGCGATTATCGACAGCGGCCTGGTGCCGAACGGTGCCATTAGCCTTATCTGCGGCGGCGCGGGCGACCTGCTCGACCACCTCGACAGCCAGGACGTAGTGACCTTTACCGGTTCGGCGCATACCGGGCAGCAGTTGCGCGTGCATCCGAATCTGGTGGCGAAGTCTGTCCCCTTCACCATGGAAGCGGACTCGCTGAACTGCTGCGTGCTGGGCGACGATGTCACCCCAGAACAGCCGGAATTTGCGCTGCTTATCCGTGAAGTAGTGCGTGAGATGACCACCAAGGCCGGGCAAAAATGTACCGCTATCCGCCGCATTATCGTGCCCCAGGCACAGGTAAAAGCGGTGAGCGACGCGCTGATTGCCCGTCTGCAAAAAGTGGTGGTTGGCGACCCGGCGCAGGAAGGCGTGAAGATGGGATCGCTGGTCAACAGCGATCAGCGTCAGGACGTGCAGGATAACGTTAACCGTCTGGTGGACGCGGGATGTGAAGTGCTGCTGGGCGGCAAAGCGGATCTCAGCGCGGCCGGGGCCTTCTTCCCGCCGACGCTGCTGTTCTGCGCGCAGCCGGATGAGGTTTCAGCGGTACATGCCATTGAAGCCTTTGGCCCGGTTGCCACCCTGATGCCGTATCAGAACACCGAACACGCCATGACGCTGGCCCGCGCGGGCGAAGGCAGCCTGGCAGGCACGCTGGTGACGGCGAGCGGCGAACTGGCACGCGAATTTATCCTCGGTGCGGCCCGTGCACACGGGCGTATTCAGGTATTAAACGAAGAGTCCTCGGCGGAATCCACCGGCCACGGCTCCCCGCTACCGCAGCTGGTACACGGCGGCCCGGGACGTGCGGGCGGCGGTGAAGAGCTGGGCGGCCTGCGCGCGGTGAAACATTACATGCAGCGCACCGCAATTCAGGGCAGCCCAACCATGCTCGCCGCGGTAAGCCAGCAATGGGTGCGCGGCGCGCAGGTGGTGGAAGACCGTATTCACCCGTTCCGTAAGTACTTCGAGGAGATCCAGCCGGGCGATAGCCTGCTGACGCCACGCCGTACCCTGACCGAAGCGGATATCGTCAACTTCGCCTGCCTCAGCGGCGACCACTTCTATGCCCATATGGACAAGATTGCGGCAGCCGATTCCATTTTCGGCGAGCGCGTGGTGCACGGCTACTTCCTGATTTCCGCAGCGGCCGGTCTGTTTGTTGACGCGGGCGTCGGCCCGGTGATCGCCAACTACGGTATGGAAAACCTGCGCTTTATCGAGCCGGTTAAGCCGGGCGATACCATCCAGGTGCGCCTGACCTGTAAGCGTAAAACGGTCAAGCGCCAGCGCAACGCCGAAGAGAAAGCCACCGGCGTGGTGGAATGGTCGGTGGAGATTTTCAATCAGCATCAGCAGGCGGTGGCGCTGTACTCGATTCTGACGCTGGTTGCGCGTCAGCACGGGGATTTCCCGGCGTAAGGTCTCTATGTTGTAGCCCGGCCGAGGCGCAGCCGACGCCGGGAATGCCCCACATGAAAACTCAATGCCTCTGCGGAGGCATTTTTTGTAACTGGCAAAACTGACAAACAACCTGGCAAGCGCAAGCAAACGCTTCGTGACGTTCCGCTGTTAGCTTAAGAGACTGAAGCCGAAGTAGCAGCGGCAAGGCACAACATAACGATAAAATGAGGTCACAATGTCAAAAGGCTCGATTCGTTCAAACCGTAAAACAGCGCTGGCGCTGGCCGTCGCCCTGTTCTGCGCCTGGCAAGCCCCGGCCTTCGCCCACGGCGGCGAAGCACATATGGTTCCAATGGACAAAACCCTGCAGGATTTCGGCGCGGACGTTCAGTGGGATGACTACGCACAGATGTACACCCTGATTAAAGACGGGGCGTTCGTGAAGGTAAAACCGGGCGCGAAAACCGCCATCGTCAACGGCAAAACCCTGAACCTGCAGGTGCCGGTGGTGATGAAAGACGGTAAAGCCTGGGTATCCGATACCTTTATCAACGACGTTTTCCAGTCTGGTCTTGATCAAACCTTCCAGGTTGAGAAAGTGCCGCACCCGCTGAACTCGCTCTCTTCTGCTGAAATCAGCGAAGCGGTCACCATCGTGAAGGCCGCACCAGAATTCCAGCCGAATACCCGCTTTACCGAAATCTCCCTCCACGAGCCGGACAAACAGGCGGTGTGGGCATTTGCCTTAAAAGGCACCCCGGTTAACGCCCCGCGTACCGCCGACGTGGTGATGCTGGATGGCAAACACGTGATTGAAGCCGTGGTTGACCTGCAGAATAAAAAAGTCCTCTCCTGGAAACCAATTAAAGACGCACACGGCATGGTGCTGATTGACGACTTCGTCAGCGTGCAGAATATCATCAACGCCAGCACCGAATTTGCTGACGTGCTGAAAAAACACGGCATCAAAGACACCACCAAAGTGGTCACTACCCCGCTGACCGTCGGCTACTTCGGCGGCAAAGACGGCCTGAAGCAGGACGCACGCCTGCTGAAAGTGGTGAGCTATCTGGATACCGGCGATGGCAACTACTGGGCGCACCCGATCGAAAACCTGGTGGCGGTGGTTGACCTTGAGCAGAAGAAAATCATCAAGATTGAAGAAGGCCCGGTGATTCCGGTACCGATGGAAGCCCGTCCGTTTGATGGCCGTGACCGCGTCGCTAAATCGGTGAAACCGCTGGATATCATCGAGCCGGAAGGCAAAAACTACACCATCACCGGCGATATGATCCACTGGCAGAACTGGGACTTTCACCTGCGCCTGAACTCCCGCGTGGGGCCGATTCTCTCCACCGTGACCTATAACGATAACGGCACCAAGCGCCAGGTGATGTACGAAGGCTCGCTGGGCGGGATGATCGTGCCTTACGGTGACCCGGACGTGGGCTGGTACTTCAAAGCGTATCTGGATTCCGGCGACTACGGCATGGGCACCCTGACCTCACCAATCGCGCGCGGCAAAGATGCACCGAACAACGCCGTGCTGCTGGATGAGACCATTGCCGACTACACCGGCACGCCAACCACCATTCCTCGCGCCGTGGCGGTATTCGAACGCTACGCCGGGCCGGAATATAAGCACCAGGAGATGGGCCAGCCGAACGTCAGCACCGAGCGCCGTGAACTGGTGGTCCGCTGGATCAGTACCGTAGGGAACTACGACTACATCTTCGACTGGGTATTCCACGAAAACGGCACCATCGGCATCGATGCCGGGGCGACCGGTATTGAAGCGGTTAAGGGCGTGAAGGCGAAGACCATGCACGACCCAAGCGCCAAAGACGATACCCGTTACGGTACTCTGATCGACCATAATATCGTCGGCACCACCCACCAGCACATTTACAACTTCCGCCTCGACCTCGACGTGGACGGCGAAAATAACAGCCTGGTAGCGATGGACCCGGAAGTGAAGCCGAACACCGCGGGCGGCCCACGTACCAGTACCATGCAGGTGAACCAGTACACCATCGACAGCGAGCAGAAAGCGGCGCAGAAATTCGACCCAGGTACGATTCGTCTGCTGAGCAACACCACCAAAGAAAACCGTATGGGTAACCCGGTCTCCTACCAGATTATCCCTTACGCTGGCGGTACACACCCGGCAGCAACCGGCGCGAAGTTTGCCCCGGACGAGTGGATTTACCACCGCCTGAGCTTTATGGATAAGCAGCTGTGGGTGACCCGTTATCATCAGGAAGAGCGCTATCCGGAAGGGAAATACCCTAACCGTTCCGTGCACGATACCGGCCTCGGCCAGTACGCGAAGGATAACGAGTCGCTGACCAACCACGATGATGTGGTGTGGATCACCACCGGCACCACCCACGTGGCGCGCGCCGAAGAGTGGCCGATTATGCCAACCGAGTGGGCCCACGCGCTGCTGAAACCGTGGAACTTCTTTGATGAAACGCCGACGCTGGGCGAGAAGAAGAAGTAATTCGAAAATAGTGCGCCGCCGCATTTGCCGCGCGGCGCTTTTTAACACCTGACGCTAGTTCCAGTTCTGGATCCTGAAGCGTAATTGCCCTGAGATGCCTGGCTCCGAGGGGCGTTCTTTTCCTGATCCATCCACGGTGACGCTTTGTACCGGAATCATCACCTCACACGCCCCGTTTTCGCCGTTCACCTGCTCAGGTTTCAACACCACATCCGCACTGGCAAACCCCGTATCCTGCCACGCATATTTTATTTTCCACGCGGTTTCATCATTAGGCGGCGTGACTATCTCCAGGATAAGCGAATTACGGAACAGATACGCGCCTTCAAAATGTTCATTAAACCAGTACCGCTTTTCAATCTCATAGTCTGGGATTTTTACGCCTAACGTCAAACTGTAGGCTAATGAAGGTCGATTTTTTTTCACCCTCGCCCGTTTTGACAAAAAGACACTGGAGAGGTACAGCGATGCGGGTTTCTTTTGATTCCATTCAGCCTGCGTCAAACAGGCCACGGAATCCTCTTCGGCGACGCGTCGGGTTAACGACCAGGGCTTACCTCTTGGCGAAGCAATCACCTCAACCTGATAGATAGCGTCAATTTTTGACTCATCGCCCCCCGTCGCTTTAATCGCAGCTGGCGGCAAACGGATATCATTAATGTCGAGCCAAATATCAACGCGCACATCGCCAAATAAAAACCGTGATAGGTTCTGGTAGGCCTCTTCACTGTTAACGATACCAAAATAACCAGAGTGCGCTCGATAGGTAAATGCTTTAGCGCAGGGCGCACTGATCACATCATTCTTATTCAAACCATTTAATGTGGCATTCTCAATTTTAACGAGGCCATCGCTACCGTTACCGACAAAGGTTCGGGACAGGCCCGCGGCGGCATCATAATCAAGACGGTTGGTCCCAACCATGGTAAATATTTTTGATGACGGCATACAGGATTCTGGAATGGCATCAACGCGGCCGGTACGTTTAAAGAATGTCCTGAGATTAAGATAATCCGCCATACGTTCGCGATTAAAATTGGTCACGCTGCTTTGCCAGGGGAGATCGGGAATGTTAAGCCCACCAACCTCAATGCCATTATGGGGTGTTGCATAGGTGAAAAATTTATCAATGCTCCGGCCCATATTTTCAGGGTCCAGCACCGAATTTTGCAAAAAAGCACGGCAGATAAGTCCCCCCATTGAATGGGCAACCAGGTAGCAGCGAAAATCCCCTTTATCCTGTACTCCGCTATCCGGGTTGTTTAACAACAGTTGCCGTACCTTTGCTAGCAGGCGGGAAAGCCCGCTGGCGGCCTCTTCAATTGACGGGGTTTTACCCGAACCGATCAGAGTAGATGCATCATCATAGTAACGATAGATAATGACTGATTTATCGTCCAGGGTATTGCCCGTCGGTTGTCCTGAGGAATCTAAGGCCCAATTATCATCAATAATATCTAACCCTTGTTCAAAAACATCGCTATAACCATATTCTGAAGCCAGTCGAATAATGGGAGACTCAAAATAGAATTTCCGTGGTCGGTCTTTCTGACTCGCCGAAGCACGTAGCAACGTTGACCCCAAATTAAAACCATTAAAAGGATCTGCCGTCGTTTCATTAACGTCGCGGGTGGTCATCGCATATCCGCGAACATAAATAATGGGATAAAATGGTGATTTTTTGTTAGCCATATCAGGCTCCACTATATTAATCGGGATAACGGGAAAGGCCATACAGACCTTTGAATTTATCATTGGTTGCGGAAACCACTAAACTGGCCCATGAATAATGGAAGGTATTCACCCGCGAAGGATAAGCACCGCGATTTCCTTCTATCGTCCACAACACCCCATCGGCATAGCCTTGAACAATGCCTACATGCCCGTACCAGGCGGTAGCTTTAGGGTTGACGGGGTCTATTCTAAGCCAACAGATGATGTCACCCGGCTGCGGCGGATGACTTAAATCAGGGGTATAACTATGCCCCAATGATTTCATATTATTATGTAATGCCTGAGCCGATAGCGGGTAGCCAAATAATGGCGTGTGGCCGAGGGTCTGTGAAAAACAATAACTCACGAACGCAGCACACCAGCTATCTCCCTGTTGGCCATGCCCGGCTAAATATTTAATGATGTCGGGACCATGATTATCTTTTCCTGATTCACCCCGTCCCAACTCACCCTGCGCTATCTGTAACGCGGAAAGACCAATAAGGCTTCCGCCCGCTGTGGCGAGCGTCGGCGACGCTGTGTTCTGGCTAAATGCCGGATGTTTTCCCAACGCAGCATCCAGCGCCCATCGCGTGTGCGGGCCGACCTTGCCATCAATAACGAGCGGTTGACCTGATGCATCAAGATTAGCCACCTGAAATGCCTCAACCGTTTTTTTCACAAGCAGGTCAAAGGTATCGGTACGGGCCAGATTAAAATGCAATGTGCGTAGGTCATCCACTAATTTTGAAACTGCACTGCCTTTGTCACCTGATTTAAGCATGATATATGCCTCTGATTATCATTTAACTCGAACATGAATGCACTAAAGAAATAAAACATAAAAAAATAATAAGAGAGTAAGGTAAATGTACAAATGGCTGTCGCCCAGCTTTCCAAAGAGTAATTATCTGTCGACGCCTACCTTTCGAATAAGCACGAAACCAGAAGTGATAGATTTGAAAAGGAACGGGGGGTTCTCGCCGCTCTGAAAATATTTTTCTATAACTCTGATTCTTTCAGATATTGCATATTGAAATGTTTTCCATGTCGCCTCAAGGTACCAAAAGCAAACCGCCATCAGGGCAATAGCCACGAACGTCAAAGTACTTACACCTTTGGATTGGTCAGTACCAAGGACAAAACCGGTAATCGAAGCGGCCGCCAGCCAGCCCTTTATCTGCAACGCGCGTCGATCATAGTCTTCGTATTGGTCCTGAGGTTTTAAATACTCATCTCGTAGAAAGCTATCCTCTGTGCTACCCATACAAAACCTCACTCAGTAACGTGATGATTTCCATAAAGCATATCGATGCTACTTTAGATAAAGTGAAATTTAATTTACTTTAGGTTCAAGCAAGTAATAAAAATTATTTCCCAAAGCCGGATAAACATACAATTTATCATAGTTATCTCTTACCATAGTTCAAGCATGGCAGTATTAGATAATGCATTTTTATTATTTAGCAATTTGTACTCATGCTTGAATCACACTATTTAACTAAGAGGATCTTAGTAGGGAATGTGCTATCGCCTGTTATTTATCGCTGAATATGAACTAATTTGGTCAGTAGCCTGACTTGGTGGTTCACGTTGCGGTGGCTTTCGCTGGCCGTTGCGGCGGCAACGGCAGCAGAATAGAACTGATTTAAACACCTATTGGCAAGTAACCCTGCCATTCAGGCCGATCGCGGCAGCCGTTCTCACAAGGTGTAAGATGAATAAACATCTCACCGAGTTTTTCAAGCAGCAGGCAGTCATCGACCTCAACCAAATTGTCTTTATGTTGCTGAAAGGCACCACAAAGCAGCGTGCTCAGCGCTTTTTTCTTCGCCTCCAGGGCACTCTCTGCAACAAACAAATCATATTCGTGCAGCTCGGCAAGCGTGTCGGGGCTGTAGCCGCCCGCATTGACGAAAAACAATCGTAATGCAGACTGAGGCGGCTCAGGTGAAAGCGTGACAGCATAGCCGTCTGCCCAGGTAATACGGCTGTAACCGTCGATATGAATTTTATCGCTATCGCCGAACCATGATTCACGAAGCGCAGGCCAGGCTTCCTGCGGCTCATGGGCTGCAACGAACTGAATATCATGCACTTCAATATTCGATTTTCCCGCATTCCCACCAATATAAAACATAAACAAATGCATGCTAAACCTCATCGATTGCTCTAATCGCTATATATTTGACTATATATCGATTTGTGCCGCAACTGCCTTATTTCCTGACGTCGATGATATCCAGCACTGGCTTTGACGACACCCTGGTAGGATAACTTAATGTTATCCCTACATTTGGTGGTAGCGACGTAAAGGTTGTTCATCTATCCTGCTTTATTAGTGAGCGGATGGTGATAGTGCGATATCCCCCCTTACGAGTCTTGTTTATAACCACTATTTTTATGTTCTAACGTTAAAGGGATTAAAAGCATGCCGTTGCCGGAAAGGATGAACCCCGCCAAAGTCAGTAGTAAAAAGATCAACGAACTCGCCAAAAACGCTGAGATGATACTGTCTAAAATTGACGAAGGGTCCGATCAGGAAGACCCGGTTCTGGTGGCCATGATGGCCGAATGGAACGAGCAGGTTTTAAGCCCCTATGCATTTTCTGATTTCAGAGATTTTTCCTCCTGGACCAGTGCCCGGGAATTTACCAGAATGGCTTTTAATCTGGATAAATTTTACCCAGATTTTACGTGGGAAGAATTGATTCAAACAATCAATTTCATTTGTGCCTGCGAGGGCAAGGAATCCGAACAAATTTTCGCGCTTTCATTACTTGAGTGTAATTTTGATGGTAATCCATCTGACCTCATATATTGGCCGGATAGTTGGTTCCAGAACCCTGAAATGTTACACGTGGACCTTAGTGCAGAAGAGATTGCGGGGTATCTGATGGCCCGTTCAGAAAGGCGCTTGATTGATGCTCCAGATATAGCGTTGAGATATCCAATACCGGGCAATAATTAATTATTGAATAACCGTTATCTTCCTATATTCCTGGTTAAAGGCTACGTTCGATTCGTATCCCGGCCAACCGCGACGCCGCCGGGATCGTACCCGATGTCAAGCCGTTAAACTTTTGTTTTCCCGCCGTTCTAAAATACGCTATCGTCATCCTCAATCTGGCACCGACCAGCCGCATAGCAACGGCACCGCCCTACGCTATGGATCCATTGCTTATACCCACGAGGTTAGTCATGCAGCAGCATGTCAGATTTGGCCGTATCGCGGCCGTGCTCCCCGTTAAAGATATCCAGCTTGCCAAAGCGTTCTACGTTGATGGGCTCAATTTTGACGTCGTTTTTGAAAACGGCGATCCGGTGGGGTTTGTGATATTGAAGCGCGAGGCGGCGGAACTGCATTTGACGTTGCAGCCGCAGCACAAAGCGGCAACCTTTCCTATCGCGCACCTGCTTGTTGATGATGCCAACGCCCTGTACTCACACTGTCAGGCTTTAGGGGCAAGGATCGTCAAAGGGATTCAGGATAAGGATTACGGTATTCGCGCCTTTGTGTTTGCTGACCTGGATGGGAACCGGATTGATGTTGGGCAGATTATAGGGGAATAACGGTTTTAAGTAGCCGGGCGGAGCGAAGCTACGCCCACTATTACCTACGGCTTGAAGATTATTTTAAGCGTTAATGATTCAGGTCGTTAAATTTGTTATTTTACTTTTAGCAACCTTTTTAATAAAAGTTGCTAAGTATCGGTCTTAAGTGAAAAGAAAAAATTCGCTAAATAATTAGCCCTGCTAAAATATAAGGATTTGTAGTTTTCTCTGATTTTATATTCTTGATATTACGAGTATGCAAACAAAAAATTTAAGTCCCTCATGGTAAAGCAGACTACAAAGTGGGGTATTAGGCGCCCATATGTTCAAAAATTAGTCAACACGTCAACTTCTCGTTCAGAGTGGTCAGTTCAGCTCAGTGAGTTGGTCCGCTTCGTGCCTGAAGCGGACTTTGATAACCATCAGTAAACGAATTAGTGTTAATTCATATATTAATTTTCATTGGCATCATTAAAGACAGCTTTACTCTTAGTATCTGAATCTATCCATTTATCTTTTTTAGAGCTATAAACTCTTGAACCATCGAGAGAATAATATTGAACAAATACAGAGTCCTTAAAACCCTGATCAGCTAATTCTCTTGCTTCCCACTCTGATACAATGTAGTTATCAGACAGGATTATCACGTCTGTAACACCTTCAATTCCTTTGTCTGTAAGATGTGCTGCATTTTTAGTCCAGCGGTTTGTATATGTACTAACATATAAAGAAGTTAACCCCTTAACCGTTCTGGCACGTTTGGCATAATCTTCTATGTCAGGCATCCAAACAGCATCCTTTAGTTCATCTGCGTGTTGTTTCGCATACTCCACATCCTGAGGAGTAGCGTGAGGGCTGTTCTGTATGTCAGTAGCTGCCCATCTATGTGAACTCGCATAAAACGCAACATCCTGAGCATAAGCCATAAGATTAGCTTTACGGTCTACTTCTTGACTATGTTCCTGATATTGGAAGTAACCCACGATTACTACACAAATCAATGCTACGATACCAATAGTAACGCCAATCCATTTCCATACTCTGCGGGGTAATATCTTAATTATTACGACAATTAATAGTACTGCGACCAGAAAAAGCACAAAGCTCAACATATCAATCCCAATTTATAAATAGATAATTACTGTGCATATTATATTAACATGCTTACGATATCTTGTGAAAATAAAACAACCTAGCCTATGTATTAGTTTTATATTTAACTAACTGAAATTAATAAATAACCATTGATACAAGAGGGGGGAAGTTCCTCCCAATCCCCCCACAGCACCATTACCTATTTTCATTTCTGCGATCCCCCTTCCAGCCCCCACTATTGCCCACCCCCACTAACCGCTGTACCCTATGCCGGTACCTGCAAAATCAGGTACCGGGATTAGCCTCCTGACCTAACTTCATCGAGAAACGTGCGCATGTCGTTCGCACTGTCACCATCTCAATGGTGGGCCAGCGGGGCGTCGAAAGATGCACCGGTATCGATGAGTAGGTTGTTCTAACTCCATCTGATTTAGCCACCAATGAGAGAGAAAAATCACTCATCGGAGGCTGCCCCATGGCAACACCCCTCACCCCAACTACCGTACCCGATTTCACCCACTGCGAGTTTTACTCCTTCGTGGAAGGCCGCGCCGTTCACCTTGGCGGAGATTGGCTCGCCCAGGCCGGATTTATCGACGGCATGCCCGTTAAAGTCCGCGTGATGAAAGATTGCATTGTGATTACCCCGCAGAATACCCGCGAACTATGGGGCTGCATTGAAGGCATGAGCGTGGCGAATATCAACCAGCGGAAAGTGAAAGCCTGGCTGAAGACCTTTCCAGGCGCGTTGAATGATTCCGGCGATATTCCGGCAATCAAGCGCAGTAAATCCGGTGGCAAATTCCAGGGATAATCGTAGCCCGGCCGAGCGGCGCGACGCCGGGAATCTCGTGGATGGGACAAAAATGCCTGATAGCGTTTCGCTTATCAGGCCTATCTTTTGCAATCAGCCGTCACGCTAAAGATATCACCGGTTTCTGGTAGGTCAGAGCGACGCCCGGATTGAGTAAAATGGTCTACAAGAGCCTGATGGTGCTTCCCTTTACCCATATGGAAATATTGACGTGATTGATTTCATTAATTTTAACCACCGCCATCAACAACTCACTGCGTTATTACCGCCGACTCAAGATGTGGCTGAATATGTGGTAGCCGGATTAACTATTCGCTGCTTTGAACCGGAAGACGCCGTCGAAGATGTGCTGCTTGTTTATCACGGCGGTGGCGTCAATTCAGATGCGGGTTACGATATCCTTGCGCACCAGATAAGCCATCGCGGGTCGGTGTGTACCTGCCTTATCGATATCCGTGGGCACGGATTATCGTTGGGTCATAAAGGAAGCATTGCGCATCCGCAGCAGGTCTGGCGGGATGTCGACACGGTGCTTCAACATGTGCACGAAAAGTTCCCTCGTGCCAGAGTTCATCTGCTGGGCCATTCCAGCGGAGGGGGAATGCTGATCAATTATTTTACGCGTTACACCCCATCGCAAAAAAGTGACAGCCTGATTTTACTGGCCCCTGAATTGGGGCCTTTTGCGCCAGCCAATATTCACAACAGAACGTCGGTTCCCTTCGCGTCGGTAAGCCAGTGGCCTTTCATACTCAATGCACTCAGTGGCGGATTACTGTGTGGCAACCGTTTCGCCGTGAGGCTTAATTTCCCCAAAGAGGTGATGTTATTAAGGCCTGAATTTGTCCAGCGCTACAGCGTAAATATGGCAAATGCGTTAACACCGCGTCAGCCCGCTAAACAAATTGCCGCATTGCCACTCCCTGTCACGGTTCTGATTGCCGAAAAAGATGAGTTATTTGATGCAGGCCAGATGTCAGAATTTGTCGAAGGATGCGGTAACCCGAATTTACGCACCAGGATGATTGCGCGCGGTAAACACCTGGATTGTATTTTTGATGCCAGTGAAGAAATTCATCAGCATTTGAAGCGGTGCAGGGATTTGGCTCCACGGCGGTAGAAATTAACCAGACGGTAATGGGCAATTCCCTCAGCCTGGCGGTTTTGCTACACAGGTTGTCACCTTTGCGTCGGTAATCCCTATGCTGATTGAGCAGGATAAAGGGAGACCAACGCAAAGGAGAGACACCATGCTGCAAGCACCATCGCAAAAATATTCCCCCCATACCCCCATTGCCCTGCCTGACCGCCAGTGGCCAGACAAACAGCTGACGCACGCCCCGCGCTGGCTTTCTACCGACCTGCGTGACGGTAATCAGGCGCTGGCGGAACCGATGGACTCGGTTCGAAAATTACGTTTCTGGGAACTGCTGCTCAAATGTGGTTTCAAGGAGATTGAAGTGGCCTTTCCCGCCGCGTCGGAGACGGATTTCCAGTTTGTCCGCCAGCTGATTGAGGACAAACTGATACCCAAAGACGTCACGATTCAGGTGTTAACGCAGGCGCGTAGCGACCTGATTGAACGCACCTTTGCGGCACTGGATGGCGCGGATAGCGCGACGGTGCATCTGTATAACGCCACGGCCCCCCTTTTCCGTGAACTGGTGTTCCGCCAAAGCAAAGCCGAAATCATCCAGCTGGCCGTCAGCGCGACACGAAAAATTCGCGCCCTGTGCGAAGCCAATCCGCAGACCCGGTGGCGTTATGAATATTCCCCGGAAACGTTTTGTTTTACCGAGCCCGATTTTGCGCTGCAAATATGTGAAGCGGTCGCCGATGTCTGGGAGCCCTCCCCGGAAAGGCCAATGATCATTAACCTGCCTGCGACCGTTGAGGTGAATACCCCCAACGTGTACGCCGATCAGATTGAGTATTTTTGCCGCCATTTCTCACGACGCCACGCCGTCTGTATCAGCGTGCATCCGCATAATGATCGCGGCTGCGGCATCGCGAGCGCGGAACTGGCCATACTCGCCGGCGCGGACCGCGTAGAGGGATGTCTGTTTGGTAATGGTGAACGGACCGGGAACGTTTGTCTGGTCACGCTGGCCATGAACCTCTACAGCCAGGGGATCTCCCCGCAACTTGATTTTAGCGATATGAAGCACGTCGTTGAAGAGGTCGAACAATGTAACCAATTGCCAGTGCATCCCCGCCATCCTTATGCGGGTAAGCTCGCCTTCACCGCGTTCTCCGGCTCACACCAGGACGCGATTAAAAAAGGCTTTACGGCTCGGACGCAATCCGCTTCTGAGCGCTGGGAGATGCCCTACCTTCCCGTCGACCCGAATGATATTGGCTGCAGCTACGAAGCGGTTATTCGCGTGAATAGCCAGTCTGGCAAAAGCGGTGCAGCATGGATATTAGAACAAAATCACGGTCTTAAATTACCGCGCCGCCTGCAGCAGGACTTTAGTCACCACGTTCAGATGCAGACCGACAGCCATGGTCGCGAGATGACGCTGGCTGATATCTGGCTGTTGTTCCGCAAGATCTATATTCACCATCCATCCTCCGCGTGGCAACTGCTGGAATACCAGAGTGAGAGTCTGGAAGAAGGTGGAACGTCGCTGCGGGCACGCGTTCAGACCGCAGAAGGCATCATCTCGTTAAATGGTAAAGGGAATGGGTTACTTTCTGCGGCTGCCGATGCGCTGAAATCGCGGTACAGCATTGCCTTCGCCATTGAAGACTATCATGAGCATACCCTTGGCAGGCATAACGAAAGTCGTTCTGCGGCGTATATCTGCTGTACCTTTGCTGATGGCGAAAGCCGCTGGGGAGTGTGCATCAACAACGATGTTGCGCGGGCGTCATTGCAGGCATTGCTGAATGCATTGCCCCTTGTTCAGCGTGACTGAAAGTAATCACTTGGGGACGCGCCCAGAATACGGCGGAACATCGCACTGAATGCGCTGTGGCTCTCATAGCCAAGCTCCAGAGCCACACGCAAAACCGATTGCCCCTGAGCAAGATAGTTGAGTGCAATCATCAGTTTTGCCCGTCGCACCCACTCGCTGAATGAAAGCCCCGTTTGTTTCTGGAAATGCCGTAACAGCGTTCTCTCACTCATGTTGAGTTGGGCCGCGGCCATGGCGGCGGTCCAGGGCTTGCCGGGTTCATGCTGAATCTGCTGACACAACGCCTGCAGTGCGGGTGTTTTCGGTTCCGGAAGGTTAAACGGCAGTACGTTCATCACGCGGATCTCATCAAGGATCAGTTCGTAGATCCTTTCTTCTCGCGTGCCGGCATGGTAATGCTGTTGTGGTCAACTAAAACTGGCCACCGCGTTAGAGTTTTTCCAGTATCGGTTTT